>JBMFWZ010000009.1:0-55721 GCA_049964755.1 Steroidobacteraceae bacterium | reverse complement strand
CTACAGTGACGCGGGAAGCTCAACCGACCCAAAATTTGGGTTTCGTTGGGCGCCGTTTAACAGCCAATTTGCGATTAGCGGTACGTACACCAAGGCATTTGTCGCCCCGCCGATGTTTCAGGCCTATGGCCCATATGATACTCGTCAGGTCACGGGGGTCATACCAGGCAATGTCTTCGGGGAGAGCTCTCTGGGCGGCTATACCTTCAACGGTGAGGATGGCAACAACCCTGGATTGAAGCCGGCGGTAGCGGTTTCCCGTTCAATCGGCTTTGTGTTCCGGCCCAAATTCATCAGCGGTCTGTCGGTGACCGGAGATTTTTCATCCATAAATTTATATGGATTTGCCGGCGGCATCGGATTCAACAATATCTTCAATTCGGTAAACAAGCTCGGCTCTGCATCGCCGTTCTTCGGGAACCTCGGAGAGGGCAACTTCGTGAATTTCGGTGGGTCAGATCCATTTAGTGCGCCCGGTGCTCTGGAGGCGTATCTGAAGGCGAATCCCGGCAATGTACAGAATATCTATGTAGAGGATCGCTTTACGAATCTGGCGGTGCTTCGGGAGCGGTCGTGGACCGCCCAGGCAATCTATATCCTGCCTTGGAATCGCTACGGAACATGGACCGTTTCAACTAGCGCGATGTCGTTCGATTCGTACAAGTTCTCCGACGGCCTGGGTGATCCATCGATCCAGTATGCTGGCAACGCAAGCAATCTGGGGGTATTTGCCGGAACGCTGCCAAAGTATCGGTTCTATTCCACCGTGGATTGGGCATACCGGAATCTGGACATCACGTTGGCCAATACATACATCTCCGCAGTAACCGACGCCGGCTCTGGCGGGACTGGGCCGCTCTTCGTTCCCGTGCCGCATTACAGCTCATTTGATCTGCGCGGCGCATACACATGGCGCTTCGGAGCTGCAGGCAGCGGCAAGAAGGTGGTGCTCGATCTGGGTGTGAATGATCTCAATAACGCTGCGCCACCCTACTTCCCACACGCATTTTCCAACCAGTTCATGACCGTCGACATCGGCACTTACTCGCCCCTCGAGCGCACGATCTATGGTGATCTGACGGTATCATTCTAAACTCAGCCCACCCAGAGCGACGGCAGTGGCGGTGTTCGCTCGGTGACGTGCGGACTAGGGGTTCGCAGTGACATGGGTCGGGGTGGGGCGCGGACGATCCGGCACGAACTAACCGGATGCCGCGCCCCACTATTCTTTTAAACGTCGACGGCGCCATGGACCGTGGACGTCCGCCGCGGAAGGTGCGCGACTCAACAGTGCACTGGATCGTACACTTCCAATGACGCTGCTGCGCGTCACAGGCCCGAGTGGTCGCACGTTAGCTTCCAATCTTGGAGCCCCTGTGTGGCGTTGCGTGGCAACGCAGGTGCCTTCGTGCTGGCCAACGTTTTCTCGCCTGACGGGCTTCAACGTACCTGTGTAACGGAGCTGGAATTCGCCGGGGCCAGTTCGACGTGCGTCGAGGGATGCCTGCTTGCGATGACCTTCATTCGCTGCGCAGCAGCGTCACTCAGGCGATGATGCGGCGTCGGCGCAAACCGCTGCGCGGCGTCCTCGGGCGTGCGATGTGGAATCATGCGGTGCGCGATCTGGGGCTGCATTGCGAACGCGCTCTTCTCCAGCTCGGGGGCTGGCGGGGACGGGGCACCGCCAACGCGCGGCGCAAGATGGGCGCCACTGCCTCGCCGGGGAATCGACTGCGTTGAGTATCGGGACGTCCTCGCCTGGGTGCATGGCGGTGGCAAGCTCGGACCGCACGCGGCTGCAGCTCGGCGAGGGGAAAGACGTATACTACTTGCCAAGAACCTGCGTACGTTGTCGCTTGCGGGAGTAGTTGCCCCGGGGTCTTCGCTCATGAAAATCCTGATCGTCGAAGATCAACACCGCCTCGCGCGACTGCTCAAGCAGGGACTTGCGGAACGCGCCTACACGGTCGGTTGCGCTGATAGCTGCCGAGCCGCGCGGGATGCGCTGTGCAACGCGTCCTACGATTTGATCATTCTCGATCTGGGGCTCCCGGACGGAGATGGTCTTGATTTATTGCGCGAATGGCGTCGTAACGGATTCAAGGAGCCGGTGCTGATCCTGAGCGCAAGAGACTCTGTGCAAGACAGAGTACGGGGTCTGGATCTCGGCGCCGATGACTATCTACCGAAGCCATTCAGCTTCGAGGAACTTCTGGCCCGCGTACGTTCGCAGCTGCGACGCCAGTCGGAAGTCAAGGAGACCATCATCGAGTACCGTGGCATCCGGCTCGATCTGCTGAACCAAACGGCGCAACTGAATGGGCAAACCGTGGACCTCACCCGTCGCGAATTTGCATTGCTCGAGATTTTCATGCAAAACCCGGGGCGAATTCTCGCTCGTACGTTGATATCGGAGAAGATCTGGGCGTCCAACTACGACGTCGATACCAATTTGCTTGATGTCTATATGAGCCGGTTACGCGCCAAGCTTGAGTGTGGCGACGGCACGCCATATTTCAGAACTGTACGTGGTGTTGGCTACCAATTGCTCTGATGTTGAGGTCCATCAGTCTTCGCCTCGCAGCCTGGTACGCGTTCGCGGCGACTATTACGTTGGCCGGCCTGTTCGTCATCGGGTATCACTTGCTCGGAAGTTACCTGGTTCACGGTCTTGATCAGCTCAATCGCGCGGAATATGAACAAATCCGTGCGCGGCTTGGACGAAACTATCAGAGTCTTACGGCCAATGATATTAATGAGAGAATTCGGGAAACAACCAAGTACGCATCAGTTCTATTTTACATCGAGGTCGATCGACCTGGAAAACGTGTTGTGTTTTACTCCGACAACCTTGATGGCCGAGCGCTTCCGGACGTGCCGCACAAGCACGAGTTTGACGGAAAGATGCCGGGAATCGGCAGGTTGCGCCTCTCGGAATTCATTCTGCCCCCCTTGGATATCACGATTGCGACCTCCTCCGAGCAGATCTACAAGGATATGGATGGTTACGTCGAGGTCTGCCTGAGCTTGCTCGGGGCGATGCTCGGCGTCAGTACACTCATCGGTTTCGCTTTGAGCCGCATGGCATTAAGACCCGTTCGGCTGATTCGCCAGACGGCGCTGCGTATCGGTTCGGACAATCTGAGCGAGCGCATCCCGGTGTCGGGCGTGCGGGACGAAATATCAGATCTAGCCAGGCTCCTAAATCAGATGTTCGATCGCCTTGAATATTCATTCAAGGAAATCCGGCGTTTTACAGCCGAGGCGTCGCATGAGCTCAAGACGCCGCTCTCGCTGATCAGGTTGCAGGCTGAGAAACTTCTGGTGCGAAGCGATCTGTCGTCTGCGGACGAGGAGTCCGTGCAGATGCAGCTGGAGGAATTGGCGCGATTGAACCGCATCATCGAGGAGCTGCTGTTTCTGTCGCGCGCAGAAGCGAAGGCCATCACGCTGCACCTGACGCGCCAGGTGCCTGAAATGTTTCTCAGTGCCTTCGCCCAGGATGCGCGCGTGCTGGCGGAACATTATGACCAGCATTTCGAGTTGCGGTGCTGGGGTGAGGGTACGGCCGCCTTCGAAACGCAGCGTATTCGACAGGTTTTGCTGAATCTGCTCGTGAATGCCCTGCAAGCATCGCCCCCGAACGGCATCGTCACGCTTGTATCGACGCTTTCGGGCGGTTTGTGGCGGGTGAGTCTTGAAGATCAGGGTCCGGGTCTCGCGGCCCGTGATCGGGAGCGCATTTTCGAGCGCTTCGTGCGCTTCGGCAAACGAGCCGAAGAGCAACAAGGGAGTGGATTGGGGCTCGCAATCTGCCGCAGTATCATCGAATTGCACCACGGAAAAATCTGGGCCGAGGCGGCATCAATGTCTGGGGGGCTGCGCGTGGTATTCGAGATCCCAGTGGCAAATTCTGCGTTCCCGTCCGAGTCCTCGCGCACCGATGATTCCGTGGCGCCGTCCAGTCTCGGTGCGTCGAAGAGCATCTGAATTCTTCTGTACGGAGACGACGGAAGAATGCGTCTGTGGTGCTGCGTATCCGAGCGGGCCTGATCAGTCCGCCCAAGGCGTGCCGCGCAGCAGTTCGGCCTCGGCTGTCGCGATCAATTCCGCCATGACCGGCGGTTGCATGAATTTTCATTCAGAAAGTTGAAAGGTGGGCTTCAGGTACGAGTGCTAGCCTCAATGCTCTGCGGGCTGAGATATCCAGCCAATGGGCCCTTGTCACGGGGCACAATAGTACATCTGGGGGCATCGACTGATGAGAACGACCGTACTGACTTTTGTCACCGCTACGAGTGCTTCGCTCCTTGCGGGCGTCGCGCTGGCGTCCTACATGCCGAATATTGGCGCGCCGGTGATCGGGCCGAAGAGTTACGCCCAAGACCTGATTAACCGTGTGGTTGCTCATCACCGCAACGTCGATGCGCTCACAATATATATTCGAGTACCAGGAAGGAAAACACTCGAATCGGTCGGGTCTACTCGCGGAAAGTTCGGCATCGCAATTGCACCCGTTGGGGCACGTGCGTTTAGCACCAATCGGGCGCATTTCGATTACCGCCCGGGGGAACTTCAAGCGGTCGTGCCGCTGCTCGACGTGTCGAATCATAAGGCGGGTGTGATGATGGTGAGTTTGAAGGGAAGCAACGAATGGCGTTTGAAGCGAGAGGCGTACTCGATTCGCACATACCTGCAGAGAAATACGTCATTCGCGACTAATTTGGTGCAGAAGGCGCTTTGGGACCCGAATTTGCCGCTCAACTCGTACGCCCAAAAGCTGGTCGACGAAGAACTTGCAAAACATCCGAACGTGCTGATCATGGCAATTCACGCGGCAACGCCAAAAAACGCCATTCCGGAGATATTGGGCTCGAATATCGGTCGAATCGGGAAAAAAGATGACAGTGATGACGCGCGCGTGGTGAACCTTGGGCAGACCAACCTCGAAAATAACAAGGACTTGCAGCGTTTCGAAGTCGAACTGCCACTGAAGGACAGCGCCGGCAAGCGCATCGGGGCACTCGGAGTGGTGTTCCCATTTTCCGCCGGCATGAACGAGAATTCGCTTCACGCCGAAGCAATCCGCATCCGCAACGATCTCGCCCATAAGATACCGTCAGCTGCGAAGCTCGTTGATGTCACGAATTGACGGGTGACGATGGCCTGCGGGTCATCAGGTGCGCGTGATCGTGGCGTTCGTCGGCCTCAAGCAGCCGGAAGTGTTCGACATATTACCGATAAGGGTTTGAATTCATGAGATTCATACGTCTTGTGCAGCTCACAAGCCTCATATTGCTCGCAACGGTTTCTCTGGCAGCGGTCGCAGGCGATTCCCTCAAGCCCCTGGTGCTGATCGGTCGCACCCAGTTCCCGGGCTATCATGGCGACGTAGACCATTTGTTTGCCGATATCCAGGAAAATAAGCTCTTCGTAGCCGCGGAAGATCACGGCACAGTGGAGGTATTTAACCTCAAGACCGGTCGACTGTTGAGAACACTGACCACGTTCAAAACCCCGCATGCATTTTTTTTGGTGCCGGGTACACATCGAATCATCGTGACGGACGATTCCGGACCCAGGATCATCGATGATCGAACCTATCGGCTGCTCGGGTATCTGCGGCTAGATCCCAGCGCCGGGTCGGACAGTGAATACTACGATCCGTCGACGCGGCGTCTGTTCATCGTTTCGGGTGGCTCGGACGTGCACATGAAGCATTGCTGGCTGAGTGAGATCGACCCGTGGACGGGTCGGGTGGTGCGTGTGCATGAGTTCAATTCCAATCATGTCGAGGCATTGCGTGCGGAGCAGCACGGTGGACGGATGTTCATCAACATTGCGGATCGAAATGAAGTGGATGTGCTCGACAAAAAGACCTTAAACGTCCTGGCGCGTTGGCACATCACCGGGGCGAAGACCAATCTTGCGATGTCGCTTGACGAGGCACATCACCGTCTGTTCATCACGACGCGCAATCCGACCAGATTGTTCGTGTTGGATACGAATAATGGCAAGACGGTCGCTACGGTCGCCGTTCCGGCGATTAACGACGGAACTGATTTCGATGTTGCGCGTCAGCGTCTCTATGTTCCGGGCGCGGTGGGCCAGGTCGGCGTCGTGCAGGAGATCGATCCGAATCATTACCGCGAGATTGCGGTGGTGCCGAGTGCGAAGGGGGCGAAGTCTTCAACTTACGTTCCGCAACTGAATGAGTTGATTCTGGGTGTCTCGCCGCAGTACAGCAATCCACCCGTGGCGGGGATCATCCGCTTCGCGGCCCATTGAGAGCGGGTTCACGCGTTGCGGTTGTCCGTCGTGACCGTTGGCACAGCGCCGATGTGGATGTGCTGCGCGGGTGATGCGTAGGCATCGAGAGGTTGCGGCTGAGGCCGAGCGGGCGAGTTTCAAGCGATTCTCACGGTCGCGTGGCCTCGCAGTTCGGGGTGGCGGAAGGTTCGTTGCGGTCGACGGCGCGCGTGTGCTCGATGGGACAGCGGCCTTGTCGTACACGGTCGCTCCGGGCCCGGTGTGATCCGATGCAGCTGCAGTGGCGCTGCGCCGTAGCGGAGCGTTCCGCGGTGTGCGTGTGTGGCCAGAGCATCGCATCAGCGTGCGGGAATGGTGCCCCGGAGGAGAGAACGGTGAGAGCCGTGATTTGCGGCGAACATTGCAGGGGGCACGGCTTTAGTGCGCGAAGTGGAGGGTGCCGATGGAGTGGGGGCGGAGGTTCGGGACGGTGCCGCGGATTCGCGCGAGATGCTGTGGGCTGGACGAATACACAGACCCGCGGGACGATCCCCATCCGGACGCGAGCATCGATCGAGTTCAGTGAGCGTGGGGTCGCGCTTGGTATTGATGGGTTGCCGACGGCAGGGTACGAAGTGCTCGGCGTAAGCCTGAGGGTTCGTTGCCGGTCGGGGGCGTGTGCCAGGAGGGCCAGGACGGAGCGAAACTGTGCAATGCAGCAGCCCGGCTCAGCGCTAGAATCCCACCCATGCGTTTTCGAATCTCCAGGTATTGGTTCGCCGTACTTTCACTGCTGGCGACGCTGCCGGCGCACGCCGAGTGGGCCGCCGTGGCGCGTCTACAGCGCCAGGGGGCGCTGGTCACGGCGCTGGCGGTCGACCTGCGTACCGGCCGGGTCATCGAGCAGCTCGATCCGGACCGGCGCCTCACGCCAGCCTCGCTGACGAAGCTCGCCACAGCGGCGGCGGCTCTGCAGGAATGGCCACCGAATGAGCAGTTCCAGACTCGGCTGCTGGCGATGCAGCCGCTGCGCGCCGGCGTACTGCACGGTAATCTGGTGCTCGCCGGCGCCGGCGATCCGTCGCTGGATGACCGTGCCCTGTGGGAGCTCGCGGCCGAGGCGCGCGGCGCCGGGCTTCACGAGGTGACCGGTTCGCTCATCGTAGATCCGCTGCCGTTCGGGACGGTGGCGTGCGGCAACCGCGACCGCTGTGCGGCGCTCCTGCGCAGCGACAATGCCTACAATGCGCCACTGTCGGCCATCGGCGTCGATTTCGGCACCTGGTGTGTGCGGGTCGTACCTAGGCGCCCCGGGCTCGCCGCCCGGGTCGAGGGCTGTGGGGTGACGCACCTGCCGATCCCGGTCACGGGTACGATCCGGACCGTGGGCGCGCGGGCGCGCCAGACCTTCTGGGTCGAGCGGCGCACCGAGAACGGCGAGGATAGTCTTGCGGTCGGGGGGGACGTGCCCGTGGGACGCGGCCAGCGTGTCTACCGGGCCATGTCCGATCCGGCCCGTGGCACGGGCTTGCTGCTGAAGGAGGCGTTGCGCGAGATCGGTGTGCAGATCGCAGGTCCGGTGCGCGTGCGCTTCGAGCCGCTGCCGAGCGGTGTGCACCTGCTGGCGCGGGTCGACGGTCTGATGGTGCGCGAGCAGCTGTGGCGGATGTTGCAGTACTCCAATAATTACATCGCTGACGTGCTCACACTCGACATGGGCGCGATCACGCAGCCACGCGAGACGCTGGCCTCGGCGAGTACGCTGCTGGAGAATTTTGTCGCGGGCACCGAGTATGGCGACCCGCCGGATCTGGGCCCGCCGCCGCTCTACAGTGGCAGTGGACTGACCACCGGCAATCGGCTCTCGGCGCACGATCTGGTGCAGTTGCTCAGCCACGAGTACCACGACACCCGCCGGTTTGGTGCCTTCTACGCCGGGCTGGTCGCCCCGCACGATGCGCCGTTCCTTTTCCTGCGCCAGGGCAATGCGGATTGGTTGAACCGTGTGGCGTTGAAGACCGGTACGCTGAATGATCCGCGTTCGGTGTGCGGCGTCGCTGGATATTTGCGCACACAGCACGGCGGTTGGATCGCCTTCGCGGCCATCGTCAACGGGGGGCCGCGCTGGCGGCACGTGCCGTTGTACCAGGCAATCGGCGCCGAACGTTCCGACATCGAGGCGCTCGCACGACGGTATTGAGGCACGCGCGTCGGGCGGGCTTTGCTATCCTCGGCACATTTACTGGAGGAAGCCCGTGGCGCCACCGCTCGGTGAAGATCAATCGACCGTCGCCGATCAATGGGGCGAGCGCATGCCGCGCACGGTGGGGCTCTGGAGCGCCGTCGTGGTGCTGGTCGGGGTCACCGTGGGCAGCGGCATCTTCCGCGTCCCGGCGACGGTCGACGGTCTGCTGCACTCACCCGGTCCGGCCATGTTCTGCTGGACGCTCGGCGGCCTGGTGGCGCTCGCCGGTGCGCTGTCGGTCGCCGAACTCGCCGCAGCCATGCCACGGTCCGGCGGGATCTTCGCCTACTTGCTCGAGGCTTACGGCCCGCTGCCGGCGTTTCTGTTCGGCTGGACGGAGCTCGCGGTCATCCGCGCCTCGGCGCTCGGGGCGACGTCGACCATTTTCGCCGAGTACCTCGGCTATTTCATTCCATTAACGCCCCGGCAGGTGCACTGGGTGGCCGCCGCTACGATTCTCACCGTCGGCACCATCAATTACATCGGCGTGAAGCGTGCGGTCGCCGTGCTCACGCCGGCCACGGCCGCCAAATTTGCCGCTCTGCTGATCCTCGGACTGCTGGCCTTCACCGCCGTTTCCGGCGGAACCGGCGAGCCCGTACATCGCGTCATCTGGCAGGGCGGGGCGCAACTGTCGCTGATCGCCACCGCGCTCGTGCCCGTGATGTGGACCTATGACGGCTGGGCCGATGTGTCATTCATGGGCGGTGAGGTGGCCCAGCCGCAGCGCACGCTGCCGCTCGCGCTGATCATCGGGACCTGCTGCGTCATGCTGGTCTACCTGGTGGTCAACCTCGGCTTTCTGTATGCGCTGCCCGCCTCGGCCATCGCGCATGCGCCGCTCGTGGCCACCACGGTCGCACAGCACATCCCGCTCATCGGCAGCGCCGGTGCGGCCGTGATCGCTGCCGTCGTGCTGCTCTCCACGTTCAGCGGTCTGCACGCCTCGCTCATGACCGGCTCGAGGGTGATCTTCGCTATGGGGGATCGCGGTCTGTTGTTCCGCAGTGTCGGGCGCGTCTCGCCGCGCTTTAAAAGTCCGTCGGTGGCGATTTGGATCGCCACCTTGCTCGGCTGCGTGTACGTGATGCAGAACGACTTCGCGCAACTCGCCGACCGTTTCGTGCTCGGCTTGTGGCCGTTTTACGTGCTCACCGTGGCCGCAGTCTACGTGCTGCGCTATCGGCAGCCGGATCTCGAGCGGCCATACCGGACCTGGGGCTATCCGATCGTGCCAGCGGTCTTTCTGCTCGCCTCATTCGGGATGCTGGCCAACGCTCTGGTCACCGATCCGCGCGATACCGGTGTGACGCTGCTGATCATCGTGGCCGGCATTCCAATCTACTACCTGTGGCGGCGCTTCACGATTCCCCGGGTGGCATAGCCTCAAGCCGCTCAGGGGCGTCCAGCTTGTCACCGAGGAGGCGGCGTACCGTCACGTAGCAGAGCGGGATGATGAGCACGCCGAACACCACGGCGCTCAACATACCGCCCACGACGCAGGTGCCGATATCGTGGCGTGCATTCGCACCGGCGCCGCTCGAGACCACCATCGGGAAGACCCCGAGGATGAACGCGAACGAGGTCATCACGATCGGCCGGAAGCGCAGCCGCGCCGCCTCGAGCACGGCGTGATGCAGGTTGTACCCCTGGCGTTGCAGCTCAACGGCGAATTCCACGATCAGGATGGCGTTCTTGGCGGTCAGGCCGATGATCGTGATCAGCCCGATCTTGAAGAACACGTCATTCGAGAGGCCATGGAGAGTCGCACCGAGGGCGCTGCCGATCAGGCCCACCGGAATGGCGAGCAGCACCGCCGCGGGGATGCTCCAGCTCTCGTAGAGCGCCGCGAGTGCCAGGTACACCACTAGGATCGAGAGCGCGAACAGCATCGGCGCCTGGGCGCGCGAGAACTGCTCCTGCAGCGACTGACCCGCCCAATCGAATCCGAACCCGCGCGGCAGATCGCGCGTCACGATCTGCTCCATTTCACTCATCGCCTGCCCGGAGCTGTAGCCCTGGCCAGCCGAACCAATGATTTCGACGGCGGGGTAGCCGTCGTAACGGGTGAGCTCCGGTGCCGCAACCGTCCAACGGGTTTGCGTAACCGCCGAGAGCGGAACCATGGACCCGGTGCTGCTATCGAGGTAGAACTGCTGCAGATCGCGCGGACCCATGCGGTACGGTGCGGCAGCCTGTACGAGCACCTGTTCGACCCGGCCATCGTAGATGAAGTCATTGGCAAATACCGGGGCGAGCATCAGCTGGATCGCTTGGTACGCCTGCTGCGTCGAGACGCCCATGGCCTCGGCCTGAACCCGATCGAAGTGCAGGCGCAGCTCCGGCTCGGGCGCCAGGCCGTTGATGCGCACGTTGTAGAGCTTCGGATCGTGGTTGGCCTTGCTGATGAGTGTGTCGGCCGCCGCATCGAGCGCGGCGCGCCCGAGCCCAGCCCGATCCTCGAGGTAGAAGTCGAAACCGCCGAACTGGCCCAGTCCCTGGATGGTTGGCTTGTTGACTACGAAGATCTTCGCGTCGTGGATGTGTTGCTTGGCCTGGCGGTTGGCCCAGCGGATCACCTGATTGGCCGTCTCGGTCCGCTCGCTCCAGGGCACCAGGTGCATGAATGCCCGGCCGGCGTTCTCTGAGTTGCCCGCAAAGCCACTGCCGGCGAGCTGGAACACATCGTGCACCGCCGGGTTCTTGATCATGATCTTGTAGAACTGTTGCAGCACTGCCTCGGTGCGCTGCAGCGTCGCGCCCGCGGGCAGCTCGACGCTCGCCATGATGTCGCCCTGGTCCTCGTCCGGCACGAAGCTGCCCGGTAGCTTCACAAAGAGGAAGACCCCGAGTGCGAGCATCACCGCGAACCCGGTCATCCACCGCGGCAGGTGCTTGACGGACTCGAACACGCGGCGAACGTACGCCGCGCGGGTGCTCTCGAACGCCCGGTTGAAGTAGCGAAATAGTACATTCGCCTTCAGATGCTCCGGGCGCATCAGTGAGGCACATAGCGCTGGGGAAAAAGATAGCGCGAGCAGCGCCGAGAAGCCGATCGACAGCGCGATGGTGAGCGCGAATTGACGGTAAATCACCCCGGTGCTGCCGCTTTGCAGCGCACTTGGAATGAACACCGCGGCCAGGACCAGGGTGATCGCCACGATCGCGCCGGTGATCTGCCGCATCGCCTTGCGAGTGGCCTCCATCGGTGGCAGATGTTCCTCGCGCATGATGCGGTCGACCGCTTCCACCACCACGATGGCATCGTCGACGACGATGCCGATGGCAAGCACCATCGCGAACAGCGTCAGCTGGTTGATCGAGTAGCCGAGCGCGTACACCCCGATCATCGCCCCGAGCAGCGCCGTGGGCACGACCAGCATCGGAACCAGGGTGGCGCGAAAGCTCTGGAGAAACACCAGCATCACGATGAATACGAGCGCGAACGCCTCGAGCAGCGTAATCGCCACGTCCTTGATTGCCGCCTTGATGAAAATCGTCGAGTCGACCGGCGTGAACCAGGTGACACCGGGCGGGAAGCTCTTTTGCAGCTGCGCCATCTTGGCATTGATCAGCTTCATCACCGTGAGCGCATTCGCCCCCGGCAGCAGCTGCACGCCGAACGGCGCGACCACGGTGCGGTTGACCTTGCCGGAGAAGGAGTAGTTCTGCAGGCCGAGCTGAACGTCGGCGACGTTCCTCAGGTAGACCGACGTGCCATTGGTACTGGTGCGCAGCAGGATGTTGCGGAACTGTTGCGGCGTGTCGAACCAGCCCTGGGTCGTGACGGTGGCCGTGGTCTGTTGACCCGGGATCGCCGGCGCGGCGCCGATCGAGCCGGCCGCAATCTGGATGTTCTGTCCCTGCACCGCCGCGAGCGCGGTGGATGCCGACATGTCGTAGGCATGCAGCTCGGTCGGATTCAACCAGATGCGCATGGCGTAGTCGGAGCCGAACAGGCTGGCCGAGCCGACTCCGGGAATGCGTTCGATCTGGTCGATGATGTGTGCGGCGACCCAGTGATTGAGGACGGCGCGGTCAGGACCGCCTGCTCTGGCTCGCAGTGCGAGCACGGCGAGGAAACCGGCGCTCGATTTGTTGATATTGATGCCCTGCTGGTTGACCTCGGTCGGCAGCTGCGGTGCGGCGAGGGCGACGCGGTTCTGGGTTTGAACTTCGGCGATGTCGGGGTCCGTTCCGGTCGCAAAGGTGAGGGTGATCTGCGACTGACCGTAGCTCGATTGCGAGGTGAAGTAGAGTAGGTTGTCGATGCCGGTGAGCTGCTGCTCGATCACCTGGGTGACGGTCGACTCGACGGTCTTGGCGTTGGCGCCCGGGTAGCTGGCATTGACGATGACCTGCGGCGGGGCGACGTCGGGGTACGAGTCAATGGCAAGACGACTGGCCGCAAGGGCCCCGCCGAGACAGATCAGAATGGCGATGACCCATGCAAAGACGGGTCGGCCGATGAAAAATTGCGGCACTCGAGGCTCCTAGCGCTGAGCCTGCGCAGCGGCAGGCCCGTTGCGCACAACCACTTTCGCGCCAGGTCGGGCACTCTGGATGCCGGCGACAATGACGCGCTCGCCGGCGACGAGTCCGCGCCAGACGATCCAATCGCTGCCCGAGGTTCCCTCAGTTTCCACCGGTTTTTTCTCGACGATGTCACCGCCGTTGACGGTGAGCACATAGGCAGCTCCATTGCTGTCGCGCTCGACGGCAGCCTGGGGAACCAGATACGCCTTAAGTGCGACCCCGACACTTAAGCGTACCTGCACGAACATTCCCGGCAACAGGTGCCCGTGCGGGTTCGGTATGCGGCCGCGCAGCGCGATGGTGCCGGTGGAGGGGTCGACGCTCGCGGCGCGGAAATCAAGTTCGCCGGGCTGGCCGTAGTCGGTGCCATCCGAGAGCAACAGCTGCACCGGAGCCTTCGGGCCGGCGAGCGTCACCCGTCCGGCCTGCGCCTGCGCCGTCAGCTGTTCCTGCTGCGCGGCCGGCTCGTTGAAGTTGACATAGATGGGGTTGATTTGATCGACCGTGGTGAGCAGCGTCGCGGTGCCCTGGCCGACGAGCGCGCCCTCGGTGACCTGCTGTTCTCCGGCGATTCCGGTGATCGGCGAGGTCACGTTGGTGTAGCCGAGGTTGATGCGCGCCGACTCGACGTTGGCTTCAGCCTGCTGCACCAGCGCGGCGGTGGAGCGGGCCGCGGCCTGATCGGTATCGAATTGCGATTGCGAAATCAGGTGTGGGCCGATGAGCGTGCGGTCACGCTGCAGCGTCACGGCGGCATTGGCGGCGTTGGCCCTGGCCTCGCTGAGCGCGGCAAGATCGGCATCGAGTGCAGCTCGGTAAGGTGCCGGATCGATCAGAAACAACGGCTGACCGGCGTGCACCTCGGTACCTTCCTTGTACTGGCGCTTCAGCAGCACGCCTGCGACGCGCGCCAGTACGTTGGCCTCGCGGTACGCGGACAGTCGGCCGACGAAGTGCTCGGTGAGTGGCACCTGCTGAGGTTGGACGGTGACGGTCTGCACCAGGGGTGCCTGCGCGGCCTGCTTCGGCTGCGTGGCACCACAGCCGGCGAGCAGCACGGTCGCGGGAAGTCCACCGAGCAGGGCGATTGCACGGGTGGCTGAGCGCGCGCCTAGCGGGCAATTCTTTGCACTTCTTGACAAATGAGCCTCGGGGAGCAAAAGTAGAACTCCTTCACGGCCGGCCACGACCGTGGCTGTCGTTCCGTGGCGCCCGATCGGGCGCTAGGTCAGCGATCTTAGCGATGCCTGCCTGGGCAATCTAGCCGAGATTCGCCAGGGCGAGAGAAACCAAGGGTCAGTTCCCTCAACCCGAGCTCGCGCTGCACTTCAGCGCAGCCGCGAGATACACGGTCGACGTTCGGACTCCGCGGACGTCCTTGTCCGAGAGTCCGGCGAGGGCGCGCAGAGGGGGTTAGGGCGCGCCGCCGCTCGAGGGGTGATCCAGTTGCGGATACAGCTTGAGCAAGGCTTCCGTGACGCCGTTGGTCCAGCCGAATCCATCCTGCAACGGGTATTCGCCGCCGCCACCCGGCAGGTCGCGCTCGACGTTGTATTTCTCGACCAGCTTACCGGTGTGCTGGTAGACACGCCGTACTGTGCGCACCCACCGACGTGCGATGCTCTGCGCGAAGCGGGGATGGCCGTAGCGGCGCAACCCTTCAACGGCGATCCATTGCAGAGGCGCCCAGCCATTGGGCGCGTCCCATTGCTGGCCGGTGGTGATGGTGGTGGTCACGATGCCGCCGCGTTTGAGCAGCCGCGCGCGGGTGACTGCGGCGACCGCGTTCCCCTGGCGAGCATCGGCGAGTCCGACGAACAGAGGATAGAGCGTTGCGGCGCTGAGCTCACCGGTCCGTCGGTGCGTGCGCCAGTCGTAGTCCATGAAGTACCCACGGTGTGCATCCCACAGGTAGCGGTCGATGGCGCGCCGACGGCGTGCGGCGCGTGCGGCGAACCGGTGCGCGCAGTTCAGCTCATGCCGTGCGGCGCAGCCGCGGGAAATCGCCCGCTCCATGCCGTAGAGCAGACTGTTCAGGTCAATCGGCACCAGATCGGTGGTGCGGATGGTCGCCAAGTGGTGTCCGTCAGCGAGCCAGCGGGAGCTGAAATCCCAGCCGCTCTCGGCCGCGGCGCGCAGGTTGCGGTAAAGCACCGTCGGCGGCTCGTGCGAGCGGCGCGCCAACAGGACGTCTTTGCGGTATGACTCATCCCGCGGCGTGTCCACCGGTGACCAGTAGCGGTTCAGGATCGCGCCGTCGGGCATGGCGACCACATTGCGCCTCGCCTCGCCTGCTCGCAGGCCCGCCGCGCCGCGCATCCAGTAGGCGTATTCGCGCCGCAGCGTCGTGAGGTGAGTGGCCCAGGCGTGCGCCGGATCGTGCGGATCGAGCAGGCCGACCATCAGGTAGTACACCGGCGGCTGCGAGCGCGACAAGTAATAGGTACGCGTCCCGTTGGGAATGTGGCCGTAGGTGTCGATCAGGTAGGAGAAGTCATCGATCATGTCGCGGGCATTGGCGAGTCGCCCGTCGGGGATGAGCCCGAGCATGGTGAAGTACGAGTCCCAGTAATAGAACTCGCGGAAGCGTCCCCCTGGGATGATGTACGGCTTCGGGACGTACAGCAGTGAGGAGTACAGCGGCGGTACGACGGCCGGGCGCGTCAGCAGCGGCCACAGCGCCGCGATGTGCGCCTGTAGTGTCGGGGCTTTCGGGACACGGGTCCGATCCGGCGGCGGCAGCGTGAAGTTCTGTTGGACGAAACGCAGCAATGCGACCCGCGAGCGCGGATTGAGCTTGCGGAAGCGCCGCAGGATCACCGGTGGTGAGGCCTTGGGGACGGCATCGGCGAAGGTCTTGCCGTCCGGAAACACGCGGGCCATCTGGACGCGCACGAACAGCGGTCCGAACAGCTGTGCCGGAGTGGCGTAGAACGCGGGTGCGGCCGTGGCCACGGCCGCGGTGCAGGTCAGGGCCCACAAGGCGCCCCGCAGCACCGCGCGGCGCTTGGATGCCATGGGATTGCTCGAATACATGCTCGTGAATTGCAGTGTGTTGCGGAAAATCCATGCCCTGCGTGAACCGGCTCTGCCGGTGCGCTGCGCAGGGGAGTGCGGTTCAGTTCGACCGGGGCGGGGGGCCGCTGCGGGCGATCGAAGAGCACGCTGACCTGTTCACCCTGTCCCCCTCCTGCATGGTCTACTGCGAGGCCCCCAGACTGCGGCGTCTGCCGAACTTCTGCGCCTCAAATGACCCGGTTGTCACCGCCGGATGACATCGATACCATGATGATATCGATGTCATCCGGGCGTTGCAATACCATCCACGGTCGCGGCGGGCGCTCGATTCAGAGGGAAAATCTTCATGCGTGTTCGACTCTCATCGCGGCGCTGGCCCGTTGCGGCACTGACTTGCGCCCTGTTCTGCACCGCAGCAGTTGCCGTGGCGGGGCCGCTGGCATTGCAGGTCCGCCAGGGGCGTTTCTTCAACGCCTTCCTGCGTCAGGGCCCGGTGGCGGCCGACCTGGTGTTGCGGTCCGGTCCCGATCCGCGTCTGCTCGTCGCGTTCCCCGCCGGGGACAGTGGCGTCGGAATCTGGTTCGACCCAGAACCACGTTGGGCGCGGTGGCGGCTGCTCGGACCGTTGCGTCCGGTGCGCACGCACGATCGGCACGGCCGGCCCCTCTACGGCATCTGCGCGCTGCTCGAACTCACCGGCGATCCGGCGCTGCAGGTGCACCAGGCGGTGCTCTCGAGCATCCGCGTGCTGCGCGACTACGGCTCGCTCGGCCGGCTGCCCCCGGGCATCGCCACGCCGGCGCGGGTGAGCGCACACCGCATCGCCTGGGCGCGCGAACGCCTCGACGGTGGCGCCACCTATCGCCTGACGCTGCAGGTGCTGCGCGGGCGTCTCGAGGGGACCCGAATCCTGGCCGACCGCCACGGCGTGATCCGCGTGCGGCTCACCGGTCTCACCGGAGAGCCGCCGCTGACGCCGCTCGCCGGCCGGCAGCTCTTGCGCCACCCGCACGCCGGGAGCACTGCGGCGCGCGACACGCTGACCTTCCTGGCGTACCGGCAAAAATTTCTCGCCGGGTCCTGGCGGTTCGACACGTACTTCGGTCGTGACACGCTGATGAGCGTACGGTTGCTGATGCCGGCGCTCACCACCGAAGCGATCGACGATGCACTCGACTCTGTTCTCGAGCGGCTCTCGGCGCACGGTCAGGTTGCGCACGAAGAGGACATCGGCGAGGAGGCCGTGCTCGAGAACCTCAAGCGCGGGGTGCGCTCGGCGAAGCCCAGCTACACGTATCTCATGATCGACGAGGACTACATGTTGGCGCCGGACGCGGCCGCATGGCTGCTCAATCCGCGCGAGCGCGCTCAGGCGGCATCCTTTCTCGCCGCGCCGGTGGGCGGGCCTGAGGAGCGCCACGGCACGCACGGTGCGGCGTTGGTGCGCAACCTGAAGTTCGTGCTCGCGAGCGCCGCGCCATTCGCCCGCGATCCGGTCCGCTCGCACCTGATCGGTCTGAAACCGGGAGTCCCGGTCGGAGATTGGCGCGACAGCAACACCGGCCTCGGGGGCGGCTACTACCCCTACGACGTCAACGCCGCGCTCGTGCCGGCGGCGCTCGATGCCATCGCGCGGCTGTACGCGAGCGGACTGCTCAACCCCTATCTCACCGCCGCCGCGCGGCCCCAGTTCGCCCAGGCCGCTCGCATGGCGCGGGTCTGGAGCGAGCGGGCCTCGCAGTTGTTCACGGTGACGGTGGCGCATGCGACCGCGGTGCGCGACGTCAAGGACTATGCCGCCGCTGACGGTGTGCCTGCGCGGGCCGCATTGGCCTCGCTCGGTCGCGGTCCGGTGTCCTTCCCCGCGCTCTCGCTGCAGCGCTCAGGCGAGCCGGTTCCGGTGATGCAGTCGGATGTTGGCTACGTGCTGCTCTTTGGCAAACCCACGCCGCGGGCGCTGCAGCGTCTGGTGGCTGCGGTGATGCGGCCGTTCCCGGCAGGGTTGATCACGGGCGCCGGCCTCGTGGTGGCCAATCCGGTGTTCGCGCCGCATGCCCTCGCGGCCGAATTCACTCGCAATGCCTATCACGGCACGGTCGTCTGGTCCTGGCAGCAGGCACTGCTGGCGGCGGGCCTCGCGCGTCAGCTGCGCCGCACGGATCTGCCGCCGGCGGTGCGCGCGCAATTGCAGAATGCGCAACGCACGCTGTGGCGGGTGATCCACGCGACGCATGCGATGGCCAACAGCGAACTGTGGTCCTGGACCTACAGTGGCGGCCATTACCACATTCGCCCGTTCGGCTCGGCCAGCGCGGATGCGTCTGAAGCCGACGCCGCGCAACTGTGGAGTACGGTGTATCTGGCCGTACGGCCACCCGCGGACCTGATGCGTTCAGGATCGCGCGTGGCGGCCGGGACGCACTGAGCGTGACTCGCGCCGGCCTCGGGTACGAAACGGCCCGCGTAGCGGCGGTACTCGCAGCGGTGCTGTGCGCGGCGGCCGGTCCGTTGGCGCACGCCGCCGGCGGTTTTCGCCTGCGCGTGGGTGCCGCAGGCCTTGCGGACTATTTCCCGGGCATGCTGGGTAACGGCATGCTCGCCACCCTCACCGCTCGGCGCGGCACCCGCGCCACGCAGACCTACATGGTCGGGCTGATGGACCGTACCCCCGGGGACATGGCCCGTCCGGCCCTGCTGCCGGGGTGGAATGGAATTGACTACAACCCGGACCCGGCCGCCGGCGCTACCGGCTGGATGAATCACGGCGCCTTGAGTGCGGCGCGCTTTCGCGCCTATCACCAGACGCTCGATCTGCACGATGCGGTCTTGACGACGCGCTACCGCTATGTCGAGGGGACGCGGGTCACCTCGATCACGACGGTGAGCTTCCTCAGCCAGACGCAGACACACCTGGGTGTGATTCGCCTGAGCATCAGGCCCAATTTCAGCGGACGGGTGACGGTTGCCGTCCCGCTCACGCTGTGGCCGCCGCACACGCCGCGCTTTGCGCTCGGACGTCTCACCGGGGCGCAGGTCAACCAAGCGCTCGCCGCCCATGGATTGACGCTGACGCCGCGGGCGCCGGCGACGAGTGACCGCGCCGCGCTCTGGTACCCGGGCACGGTGATCGTGAACCGCCGCGGCGCCTCGACGGCCGATCGCACGATGTGGCTCGCGGGTCGGGCCGCGAACAGTCTGCCGATCGCCCTCGCTGCGGCGCTCTCGCTGCCTCGGCACGCACCCGTGCGATCCATCCGAGTGCGCCGCGGCCCACGGCACTTCGCGCTGGTGGTACACCTGCAGGTCGAAGCGGGGCACCGCTATACCTTCACCACCTTCGCCAGCCTCTCGCGCAGGGGTTGGGGCGGCGGGGCGCGCGCGGATCTTGCCCGGGTGAGAGCGGCGCGACGCGGCGGCTTCGCGGCGCTGCTGGCACAGCAGCGCGCCGCTTGGCGCACGCTGTGGCGAGCGGACATTCGCATCGAGGGGGACCGGCAGGCCCAGCGGGTGGCGCACTCGGCGTTGTACTACCTGCTCGCAAACACCAGTCCAGACACCGGCTGGGCGGTCGGACCCTGCGGGCTGACGCTCTGTTATGCCGGGCACGTGTTCTGGGACAGCGATACCTGGGTGTACCCGGCGCTGCTGCTGTTGCATCCGCGGCGCGCCCGTTCGCTGCTGAATTTCCGCGAACGTACCCTGCAGGCGGCGCGTCAGCGCGCCCGGGCGCTTGGCTACGCCGGGGCGATGTATCCCTGGGAGTCCGATCCGTACAACGGCAGCGACCAGACTCCGGCCTCCGCGCGCGCACTCTCTCTGAGCGAGATCCACGTCAACGCGGAGATCGCCATCGCGCAGTGGCAGTACTATCTGACCACTCTCGATCGCTCCTGGCTGCGCGCGCATGGCTGGCCGGTGATCCGCGCGGTGGCGCGCTTCTTTGCCAGCCGCGCGGTCTATGACGCAAAGACTCACCGATACGAGATTCTGCACGTGACCTCGGTGTCCGAGTCGCACGGGGACATTCCCAACGACACGTACACGAATCTCGTGGCCGTCCGCGCGCTGCGTATCGCGGTCGCAGCCGCACGCGCTCTCGGTGTGCCGGCCGATCCCAAATGGCAGCGCATTGCCGCGCGGATGACCGTCCCGCTCGCCCCCGGCGGCGGGCATCACCTGCCGTACCAGGAGACCAGTGCGGCGGGCGCGCGCGTCGCCTTGGGGGGCGGGCCGTTGCCGCTGTTGTTCCTGCCGGCGCTCGACCTGCGCCTGCCGCCGGCGCTGTGGCGGGGGGATTATGCCGCCGCGGTGCGACCGTTGCCGCTGACACGCTTTGCCGACGCGAGCATGGGGATCCTGCCGTGTGTGGCCGCTGCGGACATGGTCGGTCGAGCCGCGGCAGCGGGCCGCTGTTTGAATCTGTACCTGACGGGCGGCACGCTGAAGCCGCCCTTCGACGTGCGCACCGAGACGGCCAGCAACAACGTCGGGCCGTTCCTCACCGGTTCAGGCGCTTATCTGCAAAGTCTGATCTTCGCGCTGACGGGCCTGCGGATCCGCCACAGTGGCCTCGTGGACGCGTACACTGCGATTTTGCCGCGCGGCTGGCGCTCGCTGACGCTGCGCGGAGTGCAGTTTCGGGGCCAGCGCCTCGAGATCACGGTCGTGCGCGGCGCCCACGGCCGCGTGCGGCTGAAACGGAGGGTGTTATGAGCGCAACGGCGCAACGATCGACCGGGAGTGTCCTGCGGCGCGGCGGCGCCGGGGCCGCAGTGCTCGCGACGCTGCTGCTGGCGGCGTGTTCACGCGGTCCGGTCCAGCACGGCTCGGTGGTCGTCGCCGGCAAGGCGCGTTTCGAATTCCTCACCCCGACGCTGGTGCGGATGGAGTACGCGCCGCACGGGCACTTCGTCGACGCGCCCTCGGTCGTGGTGCAGAAGCGCAACTGGCCCGCCGTGGCCGTGACCGTCGAGCAGAGCAGCGGCTGGATGATCGCCTCCACGGGCGCGCTCAGTGTGCGCTACCGGATGCACTCCGGGCCGTTCACGCCGAAGAATCTCCAGGTGTCCTGGAAGGGCGCCGGCGCGTCGGTGCACCGCTGGGTCCCCGGGCAGCACGATCCGCTGAACCTCGGTGGGCTCACCTACTCGCTCGACAATGTCAGCCGTCAGAACCTGCCACCGGGGAAGCAGGATCGGGAGAGTCCCGTCAATGACATCATCCCGGGCATCGACGTGCGCCTTGCGCGCGCCCAGCCGGGGTTGCTCAGCCGGGCCGGTTACGGGCTGATCAATGACAGCGGCACGCCGGTGTGGAATGCCGCGCACACCTGGATTCATCCACGTCCGAGCACCCATGACCAGGACTGGTATCTGTTTGCCTACGGGCGACACTACCGGCGCGCGCTGCGTGAATACGCCGAGCTCTGCGGGCCGGTGCCCATGATCCCGCGCGATGTGCTCGGGCCGATGGTGACGGACCTGAACTTCGAGTACTTCCCGGGATCCCCCGCGGTGCGCAACCCGGCGTTCGAGCGCTACGGGGTGCAACACCTCGAGCGCGAACTGACCCGTCTGCGTAGCGCACACATCCCGGTCGATACGCTGGTGCTCGACTTCGGCTGGCACAACTACGGCTGGCAGGGCGGCTACGACTGGAGCCCGCTCATTCCGCATCCGCGCCAGTTCATGAGCTGGCTGCACCAGCACGGCTTTAAGCTGGCGCTGAACGATCACCCCGGCTATGCCAATACCCGCGAGAGCGGCCTGTCGTATCAGGACAGCCATGCCGGGGAAGTGTTGCGCGATCTCGGTTGGCGATGGCCGCCGAAGCCGACGTTCCGGGCCAATCTGGCTGGTCTGTGGCAGTTCAGCGCCGGACCCTATACGCCGGGCAAGCACGGCCAAGCGCACTGGCGGCCGGTGCGGGTCGGCTTCACGTGGCGCTCGCAGTTGCTGCGCGGCGCACACGGTACCGGCTGGTACCGCGCGACCGTGCAGTTGCCCGCTCAGCTGCCGTCGCATCTGTATTTGGACTTAGGTGGGGTGTCGCACGCGTACACGCTCTTCGTCAACGGCCATCGCGTGCCGCACAGCCACGTGCAGTGGCCGCGGCGCACGACCTACGCCGATATCACCACGGCGATCGAACCCGGCAAAGTGAACCAGATCGCGCTGCAGGTCACGGCCGCAGCTCACGGCGGTGGGCTGATGTTCGCCCCGACCGTGATCCAGGATGTTCCGCCGCCGCCGGCGATTCGCTTCAACCTCGCCAACCGCGAGCAGGCGGCCGTATTCATGCACGACCTGCATGCGCCCCTGCTGCGCCGCGGCGTGGATTTCTGGTGGGTCGACGGCGGCAGCGGTGCGGCCCGCATGCCGGGATTGAACCCGCAGCTGTGGACCAACGAGGTGTACTACACGGCCACGCAGCGCGAGACGCATCGGCGCGCATTCATCCTGTCGCGCTACGGCGGCTGGGGCAGCGAGCGCTATCCGGGCTTCTTCACCGGCGATACCCACTCGCAATGGCCGGTGCTCGCCTACGAGGTGGCCTTCTCCGCCCGTGGCGGCAACGAACTGATCGACTACATCAGTCACGACATCGGCGGCTTTCACGGCCGGAAGATCCCCTTCGCGTTGTACGCGCGCTGGATCGAGTTCGGCGCGTTCGGGCCGATTCTGCGCATGCACAGCGCGCACGAGAATCCGTTCGAGGGGAATCTGCGCATGCCCTGGACCTACGGGGCGCGCGGAGTGGCTCTGATGCGCCGCTACTTCACGCTGCACACCGAGCTGATCCCGTACCTGTACACCTATGCCTGGTTGGCGCACCGGCAGGCGATACCTATCCTGCGCCCGCTGTACCTCGAGGGCGTGCCCGGCGGACAGGCCTACGAGCATCCGCATGAGTACTTCCTCGGTGCCGATCTGCTCATCGCACCGGTGCTCAGTGCCAGCGCCGTGCGTTCGGTATACCTGCCGCCCGGACAGTGGATGGATTTCTTCACCGGCAAGCATTATGTCGGCGGCAAGACCTACACCGCGCACTACGGTGTGGCGGACACGCCGGTGTTCGTACGCACCGGAGCGGTGATTCCCGAACAGCAGCCGAGCGCGTATTCCAACGCCAAGCCGTTGAATCCTCTGGTGCTGCAAGTATACGGGTCCGGCGTCGGGCGCTTTGATCTGTACCAGGACGATGGCCGCTCGTTCGATTACCGATCGGGTCAATACGCGCTGACGCCGATCGACTATCACACCCGCGACGGACATCACCGGCTGGTGATCGGTCCGACGCGTGGCAAGTACCATGGACAGCTGACGAGCCGCGGGTACGCATTGCGCCTGCACACGCGCCATCGGCCGACGGCGCTCACCGTCAACGGTACGCCCCTGCAGACGGTGGGCTGGGATCGCGCGCACCGGGTCGCGCGCGTTCAGATTCCGGCGCAGAGCATCCGTCAGGTGCTGGTGGTCACATGGCGGTGAATACGGGCACATCGACGGCGCCGGGCGGTGGCGCGCCCATGCTGCAGTCCTTCGATCTGTTTCCGACCCGCGTCTGGCAGGGGCAGCTCGCGGCCCTGCAGCCGCACTTCGGACCCTGGATCCGTTGGGTGTTCGCGCTGCGCGCCGAGCAGCCTACCTCGGCGGGGCGCACCAACCGCAGCGGCTGGAACAGCACGGACATGTCGGTGCTGGAGCGACCCATGCTCGCCCCGCTGCGCGAGGCAGTGATGCTCGCCTGCACGCAGGCGCTCGCGGAGATGGGGCTCGGCAAGCAGCCCTTCACGCTGCAGTCCTGGATCAATCTGCACGAGCACGGCGGCTTCAACTTCCTGCACATGCACGAAGGGTCGATGCTGTCCGGCTCGTTCTATCTCAAGGTGCCGCCGGGCTCCGGACCGCTGGTGTTCCGCGACCCACGCGCTGGCGTGCTGCACAGCGCGGTCAAGGGCCCTGTCCCGAATGGCCACTGCGACATCGAACTGACCCCGAGCGAGGGGCTGCTGGTGCTGTTCCCCTGCTGGATGGAGCACTACGTCGAGCCACACGAAGGCAATGAGCCGCGCATCTGCATCGCCTTCAACGCCAATTCTCCGACCCCTGCGAGTGCCTAGCAGGGGCGCCGTCGGGCACCGCCCGGGGGGTCGATCGGCTGAGCGCTCAGCGGCCGGTGGGGAAGTCCGTGCCCAGACTGACCGTCTTCCAGGCTTGCAGTTCCGCCAAGAAGGCCTCGAGCACCTCACGGGTGCGCTGGTAGGCATCGGGGCCGAGCACGAGGTGCAGCGGCGGCTGCTCGGCACGCACCGCCGCGATGATGGCCGCGGCCGCACGAGCGGGATCTCCGGGCTGACGGCCGGCCATTGCCGCGAGCCGCTCGTGCACCGCGCCGGCGCTCGGTGCGTAGTCACTCAGCGCGGTGCTGTTCTGGCGGATCGAGTGCGCGGAGAGAAAGTCGGTGCGAAATGCGCCCGGCTCCACCAGCGTCACGCGGATGCCGAGCGGCGCGACCTCGCGGGCGAGGCTTTGTGAGAGTCCCTCGACGGCCATTTTCGTCGCCGCGTAGTAGCCGGACCCGGCCGCCGGGGCGATACCCGCGATCGAGGTGATGTTGACGATGTGTCCGCAGCGCTGGGCACGCAGATGGGGCAGCGCTGCCTGGATGATGCGACGCGGACCGTGGAAGTTGACGGCGAACAGGTGCTCGATCTCCGCTTCACTCGCTTCTTCCACCGAGCTGAGCAGCCCGTAGCCGGCGTTGTTCACGATCACATCGACGCGCCCGAGGGCGAACACGTGCTCGACGGTGCGCTGCACGGCCTGCGGGTCGGTCACCTCGAGCGGCAGCAGCGTCAGCGCGCCATTTCCGGCGGCGATCTGCCCCGTGCCGTCGCGGGTCGTGCCGATGACCGTGGCGCCCTCGGCGAGCAGTTGCTCGGCGAGGATCCTGCCGAAGCCGCGCGATACGCCGGTGATGAACCAAGTCTTTGCCTCAGTGCTCATGAGAGTCTCCCGTCACTGTCGGTTGCGGCGTGGGATGCGCCGAGTGTGCTCAGCGCTTCGCATCGGGCAGCCGTGAGCGCGCATGCTGGAACTCGATCATCCAGCCGGGATATTCCGCCGGCAGTGCGCTCACCGCATCGAGCGCCGCGAGCTCCCCGGACGTGAGGGTCAGCGTGGCGGCCGCCAGGTTGTCATCGAGCTGCTCGAGCGTCTTGGCGCCGATGATCACCGAGGTCACGAACGGCTTGGCGAGCACATAGGCGAGCGCCACCCGCGCCACCGACACCCCGTGCGCTGCGGCGATCGGCTGCATGGCCTCGATGCACGCGAACAGCCGTTCACGGTTCACGGGCGGGAAATCGAACGAGGCTCGTCGCGCGTCCTGTGGACTCTGTCCGTCGCGAGTGAATTTGCCCGAGAGCAGGCCGCCGGCGAGCGGGCTCCACACCATCAATCCGAGCCGCTCGGCGGCCAGCAGCGGCGCGATCTCCCGCTCGAGGTCCCGCCCGGCAATGGAGTAATACGCCTGCAGCGTCACCGGCCGCACCCACCCGTGCCGCTCGGCGATGCCGAGGGCCTTCATCAGCGCCCAAGCCGACCAGTTCGAGACCCCGACGTAGCGGACGTGGCCCTGACGCACGAGATCCTCCAGCGCTCGCAGCGTCTCCTCCAGCGGCGTCAGCTGATCGAGCGCGTGGATCTGATACAGATCGATGTAGTCGGTGCCGAGGCGCTTCAGGCTCGCCTTGACCCCGTCCATGATGTGCCCGCGCGAGGCACCGCGGTCATTCGGGCCGGCGCCGGTCGGGCCGAACACTTTCGTGGCGAGCACCAGGTCGGTGCGCACCCGAGCGCTGTTGCGCATGGCCTTGCCGGTGATCTCCTCGGCGAGACCTTCGGAGTACACGTCCGCGGTATCGATGAAGTTCACCCCGGCGTCGAGGGCCCGGCCGACGATGCGGTCGGCGAGGGGCTGGTCGAGCGCGCCGATCGCGGTCCAGTAGCCACGGCCGCCGAAGGTCATGGTGCCGAGGCAGATCTCCGAGACCAGCAGGCCGGTATTGCCGAGGGTTCGATAACGCATGGAGATCTCCACATCCGCAGGGTGTGCATAGACTAGCCCCTTGGTTTGTTCCAAAGAAGTGATCGTTCATTGCATGCGCTGTTTAGAAAAACTAAATTAACAGTCCCGTATCGGAGCACTACGATCATGCCGCGCACCGATGGATTTTCCGGGCTGAGCGAATTTTTGGCCGTGGCCCGCTACGGGAGTTTCCGCAGAGCCGCGCACGCGCTCGGTGTGACGCCCGGCGCGGTGAGTCAAGCGGTGCAGGCGCTCGAGCGGCGGCTCGGGGTGCCGGTGTTCCTGCGCACCACGCGCTCCGTTGCGCTCACCGAGGCCGGCGAGCGTCTGCGCTCCGGTGTCGGTCCGGCGGCGCAGGCCATCACCGAGTCGCTCGCGGAGCTGGCGCAAATGGGTGCCGCGCCCAGCGGGACACTGCGGTTGCTCGTGCAACGTTTCGCGGTGGCACACGTCATTGAGCCCGTCATACCGCGCTTTCGCCGCGCATATCCGGCCGTGCGGCTCGAGATGACCGTCGAAGACGACCACGGTAGCCTCGTCGGCGCCGGTTACGATGCGGGCGTGCGCATCGGGGAGTACATCGACCGCGACATGGTCGCGGTGCGGGTCTCGCCGCTGTTCCGCTGGCTGGTGTTCGGCTCCCCGGCGTACTTCGCGGCGCATGGACGGCCGAAAGTCCCCGAGGACATCGCCGCGCACGAGTGCATCCGCTACCGCCGGCCCGAGGTGGGCGACATCTACCGCTGGGAGTTCGCTCGCAAGGGGCAGGCGGTCGCCATCGATCCGCCCGGCTCGGTGCTGGTCAACGACGGGGCGCTGCTGCGTGCCCTGGCGCGCCAGGGCCTGGGGCTCATTTACACCGCGACGTTGAGCGTCGCGCAGGAGCTCGAGCAGGGACTGCTCGAGCCGGTACTGGAGAAATTCTCCCCCGCCCGGGACGGGATCTTCATCTACTACCCGCGCGCCAGCCGCAACCAGCTGAAGCTGCGCGCGTTCGTGGAGGCGTGCACGCGCGGTCTGTGAGGGCTGCGGCGCCGATCAGGCGCGCCTGCGATCGGGGACCGCATCGAAGGCGACGGTGAGGCGCGACTGCGGACTCTCGAACGGCACCGTGCCGTGCCAGAAATACGACGGGAACAACACCAGCATGCCGGGCTCGGGGCGAACCGTATGCTCCGGCGCGAGGGCGGGGGTGGTGAGGATGCCGGGCACCCCGAAGCTGAGCGTGCCGGCCTCACCGCGGTCGCTGCGCATGCACTCGGGCAATTCGATGTAGCAGGCCGAGGAGATCCAGCCGCGCGGATGGACGTGGCTGAGGTGAAAGCCGCGATTGCGCAGGCGGACCGACCAGCTGCCGTTGAACCGCCAACCGGTCCCGTTGCGCCGCCGCAAGGGATCCTCGCCGCGGCCGATGAGATCGAGATAGCGTGCGATCGGCGCGCGGAACGCGCTGAACAGCGCGGCGATCGCCGGGTCGCGGCTGCGCGTGAGATCCTGCGTCGTCTCCGTGCCGCGGCGCAGGGACTGGAACAACAGCGCGTGTCCCTCCGGGGCGTGGAGTCGCGCGAGCGCAGCGCCGAGATCGACGAGGAATGACTCCAGGTCGCTCCACGGCGCAGGGGGCTCGAGCATCAGCGGTCGCACCAGTCGGTCGTAATCGCACAGCGCTCCGTAGCGTGCATCCCCGAGCAGACGCAGTGCAGTGGTCTTCAGCGCGAGCAGGTACTGATCATCCGCAGCCGCCTGCAGCAACTGCTCGAGCTGCCCGAGCGCCGCGCCCGCCTCGCCCACACCCAGCTGCGCGGCGGCCAGCAGCGTGCGTGCCGGTCCGCTCTGCGGTGCGAGGCTGAGCGCCCGCTCCGCCAGGGTGAGGGCCGTAGCGGAATCGAACTCGAGCGCCGCGAGTCCGGCACGCACCAGCAACGAGGGCGCCACCCGCGCACGCTGCGTGCGCGGGGCCAGGCATTCGTAGGCGGCTCGCGCATCGCCGGCGCCCTGCAGGAGGGCCGCCTTGGCTGCCCAGAGTGCATCGTCTTCGTTGAACCGGCCGAGCGCCGCATCGAGCGAGCCGGTGGCCAGGCGAATATCCCCGCTTCGCACCCAGAGAAGCTGCGCCAGACCGTTGTGCGCCTCGAGCTGACGCGGGTCGAGCGTGAGGCACTCGCGAAATGCCGCCTCGGCACCGGCTTCCTCGCCCGCCGCCAGGCAGGCGCGCGCCTGCGCCAGCCACAGCTCGGCACTGCGCGCGCCGTGCCCGAGCAGGTCAGCGGCGATCCGCCCCGCATCGGCGGTGCGGCCCGCTGCGCCGAGTGCGATCACGAGCGCCTGGGCGGCGCCGGTATCTGCACCCGAGTGCTGCAATCGGGTCTGATAGAACTCGACCGCCTCTTCGGCCCGCCCAAGGGCCACGAGCGCCGCGGAGTGCTGCGCGGCGAGTGCCGCATCGAGCCGCGGCGCAGCGCAGAACGGCGCCAGGAGCAGAACGGCTTCGGCCGCACGGCCTGAATCGCTGTACAGCCGGGCGAGCACCCACGCGGCGCGCGGATCGGCCGGTGATCCGCTGGCCGCTCGTCTGAGCAGCGCCTCGGCCTCCGCGGCCCGCCCGCTCCCGAGCAGCAGCTCCGCGAGCGTCGTGAGTGTCGGCGGCCAGTTCCCATCGAGCTCGAGCGCGTGTCGCAGCAGCGCTTCTGCCGCGTCGCGCTCCCCGAGCGCGAGCCGTGTGCCGGCAAGCAGGCGCAGTCCTTCGACGTAATTTGGGTGGCGCGCGACGATGGGCTCGAGCCGCATTCGGGCCGCGGTGTATTGGCCGTCCTGCAGCAGCGCACCGATGGCGCGCATGTCCTGAAGCAGCTCCGCTGGAGTGCTCATGGGCGGCTCGATGCGGTGGGCGCGGGCATGGCTGGCGATTTTCGCATGGATCACCTGCCCACCGCAGCCCGGTGCGCATGCAGGAGAGATGCAAATGTCAAAAAAAACCCCCGCGCCCGGACGGGCGCGGGGGATGACGGTGCGGACTTAGAACTTGTAGCGTGCGCTGAAGTTGATTTCCCGGCCGAACAGCGCTCGTCCCAGCAGGACGTTGTTCACGCCGAGGGACACGCCGGCTTCACGCGAATTACCCTCGGTGAGAGCGATCGTGTTGGTCAGGTTCGTGCCGCGCACGGCGAACTCCCAGCGGCGGCCGACATCGGCCACGATCCCGGCGCCCACTTCGCTGTAGGTTCCGAGCGGTTGCAGGCCGAAGGTGTCCTCGTAGCGCTTGCCGACGTACTCGTAGGTGACCCAGGCCGACACCACGCCCCAGTTCGTCGGAATGGCGTAACTCGGCGTGACGAGGACGTGGAAGTCCGGCTGGCGCTGCAGCGGTGCACCGTTGATGGCCGCGCAAGCCTGCGTGCCGTTGATCGTGAAGTACGACTCGCAGTTCGCCGCGCCGTTGTAGTGGCCCTGCATCCAGTCGCCCACGACCCGCACGGTGGCATGCTTGAACGGCTCAACGTAGCCGTTGATGTCGATGCCGTGCGTCTTGGCGCCGTAGCTGACGATGTCACCCGGGATGCCGATGCCCTGGGAGTTGGTGGCCTCGCTCTGCAGTCCGTAGAAAATGCGCTCGTAGGCGCTGATGTCGGCGAACATCCACGAATTCTGGTACTTGTACCCGATTTCGTAGTTGTGGATCGACTCGAGCGGTCCGAAGTTCCCATTGGTGGTGCCGCGGATGCCGTTGTCGAAGTCGTCGAAGTGCACGCCGTTGTTGATGCGGATGTAGGCGCTCATGTGCGACGAGAAGTCGTAGTTCACGCCGCCGGTGAATGTCGGGCGCGTACGCACGTAGTGCAGGTAAGTCCACGTTCCGTTGCAGACTGGGACCGCGTTGTCCCACAGGTTGTTCGCGCCAGAGAGCATCTGCGCCGTGGTATTGCAGGTGCGCTGGCGGGCGTTGATGTTCTCCAGTCGCGCCCCGAGGTCGACGAGCCACGGGCCGTGGCGCCACTGGTCGGAGAAGTAACCGGCAATGTTGGTCGCATCCCCGTGCTCGAGGATGTTGTAGTTGCTGTTGTCGTTCCAGAACCCTTGCGAGCTGGTCAGATTGTACTGCTGGCCGCCCTGGACGTAGCTGAGCACGATCGGGGTGGCGTTCTGGGTGTTCGTCATCAGCATCTGATTCCCGAGCGACCAGTTGTCGTTCATGCTGTAACGGGCCAGGTAGATGCCGCCGGTCAGCGTGTCGCCCTTGAACAGGCGGTGGCTGACGCGGAACTCGTCGGTGATGTCCTGCAGCGATTTCTGGATGTACCACCAGCCCTGCGAGATCACGCTCTGGCTCATCGGCACCGGATTGCCGGAGCCGGCGTAAACGGCCGAGACTCCGAGGTTCGGTGAGAGACCCTGGCCGTGCGCGCCGAGGTTGTTCGCATCGATGGCGGTGGTGCCATTGCAGAAGCCAGCCGGTTCCGCCACCTGGCAGCCGTACAGGAAGTAGCTGAGCGGCCGCGGATTGTTGCCGGAGAACAGCGCGTTGGTGTCGAGTCCGCCACCGTCGATCAGGAAGCCGTTGTGGAACGTCCAGCCGTTGATCGTCTGGTTGTAGTTGCTGCCGAGGAAGAACAGCTTGCCGCCACGACCATTGGCGAGATTCGCACTCTCGAAGCCACCGGCCGGGTTCGGGACCGTGACGTTCTGGATCGCGTAGCTGCCGTAGGTGCCGGTGAGCGGGTTGAAGCCCGGGTACGCCGAGTACGAGCCGCTCGAGTTCTGGATGAGCGGGAAGGGCGCCATGAACTGGTTCTTGTCATCGAGCACGCGGGTCCAGAACACCACCGAGCCGCCATCGAGGTCGTGCTTCAAAGTGGCGGTGAACTGCCCGCCGTTGTCGGCCGGGAACTGCGGGGCGCGCACGCCCTTGGAGACGCGGTAGAAGCCACCGACGCTGCCGTACCAGCCCGGAGCGATCTGGAAGCCGTAGAACATGTCGGTGCGCCACAGGCCCTGGTTGCCGTAGGTCACCATCACTTCCCCGCGCGGCTTGGCCGAACCGGTGCGCAGGATGTAGTTCGCGGAGGCGCCCATCTGCGCCGGCCCGAAGATCGCCGACGGTCCGCCCTGGACGATTTCCACCCGCTTGATGGTGTCATCGAGGCGGAACAGGGAGCTCGAGTCCATGAACGACAGCGAGGGCATGCCGTAGAGGGGCATGCCCTCGATCATGTTGGTGAAGAACGGCGCGTCACCGCCGCTTGGGAAGCCCGCCACTTCGATGTTCGCGCCGGTCTGGCCGCCGGTCGATTCCGGCCAGATGCCCGGGGAGAGCTTCAGGATGTCCGCGGAGCTGGTCGGGTTCGCTTCCTGGATCAGCTGGCGGTCGGCGGCGACCACGTTATAGCTGGCATTCAACAGCCGCACGTGCGTCGCGGTGGCCGTGACCACCACTTCCTGCAGGTTCTGTGAGCTCTGAATATTCCCCGCATTGATGGTCGGTTGCGGTGCCGTGGTGGACGCGTTCTGCGCGTGCGCCAGACTCAGGCCCGCAGTGGTGCCCAGGATACCGGCGACCACGGCCGCGATACTGCTGTGGGTCGCGCTGCGCGCCGTTGCGCTCGAGGACGCGCGCCGGGTCAGGCCGATGCGCGTACGGGACGCCTTGTTCTTGTTTGCTCTCATGCAAGTTCCTCCTATCGGAAAACGGGATGTGTCAGGTCGAGGGTGCCGCGCCGGCTCGCGCGTCGGCAGCACAGGAGTCTCCGAGAGTGGAAGTCGCGCTTGAGAACTGAACAGTCCGTGCGCTGCGGCTGAATGCCTGTCTCGGTGCTCGACCGAGACTGACCGGCATATTCGCCACCGCCCGCCAGGCGTCGTGCGCGGACGCATGCACCGCCGGGACTCTCGCGTAGCGCGAGCCGGTGACGATGGACGCGGATCCGAATACACACTGCATGGCGGTCTCCCCCCCGAAATACCGCTGAAAAGGACGACGTCATTCCGCAGAAGGCCGATGACATCGATAACAAATGATATCGATGTCATGAAATCAATGCAATAGCCGTTGTGGCGTCGAGCGCAATACCCGCGGATTCAGGCCGGTGCGGCCGGGGTTTTTTGTGTATCAGAACTACAACATCAGCGTCGAAGGGGGTGGGCACCCTTTAACATCAAGGAGTTGCGAGTCCCGCGGAGGGCTGGGTGCGCGAAACACAGACCGGCGGTCCGTCGTGGTCGAGTCGTGGGTTGCGTACCACGTCGGCGCGATCCGGGGTCGCGCACTGGCGGGGGTCAGTCGGGCAGAAGACGTCGAGGGTCTCGGGGCGAGGTGCGTCTGCGGCATATATCCCGTGGACCCAATCCCACAGCCCGCCGCATCTTCGCGCCGCCCGGAGGGCTCAGTCCAAGGTCGGCATGAAGGCGCGGCGTCACACCAGTTCCAATCAAATTCCTGCCGTATTCGGTGCGGTGCTGCGCGAGGAGCGCAAGCGCCAAAACGTCTCACAGGAACAGCTGGCGCTCTATGCGGATGTCGATCGGACCTTCGTCAGCCAGATCGAGCGCGGCATCCGCCAGCCGACGCTCACCACGCTCTTTAAGCTCGCGCGGGTGCTGAAGCTCACTCCATCCGCGCTCGTGGCGCGGATGGAGCGCTCACTCAGGCGCTGAGCGCTTCGTTCGGATCGCGCTGTGCGCGGCGGCGGTCCTGTTCCTTCAGGTAGCGCTTGCGGATGCGGATCGACTCCGGGGTGACTTCGACCAGCTCGTCATCGGCGATGAACTCGACGGCGTATTCCAGCGTCAGCTCGATCGGCGGGGTGAGCAGGATGGCATCGTCCTTGCCGGCGGCGCGGATATTGGTGAGCTTCTTGGTCTTGATCGGGTTGACCACGAGGTCATTATCGCGGCTGTGGATGCCGATGATCATGCCTTCGTAGAGTTTCTCGCCCGGGCTGACGAACAGCCGGCCGCGATCCTGCAGGTTAAACAGCGCATACGCGACCGCCTCGCCGAGCTCGTTGCTCACCAGCACGCCGTTGCGACGATCGGGGATCTCCCCCTTCACGGGCGCGAAGCCGTCGAAAATGTGGCTCATCAGCCCGGTGCCGCGCGTCTGCGTCAGGAACTCGCCCTGGAAGCCAATCAGTCCGCGGGCCGGGATGCGGTAATCGAGACGGGCGCGGCCGTTGCCGTCGACCGCCATGTCCGTCAGTTCGCCGCGGCGGCGGCCGAGCGCCTCCATGATGGCGCCCTGGTGCGATTCCTCGACGTCCACCGTGAGCGCCTCGTACGGCTCGTGCACCTCGCCATTGACCGTGTGCGTGAGCACCTGCGGGCGCGAGACGGCCAGTTCGTAGCCCTCGCGGCGCATGTTCTCGATGAGGATGGTCAGGTGCAACTCGCCGCGGCCGCACACGCGGAACACGTCCGGAGAGTCAGTGTCCTCGACCCGCAGCGCGACATTGCTCTGCAGTTCGCGCTGCAGCCGCTCGCGCAGCTGGCGGCTGGTGACGAACTTGCCTTCGCGGCCGGCGAACGGCGAGGTGTTCACCTGAAAGTGCATCGCGAGCGTCGGCTCATCGACACGGATCGGCGGCAGCCCCTCGGCGGCCTCCGGATCGCATACCGTGAGGCCGATGTTCACCTCTTCGATGCCCGTGACCGCGACGATGTCGCCGGCCCGGGCTTCCTCGACCGAGTGGCGCTGCAGGCCGGTGAAGGTGAGCACCTGGCCGATGCGCGCCGAGCCGCGCTCCTCATCTCCGTAGCGCAGCGTGACGTTCTGCCCGGGACGGATCACGCCGCGGCGGATGCGGCCGATGCCGATCCGGCCGACGTAGCTGTTGTAATCGAGCGTCGAGATCTGCAGCTGCAGCGGTCGCGCCTCGTCGGCTGCGGGCTGCGGCACGTGCGCGAGGATCGCCTCGAACAGCGCGCTCATGTCCTCCCCGGGCGCAGCGTGATCGGTGCCGGCGCGCCCCTGCAGCGCCGAGGCATAGATCACCGGGAAGTCGAGCTGCTCGTTGCTCGCGCCGAGCTTGTCGAACAGCTCGAACGTCTGGTCGACCACCCAGTCGGGGCGGGCGCCCGGCCGGTCGATCTTGTTCACCACCACGATGGCCTTCAGGCCGAGCGAGAGCGCCTTGCGCGTCACGAAGCGAGTCTGCGGCATCGGGCCGTCGACCGCATCGACCACCAGCAGTACGCCGTCGACCATCGAGAGCACGCGCTCGACTTCGCCGCCGAAGTCGGCGTGGCCGGGGGTGTCGACGATGTTGATGCGGGTGCCGTGGTACTCGATCGCGCAGTTCTTGGCGATGATGGTGATGCCGCGCTCACGCTCCAAATCGTTGGAATCCATGATGCGCTCGGTGAGCTTCTCGTGCGCGGCGAACGTGCCGGACTGCGTCAACAGACAGTCGACGAGCGTCGTCTTGCCATGATCGACGTGCGCAATGATGGCGATGTTGCGGATGGGTTGGCTCATGAGGGGGGCGGGTACCGCAATGCGGCCAGGTGACAAAGACTTCGAAGCATAGCACACCTTCGACGAATTACCGTCGTGCCGCGCCGCGAGCGGCCACGCCCACGCTGGACGTCGGTCGGTCCCCGCTTGCGATCGGGGGGTCACGCCCTCACTCTGAGCGGCCATGCCGACCTCCGCCCGCCCCACCGCTGCGCCGCCGTCCGAGGGGCTGACGCTGCGAGCCTTCCTCGGGGTCTTCCGCTACAGCCGCCATGCGGTCGAGCTGGTGTGGTCGACCAACCGGGCGCTCACGGTCGGCCTTGCCGCCCTGACGCTGCTTGCCGGCGTGCTTCCGGTCACGGTGGCCTATGCCAGCGGGCGTATCGTCGATGCCGTGGTGGCGGCGATCCGTGCCGGCGGTACGGGCGGGCACGCCGTGCTCGGGTGGGTGGTCCTGGAAGGGATGCTGGTGGCGGCGCTCGCGGCCGCGCAGCGCGGCCTGACGCTCTCGCGCTCCTTGCTGCGAGTACAGCTCGGCCAGCGGGTCAACGAGCTGATTCTCGAGAAGGCCGTGACCCTCGAGCTGCATCATTTCGAGGACTCGGAGTTCTACGACCGGCTGACGCGCGCCCGTCGCGAGGCCTCGAGCCGGCCGGTGAGTCTGGTGACCCGTACCTTCAGTCTGGCGCAGCACCTGATTGCGCTGGTGAGCTTCGCGGCCCTGCTCGCCGGGTTCTCGCCCTGGGCGGTGCTCGCGCTGCTGCTCGCCGGGGTGCCGGCGTTCATTGCCGAGGCGAAGTTCTCCGGCGATGCGTTCCGCCTGTTCCGCTGGCGCTCCCCCGAGACGCGCATGCAGACCTACCTGGAGACCGTGCTCGCCCGAGAGGACTACGCCAAGGAGGTCAAGCTCTACGGGCTCGGCGCGCGGCTGCTCGAGCGCTACCGGGAGATTTACCGACGGCTCTACCGCGCCGACCGCGCGCTGACGCTGCGCCGTGGCGCGTGGGGGTTCGTGCTGGGGTTGATCGGAACGCTCACCCTGTACGGCGCCTACGCGTGGATCGCCCTGAGCACCGTGCGGCGCGCGATCAGCCTCGGTCACATGACCATGTACTTGCTGGCGTTCCGGCAGGGGCAGGCGGAGGTCTCGGCGATGCTCACGGCCGTCGGCGGGATGTACGAGGACAACCTGTATCTGTCCACCCTGTACGAGTACCTCGAGACGGACGTACCGTCGGCGCCCGGTACGGCGCAGCGCGGCGCGCGTCCGGGTGACGGAATCCGCTTCGAGGACGTGAGCTTCTGTTACCCGGGCGCCGAGCGCCCGGCGCTCGAGCACATCTCGCTGCACGTCCCGGCCGGCAGCTCGCTCGCTCTGGTCGGGGAGAACGGCTCGGGCAAGACGACGCTGATCAAGCTGCTGACGCGCCTGTACTCACCGAGCGGCGGGCGCATTCTGCTCGATGGGACTGACCTCGCCGAGTGGGACGAGCAGCGGCTGCGCGAGCGTATTGGGGTCATCTTTCAGGATTTCGCCCGCTACCAGATGCCGCTCGGGCACAACATCGGCGCGGGCGACGAGCGGGCCTTCGAGGACGAGGCCCGGTGGCAGGCGGCCGCCGAACTCGGTCGTGCGAGTGATTTCATCGCGACGCTGCCGGAGGGCTACCACACGCAGCTCGGCAAATGGTTCGCTGACGGCCGGGAACTCTCCGGCGGGCAGTGGCAGAAGGTGGCCCTCTCGCGCGCGTTCATGCGGACCAGCGCCGATGTACTGGTGCTCGATGAGCCGACCGCATCGATGGATGCACAGGCCGAGGCCGAGGTGTTCGATCACGTCCGCGAACTGGGCGGGGAGCGCATGATTCTGCTCATCTCGCACCGTTTCTCGACCGTGCGGCGAGCCGACCGCATCGTGGTGCTCGAGCAGGGGCGGATTCTCGAACAGGGCGCGCACGAGGCGCTGATGCGCGCCGGCGGTGTCTATGCGCGGCTGTTCGACCTGCAGGCCCGCGGCTATCGCTGAGTCTTGTGGGCGGTCGCGGGGCGATGCGCATCGCGCTGCATGCGCTGGTAGTCGATCGGCTGGATGGTCGAGATCATGCAGCGCCAGCCGTCTGCGGTGACGAAGTCAAAGTGCGCTTGCACGGTGTTGACCGTCGAGGTGATACCGATGTGACGGGCGAACATCAGATCCGTACAGGGGTGGAACACGGTCACCAGATAGGGCTGGTCGAGATCGGTCCACACCAGCAGCTTATCGCGTGCCAGCGGCGACCAGCTCTTGTAGCCGGTGTTCCACATGAACTGGTGGACCGGTTTGCCGGCATAGGCCTCGTAGCGATGCAGTCGGGCGCTCTGGCGCTGGGCCAGCGGGATGCCCGAACAGGATGCGAGGGTGAGCGCCGCGGCAAGCAATGCCGCGCTGAGCAGTCGTTCGATCGAAGGTCGCATGGGGGCCCGCTCCTTACTTCAGTGGCCGCGCCCGCTAAGGATAACGCGCGGCGCGGCACACAGTTGACGGTCAGCGCCTATTCGGGGGTCAGCACGAGCACGCTGAGCGGCGGCAGGCGCAGCGCGAGCGAATACGGCCGGCCGTGCAGAGCGTGCTCCAGAGCTTCGGTGCCACCGAGGTTCCCGATGCCGCTGCCGCCGTACGCTGGGGCGTCGCTGTTGAGCCGCTCGGTCCATCTGCCGCCGAATGGGACGCCAATGCGGTAGTGCTCGCGCGGTACGGGGGTGAAATTGCACGCGATCAGCGCGACCTCGCGCGGCCCGTCGCCGCGACGCAGGTAGACCATCACGCTGTCATCGGCGTTGTCGCAGTCGATCCATTCGAACCCCTCGGGGCTGAAGTCGCGCGCGTGCAGCGCCGGCAGCGAGCGGTACAGGCGGTTCAGGTCGCCCACCCAGCGCTGCACGCCCTGGTGGGGCGCGTATTGCAGCAGGTGCCAATCGAGGCTCTGCTCGTGCTGCCACTCGTGGGTCTGGGCGAACTCCCCGCCCATGAACAGCAGCTTCTTTCCCGGGTGAGTCCAGAGGTACCCGTAGAGCAGTCGCAGGTTCGCGAAGCGCTGCCACTCGTCCCCGGGCATCTTGCCGATCAGAGCGCCCTTGCCGTGCACCACCTCGTCGTGCGAGAGCGGCAGCACGAAATTCTCGCTGAACGCGTACCACAGGCTGAAGGTGATCTGGCGATGGTGAAACTTGCGGTAGACCGGATCGGCTGCGAAGTACTTGAGCGTGTCGTGCATCCAGCCCATGTTCCACTTCATGCCGAACCCGAGACCGCCGAGATATGTCGGGCGTGAGACCATCGGCCAGGCGGTGGATTCCTCCGCGATGGTCTGGGTGTCGGGATGATCGCGGTACACCGACTGGTTCAGCAGCTTGAGGAATTCGACCGCCTCGAGGTTCTCGTGTCCGCCGAAGCGGTTCGCAACCCACTCACCGTCCTTGCGCGCGTAGTCCAGATAGAGCATCGAGGCGACGGCATCGACGCGCAGCGCATCGATATGGTAGACCTCGAGCCAGAACAGCGCGTTGCTCAGCAGGAAGTTGCGCACTTCGGCGCGACCATAGTTGAAGATCGAACTCTTCCAGTCCGGGTGATGTCCCTGGCGCGGGTCGGCATGTTCGTAGAGGTGCGTGCCGTCGAAGAATGCGAGTCCATGCTGATCGGCGGGGAAGTGCGAGGGGACCCAGTCGAGAACGACCCCGATGCCACGCTGGTGCAGGTAATCGACGAAATACATGAAATCCTGCGGTGTGCCGTAGCGCGAGGTCGGCGCGAAGTATCCCGTGACCTGGTAGCCCCACGAGCCGTAGAACGGGTGCTCCATGACCGGCAACAGCTCGACGTGGGTGAAGCCGAGGTCGATGACGTGCGCGGCGACCGCCTCGGCGAGCTCCCGGTAGGTGAGCGGTCGGTTGCCCTCCTCGGGCTTGCGCCGGAAGGAACCGAGGTGCAGCTCGTAGATCGACCACGGAGCCCCGAGTGACTGCTGCTGCGCACGCTGCTTAAGCCATGGGCCATCGTTCCAGTCATACGCGAGGTCGCAGACGACCGAGGCGGTGCGCGGTGGGGCCTCGCAACGAAAGGCGAACGGATCGCTCTTGTCGACCGTGTAGCCCTGCTGATGGGAGACTATGTGATACTTGTAGAGCGCGCCGGCGCCCAGGCCCGGCACGAATGCGTCCCAGATGCCCGAGGAGTCCGACCGCGGTGTGAGTGGATGAGCGAGCGGGTCCCACGCGTTGAAATCGCCGATGACGGCGACCGTGGCGGCATTCGGCGCCCAGACCGCGAAATACGTGCCCGCCGCCCGCCCGCCGTGTGCCGGCAGCAGGTGCGCGCCGAGCTTCTCGTAGGCCCGGCCGTGTGTCCCTTCACGAAACAGGTAAATGTCATGTTCAGTGAGCAGCACCGCCCGAGTGTAGCAACTGGGCTGCCGTGATGCCTCTGGTGATTGCACACCGCGGCGCGAGCGGCTACCTGCCGGAGCACACGCTGGCGGCGTACTACCTGGCGCTGCAGCAGGGCGCGGACGCATTTGAGCCGGACCTGGTCATGACGCGCGACGGGGTGCTGGTGGCGCGGCACGAGAACGAGCTCGGCGGCACGACGGATGTGGCGCGGCATGCTCGGTTCGCCTCCCGGCGGGTCACCAAGCAGATCGACGGCGAGGCGGTCACTGGCTGGTTCAGCGAGGATTTCACCCTCGAGGAGCTGAAGAGTCTGCGTGCGCGCGAGCGCATCGGGGCGTTGCGCCCCGCGAACTGTCGCTTCGACGGACAGTTCGAGATCGCCACGTTCGAGGAGATTCTGCGGCTGCGCGCCGCGGTCCAGCGCGAGCGGGAGTACGCGGCCGCCCTCGGTGGCCGGCCGATGCCGCCGCCGATCGTGCTGGTGGCGGAGCTGAAGCATCCGAGTCATTTCGCCGCCTGTGGTCTGGAGATGACCGGCGCTCTGGTGCGTGCCCTCGAGGCGCACGGCTGCACGGCCCCTGAGTCCGGTGTGATCCTGGAGTCATTCGAGACCGGCGTCCTGCGCGCCCTGAAGCGACTGACGGGCGTGCCGTTGATGCAGCTGCTGGAGGCCGCTGGCGCCCCGGAGGACGTGCGCCGCTGCGGTGGGACGCAGACCTTCGCGCACATGGCGCAGCCGGCCGGACTCGCCGACATCGCCACCTACGCCACGGGCATCGGCCCGGAGAAATCCCTCCTCATCCCGCGCGCGGCCTCGGGCCGGCTGGCGCTCCCGACGCGCCTCATTGCCGACAGTCACGCACAGGGCCTGAAGGTGATTCCGTGGACGTTCCGCGCCGAAAACGCCTTCCTGCCGGCCGAGGCGCGCAGCGACGGAGCGGATCGGGAGTCGGGCGATTTGGCCTGGGAAATCAGCCGTTTTCTGTCAGTCGGCGTCGATGGGTTCTTCACGGACCAACCCGACATCGGCGTGCGCGCCCGTGCGGCGTTCCTCGCACGGGCCGAGCCCCCAGAGGCTTGACCTGGAGCGGACCGCGCCGTCGCGGCCATGCCGGCCGGTCCTTTGCCGTATACTGGCGGCCTGTGGGAGAAGATGGCCCATGACTGAAATCGCCGATACCTTCGATTCTGCCTTCACCAAAGCCGTCGATCTGGGCAACAAGATCGCGGACAAAGACCGGGACGCCGACCTGTGGGACATCGCCGACGGATTGCTCGCCGGTGCTCTGCAGTATTGGCTCTATTCGCGCCAGCCGTGCGGCGATCCGCGCTGCCAGGACTGCATGCCGATCAGCACGGCCGAGGGCCGCATGGCGGAGCTGAAGCGGCTGATCGAGCAGTTGGCGGCCGAGAGCGAATATTTCCACACGCCGACGGATTCGAACGCCGGTCGCGCGTAGGGGCGCATCCCGCACCCAAGCTCGGTAAAATGACCGCTTTGCACCCAGCGGGGACGAAGTGAGTCAAGTGAGCACGCAAAGCGCAGCGCCCGAGACCGGCGCGCCGATCGATGCCGACGTCGTGATCATCGGCGCTGGGCCCTGTGGACTGTTCCAGGTATTCGAGCTCGGTCTGCTCGGTATCGGCGCCCACCTCGTCGATTCCCTGGCGCATCCGGGCGGTCAATGCACCGAGCTGTATCCGCAGAAGCCCATTTACGATATCCCGGCGCTGCCGGTGTGCGGTGCGCAGGAGCTGATCGACCGGCTGCTCGAGCAGATCAAGCCGTTCCATCCGCAGTTTCACCTCGGCCAGGAAGTCACCGAGCTCTCGCGCCGAGCGGATGGCCGCTTCGATCTGCGCACCGCCGCCGGGACGCGCTTCAACGCCGGCGCGGTGGTGCTCGCCGCCGGTGTGGGTTCGTTTCAACCGCGGCGCATCGGCATTGAGGGCGCCGAGGCTTTCGAGGGCGATGCCATTCACTACCGGGTCCGTGATGCCGCGGCGTTCGCTGGCAAGGACACCGTGGTTTTCGGCGGCGGCGACTCCGCGCTCGACTGGACGCTCGAGCTGCTCGCGAGGGTCAAGAGTCTCACTCTGGTGCATCGCCGCGCGGAGTTCCGCGCCGCTCCGGCGTCGGTCGCCAAGATGCGCGAGGCGGTCGCGGCCGGGCGCATGCGCTGCTACGAGGCTGTGCCGCACGCGCTCAGCAGCTCCGCGCAACGCCTGATCGGAGTCACCGTCAAGCGCCCCGATGGAGCGCTCGAGACGCTCGCGGCCGAGCAGGTGCTGGTGTTCTTCGGACTGCATCCGAAGCTCGGGCCGATCGCCGAGTGGGGACTGGAGCTCGAGAAGCGCGCCCTGAAGGTCGACACCGAGAAATTTCAGACCAACGTGCCCGGGGTGTTCGCCGTCGGGGACATCAACACCTATCCTGGCAAGAAGAAGCTGATTCTCTCGGGTTTCCACGAGGCGGCTCTGGCGGCCTTCGCCATCCAGCACCACCTGTATCCGCAGAAGCGGCAGTTTCTCCAGTACACGACCACGAGCCCGATCATGCATCAGCGGCTCGGAGTGCCCGATTGACCCTCTCGTGCGGCAAGGGGAGCGACCCGATGGATCCGCGACTGGCCGATTTGATCAAGCTGCTCGATCTGGAGCGCCTCGAGGTCGATCTGTTCCGCGGCGAGAGCCGCGATATTGGCAGCCCGCAGGTGTTCGGCGGCCAGGTGCTCGGCCAGGCGCTCACGGCCGCGACTGCCACGGTCGAGGGGCGCACCGTGCACTCGCTGCATGCGTACTTCCTGCGCCGCGGGGATTTCGGCGCGCCAATCGTCTATCAGGTCGACCGCAGTCTCGACGGGCACTCCTTCTGCAACCGCCGCGTGGTGGCGATCCAGCACGGCGCGCCGATCTTCAACATGGCCGCCTCGTTCCAGATCCCCGAGGAGGGCTTCGAGCATCAGACCGCGATGCCCGCCGTACCGCCGCCCGAATCGCTGCAAGACGCGAGCCGCCCGCCGCCGGAGCTGCTCGAGCGCTTGCCGCAGGCCGTGCGCCGCTTCCTCGAGCGGCCGCGGCCGTTCGAGTTCCGTCTGGTGCAGCCGATGGACTCGCTCGCCACCGGGGTGGGTACGCCGTCGCGTCAGGTATGGTTCCGCGCCGTCGATACGTTGCCCGCGGACGAGGGCCTGCATCGGCGGTTGCTGGCGTACCTGTCGGATTATTTCCTGCTCGATACGGCGACGCTGCCGCACGGCAAGTCCTCATTCAGCGGCGCGCTGGTGATGGCGAGCATCGATCACGCCATGTGGTTCCACCGGCCGCTGCGGGTCGATGACTGGCTGCTCTACGCGGTCGAGAGCCCGAGTGCCTCGGGTGCGCGCGGATTCGCGCGGGCCGGTGTCTATGCGCGCGACGGCCGGTTGGTCGCGAGCACGGCGCAGGAAGGACTGGTGCGGTTGCGACGCACGGCCCAGCCGTAACCGTTGCGGACCGCCGCCGGCGGCCGCAACGTCGGGTCATGGTGGGGAACTTCAGGCCGCGCGGCGCTGCGCGGGAGCGGTCAGCGAACTGCCAACAGCGCGGCCCGAGGTCAGTGCGCCCACCAGCACCAGGGCCGCGAACGTCACGCCGTTCAGCACGAAGACCTGGGTCAGGATGCCGGCGGTGAAGGCGCCGCTCGCGCCGCCGACCCCTCGGCTGACGGCCCATAGCAGACCCTCATAGAGGCCGAACGCACTGAGATACGTCGCGATGATGCCTGCTGCACCCCGCACGTGCCGCGCCGCGACACTGGCGGCGGCCGTTGCGGCCAGCAGCGCCGCGCCGACCAGCGCACCCCAGCCGAAGGCCGCCAGGCTGACCGGGAAGCGCAGCAGCGTGAAGCCGATGATTTCCGTAGCGAGCCACAGTGCGGCGGTGAACGCCAGCGCTTGGCCACGGTTCTGGCGCAGCGCACAGATCGCGCCAAAGGCGACCAGCGGCACGGCGCAGGTCAGTCCCACGCTGAACAGCAGCGTGGTGAGCAAAAACGCCGCGAGCCATGCGGCGCGCACGCCCCAGGATGTGGATGAGCGGTGGTGGTGATTCATAAGGTACCTCGGCGGTCATTGTACCGTGTCGCTCGCGCACCCGCAGCCCGTAGGATGCTCGCGCCGAGCGTTCACTCGCTGAATGGCCGCCCCGCAAGTCACGCGCAGAGGTCAAGTGGCTGCGAAGGGTGATGGTGCAGAAGCCTCAGAGGGTGCTGACGGCGGCGCGGGGTGGCCGGTGAGGGCGGCGCGTAGAGTTGGAAGCAGTGAGGAGCAGAGTCCGTCTCTGCCGAGGTCGGGGAACCTGCGCGACGTCGCGTTAAGGACGCGAGTCGAATCGGCGGCGGCGCGCAATCCAGCTCTCATCGGCGAGATTCAGAGTCGAGGCCGTCGAGAGCAGGATCACCATCACGAGCGTGGTGCGCGAGAGCGCCTCGTGCAGCATGAAACCGGCTGCGCCGAGATTGAACACGAGCAGCAGCACCGCGATCAGTCGGATCGACTGTGCGCTGCCGCGTTGCTCGTTCGCGGAGGGAAAGAAGAGGCCGACGGGCTCCCCGCGCCGGTGCAGTGCCAGATGCAGCAGCGCGCTGAGTACCCCGAGGCCCAGCAGCACGGGCAGCACCAGATGAGTGAGAGCCGCATCGCCGTAGCGCCGCCGCAAGCACCACAACGGCACCGTCCAGCTGGCCAGGGCGGCCGTGGCGAGCAGCTGCGCGGTGAGCTCGTGGTGGAGCGCGCCCCTGCGCCCAGGGCTCATCGCAGCACCTTGCCGGGGTTCATGATGCCGTTGGGATCGAAAGCGTGTTTCACGGCGCGCATCAGTTCCAACTCCACCGCAGGGGCATATCGCTCCAGTTCTGCGACCTTCAGCCGACCGATGCCGTGCTCGGCGCTGATGCTGCCGTCGAAGTCACGGACCAGATCGTGAATGGCACGCTTGACGGTATCGCCGCGGGCGAGGAACGCGTCGCGATCGGTCTTGGGGGCTTGGTTGATATTGAAGTGCAGGTTGCCATCGCCGGCGTGACCGTAAGCGATCAGCCGTCCATCGGGCACGTGTCGGTGCACCCAGTCGCCGGCACGCTCGATGAAATCGGGGATCGCAGCGACTGGAACAGAGATGTCGTGTTTGAGGCTCGCGCCGTCGCGGCGTTGCGCCTCCGGGATCGACTCGCGCAGCGTCCACAGCGCGGTGCGCTCGCGCTCGTTGCGCGCCAGCACGGCATCCTCGAGCAGGCCGTCGCTGAGCGCCTGTTCCAGGCATTCGTTCAACATGGTCTCGAGCGTGTCGAGTTCGCGCGCTGAACTGAGTTCGCACAAGACGTACCACGAATGCGCAGCGTCGAGCGGATCGCGTACGCCGCGAATGTGGCGGACGGTGAGGTCGACGGCGAGACGCGGGATCAGCTCGAAGGAGCTCACCCGATCGCCGCTCGCCGCGCGCAGTCGGGCGAGCAGTTCGATGGCGGCGCGCGGATCGCGTACGGCAGCGAACGTCGTCGCCGTCGCGCGGATGCGCGGGAAGAGTTTCAAGCACGCCGCGGTGATGATGCCGAGCGTGCCCTCGGCGCCGAGGAACAGCGATTTGATGTCATAACCGGTGTTGTCTTTGCGCAGGCCGGTGAGCGAGGACAGGAGTCGGCCGTCGGGCAGGGCGACTTCCAGTCCCAGGACCAATTCGCGCATCATCCCGTAGCGCAGGACGTGCACACCGCCGGCGTTGGTCGAGAGGTTGCCGCCGATCTGACAGCTGCCTTCGGAACCGAGACTGAGGGGGAAGTAGCGGTCGGCCTGCTCGGCGGCACGCTGCACCTCGGCGAGCACGCAGCCAGCCTCTGCGATCAGCGTGTAGTTGAGCGCATCGACGGTGCGGATGCGTCTCATCCGCGCCAGACTCACCACCAGCTGCGCACCGCTCTCATCGGGCGTCGCGCCGCCGCAGTATCCGGTATTGCCACCCTGTGGGACGACCCCGATGCGCCCCTGGTTGCACACTGCGAGCAGTTGCGCCACTTCCGTGGCGCTCTCCGGCTGCGCTACGGCGAAGGTACGGCCGCGATAGAGCGCGCGGTGGTCGGTGAGAAATGGCTCGAGGTCATTGCTCGCCGTGAGCAGGCGGTCGGGCCCGAGGATGCGCGCGAGGCGCTCGAGTGTGTCAGACACCGGCGCGTTCATTGCTGCGATCCTGGCGGCACTCGGGCGGTCATGCCCCGTGACTCGCACCGACTCGGTGTGGGTTCGCAATCATGCGTCTGCTCAGTGCAGTGCCGCGCCGAGTGCGCGGCCGAGCAGGTAGGTCGTGAGCCCGGCCGCCCCGCCGATGAGCACCATGCGCAGCGCTCCGCGCAGCGCGTGGCGGCCGGTGAACAGGCTGATCGCCAAACCCACCGCGAACAGCGTGGCTCCGGTGAGTGCGGCGGTGATCACGATCGCGCGCACCCCGGTGCTGCCGGCGAGGAAGGGCAGCAGCGGCACAGTGGCGCCGAGGGCGAAGGCGAGAAATGACGCGGTGGCGGCCCCCCAGGGCGAGCCGAGCAGTTCTGGGGTGAGGCCCAGTTCTTCGCGTGCCAGGACATCGAGCGCATGCTCGGGGCGCGCCAGCAGCGTCTGGCTGACCTCTCGGGCCTGCGCGAGCGGCATTCCCCGCGCCGCGTAGATCAGGGCCAGCTCCTCGGCCTCTTCTTCGGGGTATTCGGCGATCTCGGCGCGCTCGAGGGCGATCTGGTATTCGTACATCTCGCGCTGCGACCGCACCGAGACGTACTCCCCGGCGGCCATGGACAGTGCACCGGAGAGCAATCCGGCCAGTCCAGTGATCAACACCAGGCGAGGTGTGCTGCCGGCGCCGGCGATGCCCATGACCAGGCTGGCGTTGGCGAGCAGTCCGTCATTGACACCGAACACGGTCGCCCGCAGGTTGCCGCCGAGACCGCCCCGATGACGCACGCCGACGTCCGAGAGCGTGGTGGGCATGTCGTGGCCGGCGACGGCCGGTCCGCTGTAGACCGACAGTCCCCGCAATTTCATCGCCGCCAGCACCGAGCGCAGCGCGCGCGGCCCGAGTGAGTCGACCAGCGCCGCCACGATCCGGGCCCGGGTCGAGGGTCGGAAGGGGGGCGCTGCAGCGCGCTCGCGCCGCAGCGCCTCTTCCCAATGCCCAGCTTGCTCCTCGGCGGCAGCAGCCAGCTGTTCAAACAGCTGGCGGTGGCGGGCGTCGGGTTCTGCCGCCGCGACTCGCCGGTATAGCCACGCCGATTCCTTCTCGTGGCGCCAGCTGGTGGCGGCATCGTGGTTCATGCCTGCAGCTCTCCTACAGCGCAGGCCCGTACGGCCCGCTCAGGGCGGTCGATTACCGCAGCACTGATGCAAGGGGTCTGAGAACACCTGGACGATACGACGGGCCGCCTCAATATTCGTCGCGCTCGTCTTTTTCGTCTTCGTCCCAATCGTCCTCGTCATCCTCGTCCTCGTCGTCGTCCCAATCTTCGTCGTCCTCGTCTTCGTCCTCTTCCTCTTCTTCCTCGTCCTCCTCGTCGGACTCGGCCCAGCCTTCGGGCTCCTCGGTCGGCTCGAGATCCATCTCGTGCCAGGTCTCCAAATCGACCTCCTCAATCTCCCCGTCGAGATGCTCGATCTCGATCAGCTCGGCGTCCTCGTCCACTTTGAGCACGCGGAATGATTCCTCTTCTTCAAGGTCCTCGTACCATTTGCCGGGAACCGGCTCGTAATCTCTGCTCACCGATGGAATCCTCTGACTTGGCGGCCGCGCAAGTTTAGGGGTTGCGCTGGCCGGGAGCAACGCGCGGCTCGGTTTGTACTCGCACGGATCCTGCGCGCCACGTATAGTTTTCTCATGTCCGTTAAATCCGCAACCCGCTCCCCTCTGGCGACGGCGCGCCGCGTCGTGGTCAAGGTCGGCTCGGCGTTGCTGGTCGAGCCACACACCGGGCGGATCAATCAGGCCTGGCTCGAGACGCTGGTGGAGGACCTGCTGCGTCTGCGCGAGCGCGGGCAGCAGGTCATCCTGGTCTCCTCCGGAGCCGTTGCGCTCGGCCGTCGCGAACTGTCGCTCGCCAAGGGGCCGCTGCGCCTGGAGGAAAGCCAGGCCGCCGCCGCCGTCGGGCAGATCCGCCTCGCACATGCCTACCGGGAGATGCTCGAGCGCCGGCAGGTGACGGTTGCCCAGGTTCTGCTCACGCTCGAGGATAGTGAACGGCGCCGTCGGTACCTCAACGCACGGGCCACGCTCGAGACGCTGCTGTCACTCGGTGCTCTGCCGGTCATCAACGAGAACGACACGGTGGCCACGGCCGAGATTCGCTACGGCGACAACGATCGTCTGGCTGCACGCGTGGCCCAGATGACGGCGGCCGACTGTCTGGTGCTGCTCTCGGACGTCGACGGACTCTACAGTGCCGACCCGAACCGGGATCCCGAGGCGCGCTTCATCTACGAGGTGTCGCACTTGACCCCTGAGATCGAGGCCATGGGCGGGGGATCGGCCTCGGAGTTCGGCACCGGCGGCATGGCCACGAAGCTGATGGCGGCGCGTATCGCGGTCGCGGCCGGATGCCACATGTGCGTCGCGGCGGGCCGACCGCTGCATCCGGTGCGGCGCTTGGAAGAAGGCGAGCGCTGCACGTGGTTCCTGCCCGCGGCGAGCCCGGCAGCGGCCCGCAAGCAGTGGATCGCCGGAACGTTGCGTCCGGCGGGGGCCCTGACCGTCGATCACGGGGCGCTGCGCGCACTGCTCGCCGGTAGCAGTCTGTTACCGGCCGGCGTCACGGCCGCGCGCGGCCGCTTCGAGCGCGGCGATACCGTGAGCGTGCTCACCCCCGAGGGCGCGGAAGTGGCCCGGGGCATCATTGCGTATTCGGATGCGGATGCGCTTAAGATCATCGGCCGGCACTCGGCACAGATCTCGGCCATCCTGGGATTCCGGGGCCGTGATGAGCTGATCCATCGCGACGATCTAGTGCTGCTGCCGTCTTTCGCCTATGAACCCGCATAACGAGAGCAATTTGGGCGAACTGATGGAGGGGCTCGGCCGCGGCGCGCTCCATGCTGCCGCAGTCCTCGCACGGGCCAGCACTGCGGTGAAAAATGATGCGCTGCTGAGCGCTGCGGCGGCGATCCGCGCGCAGCGCGCGCGCATTCTTAAGGCCAATGCGCACGATGTGGCGGCCGCACGGGCCGCCGGCCTCGGCGCTGCGCTCCTCGATCGGCTCGCGCTCGATGAGGGGCGGATCGAGGCGATGGCCGACGGTGTCGCGGCGATCGCGGCGCTGCCCGATCCGGTGGGCACGGTCGCAGCCGAATGGCAGCGCCCGAACGGCTTGAGGATCCAGCGCGTGCGCGTGCCACTCGGCGTGATCGGAATCATCTACGAGAGTCGGCCCAACGTCACCGCGGATGCCGGCGCGTTGTGCCTGAAGTCCGGCAATGCCGTAATCCTGCGCGGCGGGACGGAGAGCCAGCGCTCCAATGCCGCCGTGCATGACTGTCTCACCGAGGGTCTGCGCAGCGTCGGGTTGCCCGTCGAGTGCATCCAGCGGGTGCCCACGCAGGACCGCGCGGCCGTCGGCTATCTGCTCGCCGGCATGACCGAGTACCTCGATGTGATCGTGCCGCGCGGCGGGCGCAGCCTCGTCGAGCGTGTGCGGAAGGAAGCGCGGGTGCCGGTGATCGGGCATCTCGACGGCAACTGTCACGTCTACGTCGATCGCGACGCGGACGTGCGCATGGCCGAGACCATTGCGCTCAACGCGAAGATGCGCCGCACTGGAATCTGCGGTGCGGCCGAGACACTGCTCATCGACCGAGCCTGTGTGGCCACGCACATGGTGCCGGTGGTGCGCACGCTGCTCGAGGCCGGCTGCGAGGTTCGCGGGGACCTCACGATTCAGAGCGCCGATCCGCGGGTGCGTCAGGCGAGCGAGGACGATTGGTACACCGAGTATCTCGATGCCATCATCGCGGCACGGGTCGTCGAGGGCGTCGACGGGGCGATCGAACACATCGCCCGATATGGTTCGGCGCATACCGAATCGATCGTGACCGAAAACGAGGCGACGGCCGAGCGCTTCCTGCAGCACGTCGACAGCGCCATCGTATTGCACAACGCCTCGACGCAGTTCGCCGACGGCGGGGAGTTTGGCATGGGGGCGGAGATTGGGATCTCCACCGACCGGTTTCATGCTCGCGGCCCGGTCGGCGTCGAGCAGCTCACCAGCTACAAGTACGTCGTACGCGGCGCCGGACAGGTCAGGCCGTAGCGGCCCGTTCAAGCGCAGCGAGCCCGCCGCGCAGCGAATACACCTCCACATGACCGCGCGAGCGAAGTTCGCGCGCGGCTGCCAGACTGCGGACGCCGGCGGCACAGACCAGCAGACAGCGCTGCGGCGGTGCCCGTCCGCCATACAGTAACTCCGCGAGGGGCACGGCACTGACGGCGGGATGCGCCAGCGGCGCGCTCGCCCGCTCCGTCGGCTCGCGGATATCGACCAGCGCGAAGCCGGCGGCATGCGCTGCCTGCAGCGAATCGAACGCGAGCTCGATGTGCGCAAGCTCTGCGCCCTGCGCCGCGCTGCGCATCGCATGCTGCGGGCAGTCCGCGCCGCGCCGGGCGCGCACCCGCGTGACGGTGAGTGCGGTCAGGTCCACCATCAGCAGCGCGTCGGCGAGTTGGCCGGGCAGCCCGAGGAGTAACTTCAACGCCTCGAGTGCTTGCAGCGTGCCGAGGATACCGGGCACCGGTCCGAGCACTCCGGCCTCGGCGCACACGCCGACCAGGCCGTCCCGGACCGTCTCCGGCCAGACGCAGCGCAGACAGGGGCCCTCGCCGGGCCGCAGCACCTGCAGTTGCCCTTCGTACTGGTAGACGCTCGCGAAGACCGCTGCCTGGCCACTGCGCACGCAGGCGTCGTTCACTGCGAGCTTGCTGGCGATGGTATCCGTGCAGTCGAGAATGACGTCGTAGCCGTCGATCAGCGCCGCGACATTTTCCGCACCTAGACCGGTCCGGTGGATCCGCAGGTCGAGCGTCGGGTTCAGCGCACGCAGCCGCTCGGCGGCAAGCTCGACTTTTGGGCGACCGACGTCGGCCAGCGAATAGAGTGGCTGGCGGTGCAGGTTCGAGGCTTCGAGCACATCGGCGTCCACCAGGCCGAGCCGACCGACGCCGGCGGCGGCCAGATAGCTCATCGCCGGCACGCCGAGTCCGCCGCAGCCGACGATCAACACCGCCGAGTGAGCGAGCCGCGCTTGGCCGGCTGCCCCGACCTCCGGCAGCACGATCTGCCGCGAGTAATCCGGTTGCCCCGCGAGGGGTGTGTTCCGTTGCGAGGCGTGCGCGTGTTCAGCGTGATGCCCGTGCGGCGCACGGGCCTCGTGCACGTGCGCCTGATCGGGCGGGGCGGCACAGCGCTCGCAGTTGACCCACCCGGAGTCACCGTCGCGATAGTGTTCCTTCTTCCAGATCGGTACGTGGTGTTTCACCGCATCGATGATGTAGCGGCAGGCGAGGAATGCCTCGTGACGGTGCCGTGCCGAGACCCCGACCCACACGGCAAGTTCGCCGATCTCGAGCGACCCCACGCGGTGTACGCACGCGGCGCGCTCCACGCCGAACCGTTGCAGCGTTTCGGCGACGATGCGTTCGCCCTCCTTTAGCGCGAGCGCCTCGAACGCTTCGTATTCCAGCCGGTGAACCTCGCGCCCCTCGTTGTGGTTGCGAACCCACCCTTCGAAGCTGACATAGCCGCCGGCGGCCGAGGACTCCAGCGCGCCGCGCAGTGCGGCGGGATTCAACGGCGCGGTGCTGAATTGGAACAGACTCATACGAGATGTCCGCGCGATGCTCAGGCGGTCGGAGCGGGCCGCTAGCCGCCCGCCACCGGCGGGATGAACACGACCGTGTCGCCGTCGGTGAGCGGTGCGTTCCACTCGGCGAACTCGCCATTGACCGCCACCCGCAGCAGCTCCGGCGGCAGGGTGAAGGGATGGCGCCGGCGCAGCTGCCCGTACAGTTCCCCGGCGGTACTGGCCGTCGTGCGCAGCGGTTCCTGCGCGCGGCCGGCCTGTTCGCGCAGCAGCGCGTAGTACTGCACCGTGACCCGCCGCTGCGCAGTCCCGAGCGCAGCGGTCGCCTGCATGAACTCTTCCGGCGTGTTGATGTTCTCCAACGCCTGCCCCGAGAGCGGCTCGAGCAGTGCCGTGTCGGCCGACAGCAGGAATTTACGCGGACAGTGGCGTCCCGCGGCAACGGCGGCGGCCAGGGCGGCGTGACTGGCCGGCTCGTAGATCGCGCACAGCGGCTCGGGCAGCCCGTCGTGGCTCGAGCGGTATGCGGTGGCCAGGCGAGCCGGTTGGCGCGCATCGATCAGGTGATCCAGGGTGCGCACATCGAGAAACGGCAGATCGCAGGCGAGAACCAGCCAGGCGACCGCGGGCGCGCTCGCCTGGGCGGCGAGGATGCCGCCGGCCGGCCCGAGATCGGCGACCTGATCGGCAATGAGCGTGTAGCGGGCGCGCAGCGGATCGTCGCGCTGCTCTGCGCGCACCGAGACGAACGCGCGTTCGACGCGCCCTTCAAGCAGTGCCATGGTCCGCTCGAGTTGGCTCACGCCCTGGTAGGCGAGCGCGGCCTTGTCGCGGTGCATGCGTTGGCTGCGCCCGCCGGAGAGCACCACGCCGTACAGTGGCGCCGCGGTCACGGTGTGGCTCCGGCACGGCGAAAAGGACGTTTGCCACCGGACTTCTCCAGCAGGCGCACGTTCGTGATCTGAATGTCGTGCGAGAGCGCCTTGCACATGTCGTACACCGTCAGGGCAGCCACGGTGGCGCCGGTCAACGCTTCCATCTCTACTCCCGTGCGATGGTGGACCGCGACGCGGCAGCGGATGCGGATCTGGCCGCGCGCGCGCTGTTCGATGTCCACCGTGCAGTGCTCGAGCCCGAGTGGGTGGCAGAAGGGGATCAGTTCATGGGTGCGTTTGGCGGCCATGACTCCGGCGACGATCGCCGTGTCGAACACCGGGCCCTTGCGCGTGCGGTGACCGCTGCGGCGCAACTCGCTCGCCACCGGGGCGGGCAGCTGCACGAGCGCCTCGGCCGTGGCCTCGCGCAGGGTGACGTCCTTGGCGCCCACGTCGACCATCGTCGGGCGGTTGCGCGCGTCCAGATGAGAGAGTCTCTTCGCCGTCATCAGCCACCAATGTAGAACATTTCGACCTTGTGCGCGCCATCGTCCGCGAGCGAGCCTTGGCGCTGCTCGCTGTAATTGTCGGTGCGCTCGCGCCAGACGCCGCGCAGCGCATCGAGCAGTTCGTCGTCGGACGCGCCGCTGCGCAGCCGATCGCGTAGCGGTGTGCCGTGCGTCGCGAACAGGCACGTGTACAGCACTCCGTCCGAGGACAGCCGCGCGCGCGTGCAGTTTCCGCAGAACGGCTGGGTGACCGAGGAGATGAACCCGATTTCCCCGGCGCCGTCGGTGAAGACGTAACGCTCGGCCACCTCGCCGCGGTAGGCGGGCTGACGCGGCTCGAGCGGCCAGCGTGCCCCGATGCGCGCGAGCAGCTCGCGTGAGGGCACTACGGCCTCGCGCTGCCAGTGGTTGCGGTTGCCCACGTCCATGTATTCAATGAAGCGCACGATCACCCCCGTGCCCCGGAAGCGCTCGAGGAGCTCGAGCACGGTGTGATCGTTCACGCCGCGCTGGATCACCGCATTGATTTTAATGGGTCCGAGGCCCGCCCGGCGCGCCTGCTCGATGCCGTTCAGCGTCTCTTCCAGTCCGCCGAAGCCGCCGCTCATGCGCAGGAAGACCTCGGGGTCGAGACTGTCGAGGCTCACCGTGACGCGCTGCAGTCCGGCGGCGCGCAGCTCGCACGCGTACTTCGCGAGCAGAGTTCCATTGGTGGTCAGCGCGACATCCTCGATACCCGGGATCCCGGTGAGATCCCCGATCAGGTCGGTGAGGTTCGGCCGCAGCAGCGGCTCCCCGCCGGTCAGGCGCAGCTTGCGCACCCCGAGGCGCACCAGCACTCGCGCCAGGCGCACGATTTCCTCGAACGACAGCCGCTCACGCGAGGGCAGAAACCGGTAAGTTTCGTGGAAGGTCTCCCGCGGCATGCAGTACGGGCAGCGGAAGTTGCAGCGGTCCATCACCGAGATGCGCAGATCCTGCAGCATCCTGCCACGCCGGTCGCGCAGTCCGGCCGGTGAGGGTGCGCTCAGGGAATCACGGACAGTCATCGCACTCGTTTACCACTGGCGACGGCCGAGCGCCATCCTCCAGAGGGCTACCAGCGATACAGCGGCGCGACGAACCCGGCAGCATAGGTGTTCGGGCCGGGCGGCAGTTCCACGAATCCGTCGGTGGTGGCCAGTGAGGTGAAATCCCCCGAGCCGTGGGTCCGCTTCGGCACCGCCCGGCACCAGCCGTGCGCGTCGGTGACGCGCTGGACGGGCAGAAAAACCGTGAGCGGTGCCGTGACGGTGAACGGCTCGGCGAGCGCAATCTGCTCCGGCGGCTGCGCGCGCAGCCCTTGAGCGGCCGCCAGCGCTGGGAGCACATAGCGCGAGACGCACACGGCGGTCGACACCGGATTGCCCGGCAGCGCGAGCACGGCGGCACCCGAGGGCGCTATGCCGAACCAGAGCGGTTTACCGGGCCGCTGCGCGACCTTGTGAAAGACGCAGCGCACCCCGAGCGACTCCAGCGCCTGCGGCACCAAGTCGAGTTTGCCCATTGAAACCCCACCGCTCAGCACCAGCACGTCGTGCGTCTCGAGGTGAAATTTCAGCCGAGTCGTGAGCTCAGCTGCATCATCGCGCAGATGTTCCGTCGCGATCCGGGGATAGCCGTGCAGCTCGAGCGCCGCGGCAATGGCGTAGGCATTCGAGCGGCGCACCTGGTGGTCGAGAATCGGCTCACCCGGCTCGATGAGCTCGTTGCCCGTGGAGAGCACCGCGACCATCGGTTGGCTGGCGACGCGGACTCGGGCCTTGCCGGCGGCCGCTGCGACGGCGATCTGCGGAGGGCCGAGGCGCATCCCGGCACACAGCAGCAGCTCACCCTGGTGCGCATCCGTGCCGCGGTGGTGCAGGTGCTGGCCCGCGGCCACCGTGAGGCCCTCCGCCAGAGTCGCGCGGCCGTCGGCCACCCCGATCTGCTCGACCGGTACGACGCAATCGCAGCCCATCGGTAAGGGCGTGCCGGTCATGACTTCGATGCAGTGGTGCGCCGAGGCAAGTGTCAGAGCAGGCTCGCCGGCGGCTTGGGTCGCCTGGATCTCGAAGCAGCGCTGCCCGGCCTCGACGGCCGCACTCTGCAGCGCGATGCCGTCCATGGCGACTCGGTCAAACGGCGGCTGATCGCGCTCGGCGCGCACGTCCTCACGCAGCACCGCTCCGGCGCACTGCAGCAGGGGCAGAGAAACCGTCGGCAGGCACGTCAGGTGGCGGCCGATCAGTTCATCTGCTTGCCCCGGGCTGAGCATGATCCGTCGCGCTTTCCAGTGGACTAGTTGCTCTTCTTGGCGTGTTTCTTCTGGTAGATCCGCACCTGCGCGTTGAAGCGTTTGGCGACCTTCTGCAGCTGATCGACGGCCGCGTTGTTGCGCTGGATTTCCATGATCTCGAGCGCCTTGATCTGCTTCTTGGTGAGCTTCAGCGACTGCTTCGCGATGGTCGCGTCGCTCTGCTTCTTGATGCAGGCCAGGTAGCTGTTCATCGTCCCGTTGTACAACTGCACTGATTTTTGCGCAGCGAGCATCTGAGCGAGTGTCGCGACGTTGCCGTCGGGCAGGTTCGCAGGCGGCTTCGGGTACGTGCAATCGGCATACGCCGGAGCCAGGGTGAGCGCTGCGAGAGCCGCCGCGGCGAGCAATGATTTCATTAGAGACCCTCAGAGTGATAGAGCGGCTATCTTATCAATCCGTGGGGAGGGCAGGGTTACTCCCGGCAGGGCCCCGGCGTGCGCCAGGTGTCGCGGCGGTTGAGCGGAGCGCCCTTGAGGCCCTTGATCCCGCCGGCGCCTCCATTGCGGCCAGGGGCGGCCCCGGGGACGGCTGCTCGGGGCCCCACCCGTAACGGGTGCGCCGGATCGATTGTGGGGCAGAAACCGAGGCTGCGTACGCGCCTCTGAGGCATTGGAAGACGAGCTGCACACCGCGTCCGCCGAGCGCGTCGCGGGGCACCCTTCGCCGTGCCGGCCACCGCACATGAATAACCCGGCGCCGTCGCCGCAAACGTCGACGGCGCCCGTCCATCACTGATGTTGATCATCGCTCCACCAGAGACCGTGACCGCGCTCACCGCGAACCCTCAGGTCTCATCGCGGCCCTGCGCACGTCGGGGTCGTCCGCGGGCCGCGCTGAGGTTCAGGTGCGTCCTCGTACGAGGTTCCGCTTGGACAACTGACCGACTGCCGTAGACGCCAACGACGCGCACCGGAGCGCCGAAGATCGTCCGGACGTGTCGGTGGCTCCAGGCGATTCGTATCGCGCGGTGGGTAACCGTTCCCGCCGTACCGTATCGGGGCGCCCCGGCGCCCTGATAGAATGCGGCCTCTCGCGCGGCGCCCGTAGCTCAGTTGGATAGAGTACCTGGCTTCGAACCAGGTGGTCGGGGGTTCGAATCCCTCCGGGCGCGCCAATAAATCAACGAC
>JBMFWZ010000008.1:0-56952 GCA_049964755.1 Steroidobacteraceae bacterium | reverse complement strand
GCCTCCCTGGTGCTGAAGGTGCTCGGCGTGTAACGCACGCCCTGCCTCCGAGCCACTCCCCCCAACCTCGCGCCGATCGCCCCGCGCGATCCACACCCTTGCCCCTGCGCCGGAAAATCCTCCCGCCTGACCCCTCAATCAGGCCCCAATCGACTCCTTCATCCCCCCAAAACCCGCCCACGCCTCCGCTCGTCGCTCACCCAAAACACCGCACACTCGCCGGCAGACGACTTTGACGTTCCCTTGGCGGTGGGGTCAGGGAGCGCTTGCGTTGTCGAGCGGTGGATGATTAGCGATCGGCCGGACTCTCGCGCGGAAGTGCCGCCGCGCCTGCCACATATCGTAGTCGGCCTGCATGCTGTGCCAAAGCCCCGGCGTCGTGCCGAGCGCCTTGGATAGCCGTAGATCCATCTCCGCACTCACTCCGGCGCCCCCGTTCAACACGCGGGATAGCGCCGCGCGCGTCACGCCGAGCCGCTTGGCAGCTTCAGTGACGCTGATGCCGGTCAGCCATTCCCGCAGCGCGCCGCCCGGGTGCGGGGGATTGTGCATTTCGCTCATAGTGGTCTCCTCAGTGATAATCAAGATAATCGAGCAGAACAACGTCCGTGCCCTCAAAGGCGAACGTGAGCCGCCAATTTTCGTCCACCCTGACCGCCCAACGGCCTGCGTCGGCGCCTTTGAGCGGATGCAGCCGCCAGGGCGGAGCCCTCATATCATTCGGGCCGCTCGCGCGGTTGAGTGTACCGAGCTGGAATGCCAGCCGCTCCGCATGCTTAGGCTGGATGCCGGCCTTGGAGCCGGTGTGAAAGAACGCTTCTAGTCCCGCATGTCGGAACGACTTGATCATGGGTGCATAGTGTACAGTATCGCTATACGCGAATCAATAAACCCACTAGGCCGCATCCATGGGGCACCGAAACGAAAACCCCGGCGCAGGGCCGGGGCTTCGTGCGGCATCCGTGGCGCTTGGCCTCAGTCCTGCGCGCTGCCCTCCCGGCCGCTGCCGACTGGAAGGCAGCCACGGCATCGGCGGGGACACCGCTCGCGGCCACCCGGTGCCAAAGGCTGCGCTCCTCGCGCGTCCATGCGTTGTAGATGGCCATGCCAGACCAAGCGGGAATCTCGGCCTTGTGGGGCTCGTGCGCCGGCTCGATCACCAGGGCGCCACGGTCTGCATCGTGGCGACCCACGACGCCGGCGCGGGCGAGCGCCTCGCTGAACTTCAGCAGGTTGACCCTGCCGGCGATCACTGCCGGCACCTCGCTGGCGTCGGTGCGCAGCGTGACCGTGAAGGCGCTCATGCCGGCACCTTCGGCTGCACGCGGCCGTTGTACGAGACGCGCCAGCGTCCGCCACCGGGGCCGGTGACCTCACCGGGCGCGAAGGTCGATGCACCCTCACCGGACTCATCGCGGGCGGACTGGTAGACGGTGACATCCTCATCGAGCGATGCGACTTCACGGCGCAGCGCTGGCCGGCCCGTCTCGCGTGAGCCTGGGACATGAAGGACGAAGGGATGCGCCACGGTGGGCGCGGTAGGATCAGCGGTAGCCATGCTTCAGCACCTCAGTTGCTGGTGTGGTGAGCCGCTCGGGCCGGGTGAGTCCGGCTCGGGCGGCGCTCATGGACCGACCACTCGGCGCTGCTGCATCGGTGCTGCACTGGCGCGTTGCTACCTGAAAATTCAGCAGATCAGGCAATTCGTAAGTCTCGGACTTACTTGCACATGTGCGCGCCATGGTGGCGCTTAAATGCGAGTCCTTCGACTTGAAAACCGGCGTCCCTTCACGGGGACCGTGGGTTCGAATTCCACCCTCTCCGCCAGTTTAGTGTTTCCGGATGTCGCGCGATGAAGCGAAATCGAATAAAACCAGAAAGGTGAGAACGTCCTGCAACACTTTGCGGCATTCTGCGCTATGGGTGAATCCTGCCTTCTGACCGTAGGGTCGGCGGCGACGGCAGCGCCTCGGCACGGTGTTCAGGGTCTGCCCATCGGACCCTCGCGACAGACCTGCCAGTGCCCGCCGAGATGCTCGCCGAGCGCGCGATCCGTGCGCTCACACCTCATGATGGGGCGTGTCGGACGGGTGTGAATGGTGAGAACCAATTCAGGGGCCTGGCGGATTGCGGCAGCAGGTGCGCTGCGAAGAGCAGATCGACGCAGGGCGCGTTCTGGGCTCTCATCAGGGCAACAAGCCATGGCGTTCCGCCAGCAGCGACAACTGCAGGCTGTTTTTTGCCCCGAGCTTCTCGCGGATGGCCGATTGGTGATTGGCGATCGTCTTCTCCGACAGTCCGAGCGTCTCCCCGATGCTCTTGACCGTTGCGCCCCGCACCAGCAATCGTAGCACCTCAAACTCGCGCGGCGTCAGCGGCGCGAACTCCAGGCTGTGCTCCGGCAGGGCTGCGCGCTCCATATTCATCGCAACGTCTGGGCTCAGGTAGCGCTCGCCGCGCCAGACGGCGTAAATTGCCGACATCAACACTTCCGGGGCGCTGGCTTTGCTGAGGTAGCCGAGCGCGCCGGCCTGTAGGGCGCGCGTAGCGTAGATCGCATCTTCATGCATGCTGAACATCAGCACGCGCGGTGGTGCGGCGTATTTCAGCATCCGCCGAGTTGCCTCGATTCCGCTCATACCGGGAAGCGCGATGTCCATCACGACGATGTCGGGGCGCAGCGTGAGGGCCAGTTCGCACGCCTGCGGCGCCGTGGTCGCTTCGCCCACAACGCGCACCGCCGGATGTTCCGCCAGCAGCCGCCGATAGCCCTCGCGCACGATGGCGTGGTCATCGACCAACAAAACCGAGATCATGTCCGTCATGGTGTCGGGGATTCCTCCGGCAGGGGGATGCGGGCGCTGAGGGTGAAACCGGAATGCGGGGCTGTGGTGACCTCGAGCGAGCCGCGCAGCGCCTGGACGCGCTCGCGCATGCCGATCAGGCCAAGTCCCGCGCGGTCCTGCTCCCCGGTATGCCCGATGCCGTCATCGGTGATCGTGATCACGACGAACCGGGTCTTTGCGGGCCGCGAGGGACGCAGATCGCTGCGTGTGACTCGTACCTCGGCGCGGGTGGCCGCGGAGTGCCTCGCGACATTGGTCAGCGCCTCTTGCACCAGACGAAACAGGGTGACGGCGATCTCCTCGGGCAAACCGGTGAGCTCACCGTCAATGACCAGACGCAGCGCGAGAGTGGGCAGGCGTACCCGCCACAGCTGAACGCAATGCTCGAGCGCTGCGGCCAGTCCGAGTTCGTCCAATCCCGGTGGACGCAGTTCGCGGATCAGCGAGGCGAGGGCGGCGTGAATGTGGTTGCAATGCTCGACGATGGCGGCCGCACGGACCTTGGTGGCCTCGGCTTCGGCGGTGCGCGCATCGCGTATTCCGACGGCATCGAGCTTGATCACGTTCAGATACTGGCCGAGCTCGTCATGCAGCTCACGCGCCAGTGACTTGCGCTCGGCTTCCTGGAGTGCGACATACTGCTGCGCCAGCCGTCGATTGTCCGCCAGGGCGGCGGCCAGTTGGGCTTGTGCCGATTTGCGCAGACCGATTTCGGTCTTGGCTTCCTGGTAGCGCCGCGCAGCGAACCAGGTGAGTCCCAGGCTAAGGACCAGCAAGACCGTGGGGAGCTCGTCGAGCTGATAGCGTTCGTAGGGCGCGGTGAGTCGCCGCAGTGCTTCCGTGACGTTGAACGCGCCGCACAGTACCCAGGTCGCAAGGGTGACGGCGGCCACGATCCACGCGTCACGCCGATGGGCTGTGTGGTGCGAGCGGAACGGCGGCGGGTGCGGTCCCGAAGGATCCACAGCTTCACAGGATTTCTGCGCCTCCCCCTCGTCTGTCGTGATCGCTGCAGCTCCGGACCCGATCGTCGCGGTACTGGCGGGTTCTTGCATCGACATGGCGTGCGCTGCGCAATGACGTCCGAAGAAGACGCAGTGTAGCGCCGCTGCAGGGGAGTCGGCGAGGAATGCGCAGTTTCGCCCCCCGGGCGCATCCCAGAGCGTCGGTCGAAGGCTCGTGGACCTGTTCCATTTCGGCACAGCCCATCGGCTCGATGCGCCGGCGGAGAATCTCGGGAAGAAATCCCTTGCTCATGCGCGCCAGGAGCGGGGAGGATGCGCAGCCACAACGATCAGAGCGACGCGCCGAGGCCGCCAGTGCCGGGGTGAACGTCTTTACGGGAGACTCGATGCACTGTGCGGTGCGCGGAACAGGATGGCGCGGGCGGTCGGTGGCGTGCCTTGCGGTGTGTGGTCTGCTGGCGACCTGGGGCGCTGCAGCGGAAGGAGCCGATCGTCCACCGGCACCGCGCATCGTTCGTCCCCACTCGCCTCGAGTGCTCAAGGCGATCGTCATCAATGCCGCGCCGCTGTCCGGCTCCGCGGTGCCGCTCGATGAGATTGCGGCGAATGTCCAGGTCCTCAGTGCCGCGGCGCTCTCGGCGCAGGGTACGGCCAGTCTCACCGGTGCGCTCAATGCGCAGCTGAGCAGCATCAACATCAACGACAACGTCGTCGATCCGTTCCAGCCGGACATTCTGTATCGCGGCTTCGAGGCCTCGCCCGTGCTCGGAACCCCGCAGGGGCTCGCGGTGTACGAGAACGGCGTGCGCATCAATGAGGCGTTTGGCGACACGGTGAACTGGGACCTGATCCTGCCCGCCGCGATCGAGCAGGTCGAGCTGACCAGCGCGAGCGCCGTGTACGGACTGAACGCCCTCGGCGGGGCGATCTCGCTGACGATGAAGAACGGGTTCAACTACCACGGCGGGCAGGTGCAGCTGTCCGGTGGATCCTTTCATCGTCAGGAAATCAGCGCACAGTACGGGATGCACTCGGGAATGTTCGGGTTCTACGTGGCAGGGCGCGGGCTGAACTGGCGCGGCTGGCGCGACTTCTCGAGCGATCAGCTGCGCGATCTGTTCGCCGTGGCGAGTCTGCACGGCGCGGCCGGATCGCTCGACTTGAGCTACGCCTGGGACGACAACACCCTCAAGGGCCAGAGCTCCGCCCCGGTGCAGGAGCTGGCGATCAATCGCTCGCTGGTCTTCACCGGTCCGCAGGCCAATCTCAATCGCCTGAAGTTTCTCACGCTCAATGGCCGGCTGAAATTGCCGGGCCACTGGACACTGGCGGCCGTCCTGTACTACCGGGACTTCGCCCAGGCCGTTGCCAATGGCAACGGCACCCATTACATCGCGTGTCGCATGATGCCGGGCGTGCTGTGTCAGCCCGATGGCCTCACGCCGCTGACGAATTCGGCAGGCGAGCCGTTGCCGGACATCTCCGCCGGCGGGACGCGGCATATTGGAGAGAACGACTTCGAACTGCTGCACAGCTGGGGCCGGGGCGCGACGCTGCAGGCCGCAAATGACGCCGCGCTCCTCGGTCGCGCCAATCACTTCACCTTAGGTGCGGCAGTAGATTACGCCTCGAGCAGCTATTACGCCGGTGCCCAGATCGGTGTGCTCAATGCCGCCCTCGTCGTGCAGCCCTCGACGCTGTTCGTCGACACGCCGGAGAATTCCGCGGGCGCCTTGGCGAATGGCGATGCGGTGCCGGTGAACGTCGATTCGCTCAACAAGGCCTTGGGCGTCTATCTCACCGACACGTTCAAGGTGACATCGGCGCTCGCGGTGAGCGCCGGTGGGCGCTACAACATCGCGAACGTGAATCTCACCGATCAACTCGGCACGCGGCTCAGCGGCTTCAATCGTTTCGTTCACTTCAATCCGTCGATCGGGGCAACCTACGTCCTCGGGCACGCGACGACGCTCTATGGCGGCTATTCGGTGAACAATCGCGTTCCGACCCCAGGGGAGATCGAGTGTTCCGATCCGAAGGCGCCCTGTCTCCTGCCGGCCAGTCTCTCCGGGGATCCGCCCAATCTGCGCCAGGTGATCTCGCATACTACGGAGGTCGGTTTGCGCGGCACGGTGGCCAGAGTCGAGTTTCTGGGTGCGGCGCTGCGGTGGAATTTCAGCGTCTTTCGAACTGTCCTGCACGATGACATCCATGGTGTCGCGACGTCACTGAGTTCAGGGTACTTCGCCAATATCGGCGACACGCGTCGTCAGGGACTGGAAACCGGAGTGAATTTCAGCGCGGCGCGCTGGTCAGCCTATCTGCACTACAGTCTCGTGCGCGCGACCTTTCTCACCGCGCTGGTGATTCCATCGACCTCGAACCCGTTCCAGGATGTAAACGGAAATATCCACGTGCAGCCGGGGGATCAGTTTCCCGGGATCCCGGAGAATCGCTGGAAATTCGGCGGCGACGTCTCGCTGTCGTCGATCTGGAGCGTCGGGGCGAGCGTCAATATTGTGAGCAGCGTCTATTACGTGGGCGATGAGTCGAATCAGCTCGCGCCACTGCCGGGGTACGCCGTCGTCGAGCTGCATTCGAGCTACCGGCCGCGTCACCATGTGCGGCTCTTTGTCTCCATTGAGAATCTGCTCGACAGTCACTACGCCACGTGGGGCATCCTGAGTGATCCGACGGGAGTCGGTGCACCGGGGATCCCCGCGAGCGCGCAGTCCAATGGCCCGGGCGTGAACAATCGATTCATCAGTCCGGCCGCCCCGCTCGAGGTGTTCGGCGGGGTGCGCGTGCGCTTCTGAGCGGATCGGCTGCGCTTCTGTTGCAGGTTGCTGTCAGCTTCGGTTAGGCTCCCGTCAGAGTCATCCGGGTGCGGACGGAAGCAGGCGGGCGCGGGGCATGCAGTACCGGGAATGGGTGATCGCGGTGGCGCTCGCAGCGCTGGGCATCGGGTCCGCTGCGGCAGGCGGTTGTCGGATCGAACTGCTGCCGGCAGTTCCGGTCACCTTCAGGGATCTCAGGCCGATGGTGTCGGCCAAGATCAATGGGCGCACAGCGCGCTTCATCATCGACACCGGCGCGTTCTGGAGCATGCTGACACCGCAGGCGCGCTCGGAATACGGACTGTCCGACGACGACCCCGGAATGCGGTTGCGGCTGAACGGGTTCAACGGCAGCATCAAGGCGTACGTCACTTCGGTGCGCGTCTTCACGTTTCTGAATGTTCCCTTCCACAACGCCGAGTTTCTGGTCGGCGGCAATGACTTTCAATCCGGCGCCGTCGGGCTGCTCGGCGGCACCGTTCTGCATCTGGCGGACGTGGAGTACAACTTCGGTGACGGCCAGATGCGCTTCGTCATCGCCAAGCATTGTGGCCGCACCCCACTGGCGTACTGGGCGCACGGTCAGAGTGTCGGGGTGCTCAAGCTGCGGCCGATCCGTGCGCGGCGGCCGTTTCTGATCGGCCATGCCCGGTTGGATGGCCGGCGGATCCGGGTGTTGTTCGACAGTGGCTCACCGCGCTCGATGCTGGCGCTGCGCGCGGCCCGCCGGGTCGGCATTTCGGTGTCCGCGCCGGGCGCGCGGGCCGCCGGTCCGTTCACCGGTGTCGGTCGGCGCTGGAAGCGCTCCTGGGTGGTGCCGGTGGCGCAGTTTCAGATCGGGGATGAGAAAATTGAGCGCACCCGGGTGTTGCTCAGTAACTTCCGCCTGCCGGGTCTGCGTATCGACATGGTGCTGGGCGCGGATTTCTTCCTGTCGCATCGCATCATCATCTCCAAACGCCACCACATGATGTACTTCACGTACAACGGCGGGCCGATCTTCGATCTGGGCCATCGGTATCTGATCGAGCGGGGCGGGGGCGCGCCGGTACAGGCCGGTCCGGGTGTGCCGATGTCCTCACACCGCGGCGTCGCACCGGCGCCGGGCGAGGACGCCGCGCAGACTGCCAGCCGTTCCATGCGCCGCGGTATGGCGCTCGCGGCCGAAGGCCAGTACCGACGGGCGCTGGTGGATCTGAATCGCGCCTGCGCGCTGGAGCCTCAGAACGTCCATTACCGGTTGCGGCGCGGCCGAGTCTATTGGGCGCACGGGCAACCGGCCCTGGCACTGAAGGATTTTGATGCGGCGATCCGTGCGCGGACGAATTTTTACTCGGCGCATCTGGCCCGCGCGCAGCTGCTGCTCTCCTGGGGGCACGCGCCGGCAGATGCCCGCCGCGTGGCGACGGCGGACATCAATATTGCGTCGCTCCTGGCGCCGGATGCGTCGATCCAGCGCCTCCAGGTCGCCGATTTATATGCACGTATCGGCCGTTATTCCGATGCGCTGCGGGCGATCGATCTGTGGATCTACTACCACCGCCGCGATGCGCTGTTGCCGTTCGGTTGGAATACGCGCTGCTGGATTCGAGCCGAAGGAAATCTGCAGTTGCACCGGGCGCTGCGCGATTGTGAGCGGGCGGTCGGACGGTTGCCGCAGAACGCTGGAGTGTTCGCAAATCGGGCGCTGGTGTATCTGCGGCTCGGGGAGCTGCGTCGGGCGATTGCAAGTGACGATCAGGCCTTGCGCATGCAGCCGCAACTGGCCGCAGCGCTCTATGGGCGCGGGCTCGCCGAGTTGCGCGCGCAGCAGGTCGCTATCGGTCGCGCCGATCTGACGGCCGCAACGAAGATCGACCCGGACGTCACGCGGCTGTTTGCGCACATGCATCTGATGCCACCGCCGATCCAATGATCGTCGAGGGATTTCCTCGCCACCGGCTCGTGCAGTGGCTCGTAGTGCTGCGCACGGTTGAGCGCAGAGCCGCTTTAGCCTCGCGTGCAGGTCTGCGGCGCAACGCGGCGGGTCTACGGAGTCTCATCGTGGCATCGCAGTGCCAGTGGACCTGCGCATCGAAGCGAGCATGGATGCTCGTGACCCCATCGGTTCAAGCCATTTGCGTAGCGTCCATTCATAACGTCAGTGATGACGTTGTGTAGGGATGCGTAGCAGGGCGTCCGACGGCTGTTATAAGAGGTCGAGTCGACCGATCCGCAATCGATCGAGAGGATCCTCGGCCTGATCGGTGCGGCGACCGGTGACGCGGAGCGTCCTTAAGCGCCGGTGTCGATCGGGTGCTGCAGCAGGCGCACGAAGGCCTCGGCCGCCGGCTCGAGCTGCGCGCTCTCGCGCTGCACCACCATCAGCGGGCGCGTGATGGTCAGTTCGCGTACCGGTAGCGTGCGCAGGCTGCCGTCGGCCAGTTCGTTGAGCATACAGATGCGCGGCAGCCAGGCGATGCCCCCGCCGTGAACCGCGGCGCGCTTGAGCGCCTCGGTGTTGCCGAATTCCATCGTCTCCCCCGGGAGGATGTTCTGGCGCTGCAGTGCCGCAGCGATCAGCTCGCGGGTCCCGGAGCCCTGTTCGCGCATCAGCAGCGGCTCCCCGGTGAGATCCACAGGCTCGAGCCTCTGACGAGCGAACAAGCGGTGATCCGGGGCGGCGACGGGCATGATTTCATCGTGCTCGAAAACCGTGCTGCGCAGGCCCTGAAGGTGCAGCGGCCCTTCGATGAACCCGAGCATGAAGCGCATGTCATCCACGCCCTGGGAGACCTGCTCGGTGTTGCCGACGAACAGCGAGATCTCGACCCGCGGCCGTTGCCGCCGGAACCTCGCCAGCAGCGGTGGCAACACGTAGGTGCCGATCGTATTGCTCGCCCCCAAGGTGAGCCGGCCGCGCAGCGCCCCGGCGATCTCCTGCATCGCCGCCTCGGCGGTGCGCTCCAGTTCGAACAACCGCACCGCATAGCGATTGAGGACTTCGCCGGCTTGCGTCAGACGCATGCCCTTGGCGTGGCGCTCGAACAGCGTCACCCCAAGGCGCTGCTCGAACGCCTTTAATTCGCGCGACAGCGCCGGTTGAGAGACGTGCAGCTTACGTGCCGAGGCGGTGAGGCTGCCGGTGGCCGCGACGGTGGCGAAGATGGCCAGATGGTGCAGGTTCATCGCCCCAGTATAGGACGCGAACCGGCGCGCGAGCCGCGCGGATCGCGGGCGCGCCGCCGGTGCGGCGCGCCACGGGATCAGAACCGCCCGCTCTGGAAGTCCTGGAAGGCCTGCATCAGCTCCTCGCGGGTGTTCATGACGAACGGGCCGTACTTGGCCACCGGCTCGCGCAGCGGCTTGCCGGCCACCAGGATCAGCCGCGCCGGGGAGGGCGGACTGCCCGAGCTGACGCGCGCCTCGATGCGCACCGCGCCGGTGTCGCCAAGGACCGCCAAGTCGTGAGTGTCAACCTCAGTGGCGGCCTCACCGGCGCCGAGGGCGACCGTGCCCTCGTAGACATAGACGAACGCGGTGTGCCCGGCGGGCAGCGCGTGGGTGAACTGACCGCCCGGGGCGAGTTCGATGTCGAGGTAGGTCGGATCGGTGGCCGGTTGCGCGATCGGGCCGGCCACGCCCTCGACCGTTCCGGCGATCACCTTCACGCGCGCGGCGGCCGTCTCGACTGTGGGGATTCCCTGCGGACCGAACTCCTGGTAGCGCGGCTCGGTCATCTTCTCGCGCGCCGGCAGGTTGATCCACAGCTGAAAGCCGCGCATGCGCCCTTGCTGCTGCTCGGGCATCTCCGAGTGGATGATGCCGCGTCCGGCCGTCATCCACTGCACGCTGCCGGGAACGAGCACCCCTTCGTGCCCGTGGTTGTCGCGGTGGCGCATGCACCCATCGAGCATGTAGGTCACGGTCTCGAAGCCGCGGTGTGGATGATCGGGAAAGCCGGCGATGTAGTCCCCGGGATTGTCGGTGCCGAACTCATCGAGCATCAGGAACGGATCGAGATCCGCCAGCTGCGGCTGGCCGATCACGCGCGTCAATTTAACCCCCGCGCCGTCCGAGGTGGGCATGCCGCGGACCAGGCGCTCGACGCTGCGGTTCGCAAGAGTATTCATGGGCACTCTCCGGTCGGGATGAGATCGCTCGATCTGCGCTCAGGCGGCCAGCTCGGCCGCTTCGGCCGTGGCGGCGGTAATCGCGGCCTGACGCTGATCCGGTCCGATGTTAACGCCCTCGGCACGCACGAAGGTCAGCTCCGTGATCCCGAGGAAGGCGAACACGCCGCGCAGGTAGCTTTCCTGGTGCTCCAGGGCGGCGGCCGGGGATTGCGGGCCGTAGAACCCGCCGCGTGAGGAGGCGATGATGACCTTCTTGCCGCCGGCGAGCCCCTGCGGTCCGCTTTCCCCGTAACGGAAGGTTTTGCCGGCCACGCAGATCCGATCGATCCACGCCTTGAGCTGCGAGGACACGGTGAAGTTGTACATCGGCGCGCCGACGACGATGATGTCGGCTGCGAGGAAGGACTCGAGCGCTTCGCGCCCACGCTGCAGATCCTGCGCGAGCGCGGCGGACTCCGGGGTGGCCCCCTGCGCCGCAGCGAGGTGCGCGCCCGAGAGGTGGGCGAGCGGCTCGGCGCCGAGGTCCAGGTAGCGGATCTCGAGCTGCGGATGTACGGCCTGCAGGCGCACGACAATGGCAGCGGTCAATTGCCGGCTGACGGAGTTCTGGCCGAGAATGCTGGTGTCGATGTGCAGGAGTTTCATGGGTGGCCTCGGTCTAGTATAAAATCAGTACCAAGGCTAAGTATGTAAGTCCGCGCGGCATGAACACAAGAAGGCACAGTCATGCGACAGAGTGAAACCGGCGTAACCCACCCGGGCGCGCAGCGCACCGACGGTTGTCCCCAAAGTACCGAGTGCCCGAAGATCAGCCAGGTGCTGGCGCGCGTCGGGGAGAAGTGGAGCGTGCTGATCATCATCATGCTCGCCGACGGTCCGCGCCGGTTCTCGGACCTGAAGCGCGCGATCGGGGGCATCTCCCAGCGCATGCTCACGCTGTGCCTGCGGGGCCTGGAGCGCGATGGACTGGTCAAACGCACCGTTTTCCCCGTCGTGCCGCCGCGTGTCGAGTACGAACTGACCGCCCTCGGGCAGTCACTGCGTCAGCCGGTGACCCAGCTGGCGCATTGGGCACGCAGTCATCTGGCCGAGCTCGATGCGGCCCGCGACGAGTTCGATCGCCGCGAGGCCCTCGCGCAGCGCACGCGCAGTGAGACGCCCGAGTGGGGTGCGACGCCGCGCCCCGGCGGTCTGCCCGCGGGGGCGAGTACGCCGCGCCGCTAGTGCGGCTCGCTCAGCCGCGGCTGGCGTGGCGGGCGCGCAGTTCCGCCGCCACGCGCTCGAGTGACAGCCCGCGGCTGAGCAGCAGCAGCGTCAGGTGATAGAGGAGGTCGGCGGACTCCGCGAGCAGTTTCTCCTCGCCTTCGGCCACCGCGGCGAGCGCCACTTCGAGACCCTCCTCGCCCACTTTCTGCGCCATGCGGGTCGTGCCGCGCTCGTACAACTTCGCGGTGTAGCTGCCGTCGGGCCGCTGCGCAATGCGCTCGGCAATCACCTCTTCGAGTTCGCGCAGGAAGGCGAGCGGCGCCTCGCTCGTGCCGAAGCAGCCGCTCGTGCCCAGATGACAGACCGGCCCGAGCGGGCGGGTGCGGATCAGCAGCGCATCGCGGTCGCAGTCGGTGCGCGCATCGAGGAATTCCAACGTGTGGCCGGAGGTCTCCCCCTTCTCCCACAGACACGCTCGGCTGCGGCTGTAGAACACCACGCGGCCGCGGCGGAACGTCTCCTGCAGCGCCTCGCGGTTCATGTAGCCGAGCATGCGTACGCCGCCGGTGGCATCGGTGATGATCGCCGGCAGCAGGCCGCCCTGCTTTTCGAAATCCAGCTGCTCGATGTCCGCCGGGCCGAGCGGCGCGCCGGGAGAGACGCTGTTCATGGCCGTACCTCGATTCCGGCGCTGCGCAGGGCCTGCTTCAGTGCCCCGATCGCGATGCTGCCGTTGTGGAACACGCTGGCGGCCAGAGCAGCGTCGACGCGCGCATCACGAAACGCAGCCGAAAAATGCTCGATCGCACCGGCTCCGCCGGAGGCCACGAGCGGCACGCGGCACACCTCGCGCACCGCCTGCAGCTGCTCGATGTCATATCCGCCCCGCACCCCATCGCTGCCCATGCAGTTGAGCACGATCTCCCCGGCGCCGCGCTCCTGGACTTCCCGGACCCACTCGAGCACGTCGCGGCCGGACTCGCGCGTACGGCCCGGGTCGCCGGTAAATTGATAGGCGCGGTAGCCCTCTGCGGTCCGTTCGCTGTCGATGCCGACCACCACGCATTGTGCGCCGAAGCGACGGCTGAGCGCATCGATCAGGTTCGGGTCCGAGAGTGCCGGGGAGTTGATCGAGATCTTCTCCGCGCCGGCGTTGAGCACCGCCTCGGCGTCGGCCACCGAGCGAATGCCCCCGGCGACGCAGAAGGGGATGTCGAGCACGCGCGCGATGCGCTGTACCCAGCTGCGATCGACCGAGCGGCCCTGGGGACTTGCGGTGATGTCGTAGAACACCAGTTCGTCGGCGCCCTCATCGCGATAGCGTTGAGCCAACGTCATGATGTCCCCGACCACGCGGTGGTCGCGGAAGCGCACGCCCTTGACGACCTGGCCGTCGCGGACGTCTAGGCAGGGGATGATGCGTCGGGTAAGAATGCGGACAACTCCTCAAGAGCAATGCGCTGCTCGAGCAACGCCTTGCCGCTCACCGCGGCGGTGGCGCCTGTGCCGGCGAGCTGATGCAGATCACGGGCATCGCGCACGCCGCCGGAGGCCTGCCAGGCGATCTGCGGGAAGCGCGTTCGGGCCATCGTGTACAGCTCGAGGTTCGGGCCGGCGAGCGCCCCGTCGCGCTCGATGTCGGTGCACAACACATGCCGTACGGTGCCCGCCGGGTAGCGCTCGAGCGCCTCCCAGATCGTCACGGCGGCGGCCTCGCGCCAGCCCCGGGTCTGCACCCTCGCAGCGCCCTGAGCATCGAGACGCACATCGAGCGCCAGGCAGATCCGCTCCGCGCCGAAGCGCTCGAGCCAACTGCAGACCTCCTGTGGACGCTCGACCGCGGCGCTGCCGATGACCACGCGCCCGACCCCGGCTTCGAGCAGATCCTCGATGCGCTGCGCCGAGCGGATGCCGCCGCCGACTTGCAGGCGCACCCCCGGTTGTGCCGCCAGTGCGCTGATCGTCGCGCGGTTGCCGAGCTCACCGTCGCGCGCCCCGTCGAGATCGACGACGTGCACCCAACTTGCGCCGAACGCCCGGTAGCGCAGGAGCAGCTCGAGCGGCTCGTGCGGATAGCGCGTTTCGGCGTCGAAATCGCCCTGATAGAGCCGCACGCAGTGCCCGGCGCGCAGGTCGATGGCGGGAATCAGCAACATCAGGTCAGTCTCAGAAAATTCTCGAGCACGCGCGCACCGCTCGCTGCGGAGCGTTCCGGATGAAACTGCACGCCGCAGAAGTTGCCCTGACGGACCACGGCGGAGAAGTCCTCCCCGTAGTGCGTCTGGGCGCGCGTGAAGGCGCCGAGCGGCGCGGCGTAGCCGTGCACGAAATAAAAAAACGCCTCGGGGCCGAGTCCCGTGAGCAGCGCATCGTCGGTGAGTCCCTGGAGGCGGTTCCAGCCCATGTGTGGCACCGGCCGCGTCGTGCTCGGCTCGAGTCGACGCACCGTGCCGGGCAGGATGCCGAGGCACTCCGTGTCCCCTTCGGCCGAGCGCTCGAAGAGCAGCTGCATGCCCAGGCAGATGCCGAGCACCGGTTGGGTGAGTTGCGCCAGCACCTCGGCGAGACCCGCGGCGCGCAAGCGCTGCATGGCATCGGCCGCCGAGCCGACGCCGGGCAACACCACCCGTTCCGCCGCGGCAATTTCACTGGCATCGGCGCTCACCCGGGCCGCGACACCGAGTCGCTCGAGCGCGTACTGCAGCGAGGCGAGATTGGCCCCGCCGCTGTCGATGATGAGCGTGCCGCTCATAGGGTCCCCTTGGTGCTCGGCAACGTCTGGCCGTCGCGGCGCAGCCCCTGGCGCAGCGCACGGCCTACCGCCTTGAAGCAGCCTTCGATCATGTGGTGTGTGTTCTCGCCGGTGACGCTCACGTGGATCGCCGCGCCGAGCGCATCGGCGAGCGAACGGAAGAAGTGCGGCACGAGCTCGGTGGGCAGCTCACCGACGCGCTCGCGCTCGAAGCGGCCCTCGAAGCGGCTGATCGGACGGCCGGAGAGGTCGATCGCCACCTGTGCGAGCGCCTCATCCATCGGCAGTACGAACCCGTAGCGGGCGATCCCCGCCTTGGTGCCGAGGGCACGGCGCAGCGCCTCGCCGAGGGCGAGCGCGCAATCCTCCACCGTGTGATGTTCATCGATGTGCAGATCGCCGCGACAGGACAGCTCGAGCGCGAAGCCGCCGTGCGCGGCGAGCTGCTCGAGCATGTGATCGAAGAAGCCAAGACCGGTGGCGATGCGGTGCGGTCCGGTGGCATCCAGGTCGACCCGCACCTCGATGTCCGTTTCGCGCGTGCGGCGCGTGATCTGCGCGCGGCGGGCCGTCAGTTCTGTCACCACCGCCGGCCAAGTCTCCTGCGGTGAGCCGTCGCGGCGCACCCGCAGCCCGCGCACACCGAGGTTCGCGGCAAACGCTAAATCGGTGTCGCGATCGCCGATCACGGCACTCGCGGACCGCTCGACGGTACCCTCGCGCAGGTACGCATCGAGCAGACCGGTGGCCGGCTTGCGGCAGGCGCATCCATCCTCGGGACGATGCGGACAGATGAACACCGCCTCGAACGTGATGTTCTGTGCCGCGAAGGTCTCGAGCACGAACTGGTGTACGGTTTCGAACTTCGCTCGTGGGAAGGATGCCGTGCCGAGTCCGTCCTGATTGCTCACCATCACCAGACGGTAGCCGCGCTGCTTCAGCGCCTCGAGCGCGGCAAACACCCCGGGCATGAAGCGCACCTTCTCCAGCGCATCGACTTGGTGATCGGGCGGCTCCTCGATCAGCGTGCCGTCGCGGTCGACGAACAGGGTGGGCACCGGGGCGCTCATGACCAGGACTCCAGAAGTCGGGTGTTCTGCTGCGGCGTGCCGACACTGATGCGCAGAGCGCGGCCGAGCCCGGGGTAGCCGCGCGCATCGCGCACCAGCAGTCCCGCTGCGCTCGCCCGTTCGAGTGCACCGCCGGCATCGTCGAATTCCGCCAGGATGAAGTTCGCATCGCTCGGCCAGACGCGCCGCACGGCGCGCAGCCCAGGCAGTTCGCGCTGCAACCGCGCACGCTCGGTGAGCAGTGTGGCGAGCTGCGGCTGAAGGCTCGCGAGCGCGCTCGGCGCAAGTCGCGCGAGCGCCGCATCGACCGTGAGGCGGGCAATGGCGTACGGCGGGATGATCTTGCGCAACAGGGCGATCACTTCGGGGTCCGCCAGCAGCGCCCCGCAGCGCGCTCCGGCGAGGCCGTAGGCCTTCGAGAGCGTGCGCAGGATCGCGAGGTTGGGAAACTCCCGAAGTCGCCGGGCGAGACTGGCGCGGCCGGAGAACTCCAGATACGCCTCATCGAGCACCACGAGGGCTCGGCCGGCGAGCGCCGCGGCGAGGCGCAGCACCGCGGCCTCCTCCAGCAGGTTCCCGGTGGGGTTGTTGGGCGAGCACAGGAAGAGCAGTTTGGTCATCGCCGTGCAGCGCTCCAGCACGCGCTGCTCATCGAGGGCGAAACTCTGCTCTGAGCGCAGCGGCACCTCGATCACTTCTGCGCCCTGGATGCGCGCGCAGACCGAGTACATCCCGAAGGTCGGCGGACAGACGAGCACCGCATCGGTGCCGGCGCGGCAGAACGCGCGGCAGAGCAGGTCGATCGCCTCGTCGCTGCCGCGCCCGAGCAGCACCGAGGCGGGGCTGACCTCATAGAGCTCCGCGAGCCGCTGCAGCAGCGCGCGCGGTTGGGGTTGCGGGTAGCGGTTCAGCCCGTCGCGTCCATCGCCACCGGCCGGATCCCACGGCAGCTCATTGGCGTGCAGCCGCTGCAGCTCGGGGCGCCAAGCGGCATGTTCATACACGCGCAGCGCCACGATGTCCGCGCGCGCCAGTTCGGTGACCCAGCTCATGAGTGTCCGCCCGCAGCGAGCGCCTGCAGCCGACAGGTGACGGCGGCCGCATGCGCATCCAAGCCTTCCAGGCGCGCCAGGGTGACCGCGGTCGGTCCGAGCGCGCGCAGACCCTCGGGCGTCAGCTCCTGCACGGTGATGCGTTTGAGGTAATCGGGCACGCCGAGGCCACTGTAGGCGCGCGCGTAGCCGTAGGTCGGCAGCACGTGGTTGGTGCCCGAGCAGTAATCGCCCATCGGTTCCGGCGACCAGGCGCCCAGAAACACCGAACCGGCGTTGACGATGTGCTCGAGCAGCGCGCGCGGGTCTCTCACCTCGAGGATCAGATGCTCGGCGGCGTAAGCATTGGCCACGGCCACGGCGCTCGCGAGGTCCTCGACGACGAGGGCGCGGCTGGCGCGCAGGGAGTGCTCGAGGATCGCCTGTCGCGAGAGCGTCGCGGCCTGCTGCTCGACGGCCGCTGCTACGGCTTGCGCGAGCGCCGCACTCGGGGTGACGAGCAGCGCTTGGGCGCGCGGATCGTGTTCGGCCTGCGCCAGCAGATCGGCGGCGACGAAATGCGGATCGGCGGTGGCATCGGCGATCACCATCACCTCAGAAGGTCCGGCCGGCATGTCGCATGCCGCGCCGAGCGGATCGGTGGCGACGGCCTGTTTGGCGGCGGTGACCCAGGCGTTGCCCGGGCCGAAGATCTTGTCGACCTTCGGGATGCTCTCGGTCCCGTAGGCGAGGGCGGCGATCGCTTGCGCGCCGCCGATTTTGAACACCTGCTCGACCCCGCACAGCTCTGCGGCGAGGAGCACGGCCGGGTGCGCCCGGCCGCTGCGGTCCGGCGGGGTGCACAACACGCGCTGCGGGCAGCCGGCGATCCGCGCCGGTACGGCCAGCATCACCACGGCCGAGGGCAGGGGCGCGGAGCCGGCCGGGACATACAGGCCGACGGCCTCGATGGGCCGGTAGATCCGCTCGCAGCGCACCCCGGGGACGGTCTCGAGACTGATGCTGCTGAGCTCTTGCGTGCGGTGAAAGCGCTCGACGTTCTCGATGGCGCGCTCGAGTGCCGCGCGTTGATCGGCGTCGAGGGCGCCATGCGCGGCGGCGAACTCACTCGCGCTCACGCGCAGTGTTTCGAGCTCGGTGTGGTCGAAACGGCGCGTGTACTCGCGCAGCGCCGCATCGCCGCGCGCGCGAACCGCGGCAATGATTTCGCGCACCAGCGCGTCAATGTCGGCACGGGCCTGCTGCTCGGGTCGCTCGAGCGCCGCGCGCCGTTCGCTCTGGCTGAGCACGTTCCAGTGGAGGATGCGCATCGGATCAGGAGAGCATCTTTTCCACCGGCAGCACCAGCAGTGCGCTGGCGCCGGCTTGCTTGAGCCGCTCGAGCGTCTCCCAGAACACGTTCTCGCGGCACACCGCGTGCACCGCGACTTTGTCGGGGAAACCCTCCAGCGGGATGATGGTCGGGGATTCGCTGCCGGGCAGCAGCCGGCGGATCTCCTCGAGCGCCGCACGCGGGGCGTGCAGCATGATGTATTTGCTCTCGCGCACCTGCTGCACGCCCTCGATGCGCATCAGCAGCCGCTCGACCCACTCGTTCTTCAGCGGCGGCAGCGCGATGGGCGTGCGGATCAACACCGCGTGGCTCTCGAGCACGGTCTCGACCTCGCGCAGGTGGTTGGCCTGCAGCGTCGAGCCGGTGGACACCAGGTCGCAAATCAGATCGGCGCGCCCGAGGCGCGGGGCGATCTCCACCGCTCCGGAGAGCGTGACGATTTCAGCGCTGATCGAGCGCTCGCGCAGGTAGTGCTCGAGCAGGTATGGATAGGTGGTGGCGATGCGCTTGCCCTCGAGGCTGCGCCGCCCGTCGAACGGCTGACCCTCGGGCACGGCGAGGGAGAGTCGGCAGCGGCCAAAATCCAGCGTGCGCAGCGTCTCGAAGCGCACCGGGTGGCCGCGCGCGGCGAGCTCGTGGCGCTTCTCCTCGAGCACGTTCAGGCCGACCAGCCCAAGGTCGCACACGTCCTCCTGCACCAGGTCCGGAATGTCATCGTCGCGGACGAACAGCACATCGAGCGGCATGTTCTCCCCGAAGGCCATCAGCTGGTCCTTGCCGCGGGAGATCTTCAGCCCGCAGCGCGTCAGCAGATCGAGCGACGGGTCGGTGAGGCGGCCGGACTTCTGGATCGCAAGCTTCAGGCGCGGCTCATCCATTGCGTGCACTCTCCCGACGGCGGGGCGCGGGGGTCGGTTCACTCGCGGCGGACGCGGCGGCGCGAGCGGCATGCAGGTGCCACTTGCCCAGGCGCTGCGCCACCAGTCCGTAGCCGCCGTTACCGGCGGCGAGAAAGCGCGCCACGCGACCGATGGTCGTGACGCTCACGCCGGTGAGATGGTGGATCTCCCGGTACGGCAGGCCGCGACTGAGGTAATCGACGACCGACCAGCGATCGGACATCGCCTGCAATTCCGCCGGAGTGCACAGATCGCGGAAGAAGGCGCGGACCTCCTCGGCGTCGCGCAAGGCGGCAATGGCAGTGTACAGATTGCGCTCGGCGAGCGCTTCCTGACGGGGCGTGAGGCTGCGGTGTGTCTTCATGCCGGTGGGTCGTATTAACGTGCTAGTACAATAGCACGATAGACCGAAGGAGTGCCAGAGATCGCGCGACACGCCTCCATCCCCGCCGGTCAGGCGCGGCGGGAAGCTTAGCCGGTGCGCGTGCGAGTCCGCGGTGTAGCCAGGATGGACGTACCGGCAGGCACGCGGTGGCCCGTGGAGGGGTGCCATCGAAGCCCCGAGCAGGCCCGTCGCGCCGCACCCTGTCACGCGGTTTCGAATCGTGGTGCGCCGCTCGGGCCGAGGCACGCCGCAGCGATCTTCGGCCGCCCGAGAATGCCCTGCCGGTGAGCGTTCGACTGCTCGACCCGAGCGTGCGTCGGCACGAGCGCGACGCGGTCGGTGATCGGCCCCGGGGCGCGGGTTCGATCCGGCGCCGTCCGCCGGCGCCGGTCGCGCTCGGTGCACGGGCTGGCTTGACCGGGCGCATCGCTCCTCCTACACTTTGGCTCAACTCATCGAGACCGGCTGAGGGATAGGCCCTTAGACGCCGGGGCAACCACCAGACCTAACCCGTCTGTAAAGGTGCCAACTCCTGCGATGCATCCGGACCCGACTGCGGGCGCGGAATGTATCGACAGATGAGCGAACTGTGTAGCTCCGCACGAATCCGTGCGGGGATGGACGCAGCCCGCCCGCCAGGCCCCTGGCGGGTCGCTCCGCGAGTGCTCGGTGACACGAGAGGACAGCGGAGCCATCCATGAACGCGATTGCCGAGGTTCGCCCCATCGAGGCGCAGTTCCCCCTACGGGGTGCACCCACTGAGTCGGTGCGCGAGGGGATTTTCGAGATGCCCGGTGGGCTGCATCTGCATCACGGCGGGCGGCTGGCCGATGTGCGCATCGCCTGGCGGCTCGCCGGTGCGGCCAATGCGCCCGTGGTCTGCGCGCTCGGGGGGATTTCCGCTCACCGGCGCGTGTGTCTCACGGAGCAGCCTCGCCAGAGCTGGTGGGGGGAGATGGCCGGTCCGGGTCGCCCGCTCGACACCGAGCGGTGTCGGGTACTGAGCTTCGATTATCTCGGCGGCAGCGGTGAGAGCACCGGTCCGTGTCCCGGGGAGCCGTTCCCGAGCATCTCGACTTACGATCAGGCTGAAGTGCTCGCACGCCTGCTGGATCACCTGAGCATCAAGGCGCTGCGGGGGATCGCCGGCGGATCCTACGGCGGGATGGTCGCGCTCGCCTTCGGTGAGCGCTTCCCCGAGCGCGTCGGTGCGCTGATCGTGCTGTGCGCCACGGACCGACCCCACCCGCTGGGATCGGCCTGGCGGGCCGTGCAGCGCGACATCGTGCGCTTGGGACTGCAGGCCGGCCGACCGGGCGAGGCGCTCGCGCTCGCCCGCGCGCTCGCGATGTCCACCTACCGCAGCGGCGAGGAGTTCGCCGCGCGCTTTGCCGGCCCGGCGGTCTTCGAGGACGGGCGTGCACGCCTGCCCGTCGAGCGCTATCTGGCCGCGCGTGGCGCGAGCTACGCCGCCGAGCATCGTCCCGAGGCGTTCCTGTGCCTGTCTGAGTCGATCGATTTGCACCGGGTCGAGGCGAGCCGCATCTGCGTGCCGACCACCGCCGTGGCGGTGCGCGAGGATATGCTCGTGCCGCTCGCCGAGGTGCGCGCCCTGGTGGCGCGGCTGCATGCCGCGCGGCTGTGCGAGATCTCCTCGATCTACGGCCACGATGCATTCCTGAAGGAATCCCAACAGCTTCGCGGCGTGTTTGCGCCGCTTTTCGAGAGCACCTGCTGAATGAGCCCGAACCACGATTCAAAGTCGCAAGTGACCCGCACCGTGCGCGCGGGGCTGGAGTCCGACCCCTCGAGCGGGGCCGTCGTGCCGCCGATTCATCTGAGCTCGACCTTTGCATTCCGCGCCTTTGGCGAGAAGGGCCGCTACGACTACACGCGCTCGGGCAACCCCACGCGCGACCTGCTCGGCGCGGCGCTGGCGCAGCTTGAGGGCGGCGCCGGTGCGGTCGTCACGGCCACCGGCATGGCCGGTGTGACGCTCACCGGATACCTCGTGCCCTCCGGCGGGCGCATTGTCGCCCCGCATGACTGTTACGGCGGAACGTACCGGCTGTTCGAGGCCTGGCGGCGCCGCGGCGAGCGCGAAGTGGAGTTCGTCAATTTCGCCGATGAATCCGCGCTGCGTGCGGCGCTGTCGCGCCCGGCGGCGCTGCTGTGGATCGAGACGCCGAGCAATCCGCTGCTGCGCATCACGGACATCGAGCGGGTCGCCGCGCTCGGTCATGCCGCGGGCGCCCGGGTGGCGGTCGACAACACCTTCCTGTCCCCGGCCTGGCAGCAACCGCTCGCTCTGGGTGCCGACGTGGTGGTGCACTCCACGACCAAGTACCTCAACGGCCACAGCGATGTGGTCGGCGGGGCCGTGGTGGCGCGCGAGCGCGGCGTGCACGATGAGCTCGCCTGGTGGGCCAACTGTCTCGGCCTCACCGGCTCTCCGTTCGACAGCTTCCTCACGCTGCGAGGCCTGCGCACCCTGCATGCTCGACTCGAGCATCACGGGCGCAACGCTCAGGGCCTCGCCGAGTGGCTCGCCGGGGAGCCGGGGGTGCACCGTGTCTATTACCCGGGCCTCCCCGGTCATGCCGGTCACGAGGTGGCGCGGCGTCAGCAGCGCGGGTTCGGTGCGATCGTCACGCTGGAGCTTGCCGGTGGGCTCGCCGCGGTGCGCGCTTTCTGCGAGGGGCTGGAGTATTTCTCCCTTGCCGAGTCGCTCGGCGGGGTGGAGAGCCTGGTGGCGCATCCGGCGACCATGACCCATGCGGCCATGGATCCGGCCGCGCGTGCCAAGGCGGGGCTCACCGACGGGTTGATCCGGCTGTCGGTCGGCATCGAGGCGCTGGAGGACCTGCGCGCCGATCTGGCCGCGGGCTTGGCCCGCGCGCGCGCGGCAGGCTAGCCGGCAGTGATGCTCTGGATTCTGCCGCGCACCGTGAACGACGCGCCGTCGCGCCCGAGAATGAGGAAAATCCGGTATGCGCTCAGGTAGACCATCCGGATGCGCGAGCGGACGATCCCGCCGCGTTCGATCGTGCAGAGAAGCACGAGTGCACGGCCCGGGAGTGCGGCGAGCAGGCGGCTCGCCGGCCGCTCATGCCGTCGAGCGATGCAGGTCTCCTCGGTGCGCGGCCCGAGCCAGCGCAGCGTCATGTGGTAGCGATGACCGGGCTGCGGGTGCGCGATGCCCGGGGTCAGGCCCGAGAGCTGCTGCAGACGCTGCGGGGCGCGCACGGAGCCGGACCGCTCGTTGAGGTGCTGGTGCTCGAGACTGAGCAACCCGAGGTAGCTGAGGTTCAGATTGAGCGCGACCGGGAGGGTGTTGATCCAGATGTGCTCGCGGTCCTGCAGGTAGCCGTGGCCGATCGGGATGAAGGTGTCCGTGACGCGCGCGGTGGTACTCGTGTCGCGAGCGCTGTCATGGCGGACGAACTGGCGAGTCACCACCAGGCGGTCAAAGGCGACCGAGGCGCTGCCGGCCCGGGCGAGGGCGGTGCGGACCTCGAGGGGCAACTGGGCCGGCAGGTAGTGCGCGGCCATGTACGCGCGCAGGTGTCGCGTCACCTGAGCCACCTTCAGAGACGGCGCGTGATCAGTATGCGGCACGGTGCGCGGCGCAGGCGCCGCGCACGCGCTCAACCCCAGGGCGAGCAGCGTCCAGCCCCAGCGAGTTCGATCAGTCCGCATCCCACCAATCCTGATGCGGCGCCTTTGCCGCCGTCATACCGTTTCGCAGTCAGAGCCGACTGAGCACCGCGTCGCCGGCCTGACGGGTCGTCGCCGCCGGATCATGCGCCGTGATGTCGGCGGTGCGGGCACCGGCTTCGATGGCGGCCGACACCGCCTCCTCGAGTGCCTCGGCTTCGCCGATGAGCCCGAGCGAATGGCGCAGCAGCAGCGCGACGCTGAGCAGCGTGCCGTACGGATTGGCGATGCCGCGGCCGGCGATGTCGGGCGCCGAACCGTGGATCGGCTCGTACAGGCCCCGTCGAGCGTCCCCTAGAGAGGCCGACGGCAGCAGACCGAGCGAGCCGGCGAGCATCGAGGCCTCATCGGTGAGGATGTCGCCGAACATGTTCTCGGTGACGAGCACGTCGAATTCACGTGGGCGGCGGATCAAGTGCATGGCCGCGGAGTCGACCAGCATGTGCTCGAGGGACACCTCGGGGAATTCCTCGCGCATCACCCGGCTGGTCACCTGGCGCCACAGGCGCGAGGTCTCGAGCACGTTCGACTTGTCGATCGAGACGAGCTTGCCGCGGCGCTCACGCGCCAGGCGTGCGGCGACGCGCACGATGCGTTCGACCTCTCCAACCGTATAGGTGCACACGTCGGTGGCCGAATCGCTGGTGCGGCGCTTCTCGCCGAAGTAGATCCCGCCGGTGAGCTCGCGTACGAACACGAGATCGACGTCCTGGAGGACCTCGGGCTTGAGCGTCGAGGCGCCGAGCAGCGCAGGGTGAACCTTCACCGGGCGCAGATTGGCGTAGACCCCGAGCGCGCGGCGCAGACCGAGCAGGCCTTGCTCGGGGCGCACGGTGGCCTCGGGGGCTGACCATTTCGGGCCGCCGATCGCCCCGAGCAGCACCGCATCGGCCTGCAGGCAGGTCTCGAGGGTCTGTGCCGGGAGCGGCTCGCCGGTCAGATCGATCGCCGCGCCCCCGAAGGGCCGCTCGGTGAGGATGAACTGATGGCCGTGGCGCTCGGCGATGCGCTGCAGACAGCGCACCGCCTCAGCGGTGACTTCCGGGCCGATCCCATCGCCCGGCAGTACGGCGATGTGCGCCTTCATGATCCGCTCCGCTGGGACTCGTACGACTGGATCTGTGCGGCGCGGGCGAGCAGGAAGCCGAGCTCATCGACCCCTTGGGTGAGGCAGTAGCGCGCGAACGGCTCGAGCGGGAAGCGCACCGCCTCGCCCGTGGGCAGCGTCAGCGTGGTGCGCTCCAGATCGATGGCGACCTCGGCGCCCGGGTGCTCGAGCAGCCAGCGATGCGCCGGTGCGTCCAGCAGCACCGGTAGCAAGCCATTCTTCAGTGCGTTGCTGCGAAAGATGTCGGCGAACTGAGTGCTCACCACCGCGCGCACGCCGAAGTCGGTGAGCGCCCAGGGGGCGTGTTCGCGCGAGGAGCCGCAGCCGAAGTTGTGCCCAGCGACGAGGATGGTGCAGCCGGCGGCCTGGGGCTGATTCAGGACGAAGTCCGCCCGCGCGCTGCCATCGGGCGCGTAGCGCCAATCGGCGAACAGGTGCTTGCCGAGGCCCTCGCGGGTCGTGGTGGTGAGAAAGCGCGCCGGAATGATCTGGTCGGTGTCGACGTCGCTCGCCGGCAGCACCACGGTGCGCGAGCGCAGGGTGCGGATCGGTTCCATTACAGCAGTTCCCTCGGATCGGTCACGCGCCCGCGCACGGCGCAGGCGGCGGCGGTGAGCGGGCTGGCGAGCAGGGTGCGGGCCCCGATCCCCTGGCGGCCCTCGAAGTTGCGGTTGCTGGTGCTGACGGCGTAGTGACCCTTGGGCACCAGATCCCCGTTCATGCCGAGGCACATCGAGCAGCCCGACTCGCGCCACTCGGCGCCCGCGTCGAGGAAGATGCGATCGAGTCCCTCGGCCTCCGCTTCGCGTTTGACCTGCTGCGAGCCCGGCACGATCAGCATGTGCACGCCGGAGGCGACCTTGCGCCCGCGCAGCAGCGAGGCCGCGGCGCGCAGGTCCGAGAGCCGGCCATTGGTGCAGCTGCCGATGAACACCACGTTCACCGGGTGTTCCTGGAGGCGCTCCCCAGGGGCGAAGCCCATGTAGGCGAGCGACTTGGCGAACGCCGGATCGTCGGTGCGCTGCGGGATCGTCCCGCCGATCGGAATGACCATGCCGGGATGGGTGCCGAACGTCATCATCGGCTCGAGCGCCGCGGCGTCGATGTTCACTTCGCGATCGAAGCGCGCCCCCGGATCGCCCGGCAGTTGCTGCCAGCGCTCCAGGGCAGCCGCCCAGGCCTCGCCCTCGGGCGCGCGCGGCCGGCCGGCGAGATAACGGAACGTGGTCTCATCCGGAGCGATCATGCCGGCGCGTGCGCCGGCCTCGATCGACATGTTGCACACCGTCATGCGCGCCTCCATATCGAGCGCGCGGATCGTCTCGCCGCGGTACTCGATGACGTGTCCGGTGCCGCCCCCGACGCCGATGCGCCCGATGATGGCGAGGATCAGATCCTTGGCCGTGACGCCCGGCTGCAGAGCCCCATTGACGTTGATCGCGAGTGTGCGCGGCTTGCGCTGCAGCAGGCACTGGGTGGCGAACACGTGTCCGACTTCGGTGGTGCCGATGCCGAACGCGAGCGCTCCGAGCGCCCCGTGCGTGCTGGTGTGGCTGTCGCCACAGACCACGGTCTTGCCCGGTTGCGTCAGGCCGAGCTCCGGCCCGATGACGTGCACGATCCCGCGACGCGCATCGCGCAGACCGAGCAGCTCGACGCCGAACGCGGCGCAGTTGCGCTCGAGCTCACTGACCTGGCGTGCCGCATCCTCCAGGGTGATCGGCGCGCCGCCGAAGACCTGCTCGGTGCGCGTGGGCGTCGAGTGATCCATGGTGGCGAAGGTGAGCTCGGGTCGGCGCAAACCGAGACCGCGCTGGCGCAGCACGGTGAAGGCCTGCGGCGAGGTGACCTCGTGGATCAGGTGCAGGTCGATGTACAGCACCGCCGGGGTGTCGGCGGTTTCGGCCAGCACCTCGTGGCTGCGCCAGACCTTCTCGAACAGAGTCAGCGGTGCCGCCATCAGCGCGCCGCCGCAGCGGCGGGCGCTGCCATGTCGATGTGATCGAGCCAGCCCCACTGATCGGGCGTCGCACCGGAGAACAGGCCGAAGAAGGCCTTCTGCAGCGCCTCGGTGATCGGGCCACGTTTGCCGGCGCCGACCATGAGGCGGTCGACCGAGCGGATCGGGGTGATCTCGACCGCAGTGCCGGTGAAGAACGCCTCATCGGCGATATAGAGGAGTTCGCGCGGAATGGCGCACTCGCGCACCTCGATGCCACGCTCGCGCGCCAGGCGCATCACCGAGTCGCGCGTGATGCCCCCGAGCACCGAGTGGGCGAGGGCGGGGGTGAGCAGCACGCCGTCCTTGACCACGAACAGGTTCTCCCCGGACCCCTCACTGAGGGTGCCATCGGGCGCCAGTCCAATGCCCTCGTGGAAACCCAACCGGCGCGCCTCGGCGCCGATCAGCTGGCTGGAGAGATAGTTGCCGCCGGCCTTGGCGAGCGCCGGCAGCGTGTTCGGTGCGACGCGGTGCCAGGAGGAGATGCAGGCATCGACGCCTTGCTCCTCGCTCTCTTGGCCGAGGTACTTGCCCCATTCCCAGGCGGCCACGGCCACATCGGTCGGCGGCTCATTCTTCGGCGTCACGCCGATCTCGCCGTAGCCGCGAAACGCCACCGGGCGCAGATAAGCGCCCTGGGTGAGGCCGTTGGCGGCGATCACCTCGTGGCAGGCCGCATCGATCTGCCCGATGGTGAACGGCATGCTCATGCGATAGATCTTCGCCGAGTCGAACAATCGCCGTGAGTGATCGCGCAGGCGGAAAATCGCTACGCCCTTGTGCGTCGGGTAGGCGCGCAGGCCCTCGAACACCGAGGAGCCGTAGTGCAGAGCGTGGCTGAGCACGTGTACCGTGGCCTTCTCCCATGGAACGAGCTTGCCGTTGAACCAAATGTACTGAGTGGCCGGAATGGGCATGAAACATCTCCCCTGGCGTACTGCCAGTCAAAGCGTCGAAGCGGTCTGTGCACCAGCGCCGCGCTCCTCGCGCGAGCGGCTGCCTGCGGCTGCCTGCTCGATGCGGTTGATCACCTCGAGGAACGCCTTGCTGCTCGATTCCACGATGTTGGTGCTCACGCTCGAGCCCCGATAGGTGCGCTGATTGTACTCCACGTACACCACGGCCTCGCCCTGGGCATCCTCGCCCTCGGTGACGCCGCGAACCTCGAACTTGCGCAGCATCACCCCGAGCCCGGTCGCCGCCTCGATCGCCTTGAAGGCGGCATCGACCGGCCCGTCGCCCTCGGTGGTCTGTTCGATCAGCCGCCCGTCGCTGTGACGCAGCCGCACCGTCGTCGTGGCCGGGCCCTGCATCGCCGCATGCGTCTCGAGGCCCGCGAGGCTCCACGGGCCGTTCGCCGCCCCGCCGGCGCGCAGCACCAGCGCCTCGATGTCCCCGTCGAAGAGCTCCTTCTTGCGGTCCGCGAGCGCTTTGAACTCCTCGAACACCTCGTTGAGCTCCTGCTCCTTCAGCTCGAAGCCCAGTGCGTGCACTCGATCGCGGAAGGCGTGCCGGCCGCTGTGCTTGCCGAGGATCAAATGACTGCGCGCGAGCCCGACGTCCTCCGGACGCATGATCTCGTAGGTCGAGTGGTGCTTCAGCACACCGTGCTGATGGATGCCCGCCTCGTGCGCGAACGCGTTTTCCCCGACCACCGCCTTGTTGCGCGGTACGGTCATCCCGGTGATGCTCGAGACTAAGCGCGAGGTTGGATACAGCCTTGTGGTCTGGATGCCGGTGGTGACATTGAAGAACGCCGCGCGCGTCTTCAGCGCCATGACCACTTCCTCCAGCGAGCAGTTACCGGCGCGCTCGCCGATCCCATTGATCGTGCACTCGATCTGCCGGGCGCCGGCGACCACGGCCGTGAGGCTGTTCGCCACGGCCATGCCGAGGTCGTCATGGCAGTGCACCGAGAGACGGATCCGCTCGATGCCACGCACGTTCTTGCGCAGGTAGCGGAACAGTTCGGCGAACTCATCCGGCACCGTGTAGCCGACGGTATCGGGGATGTTCACCGTGCTCGCGCCGGCCTCGATCGCCGCCTCGACCACCTGCGCCAGGAACTCCAGTTCCGTGCGCGAGGCGTCCTCGGGGGAGAACTCCACGTCCTCGCACAGCTCGCGAGCGCGGCGCACGCCCTCCACGGCGGTGCGCAGGATCTGCTCCTCGGCCATGTTCAGCTTGTACTGGCGGTGAATGGCGCTGGTGGCGAGAAACACGTGCAGCCGCCGCCGCGGTGCATCCGCAAGGGCGCGCGCGGCGAGTTCGATGTCCTCGCGGTTGCAGCGCGCCAGTCCCGCGATGATCGGGCCGTCGATCGTGCGCGAGACGGCCTGTACGCTCTCCCAGTCCCCCTTGGAGGCTGCCGGGAAGCCCGCCTCGATCACATCGACGCCGAGCTCGGCGAGCGCGCGGGCCACGCGCAGCTTCTCCGGCTGCGTCATGCTGCATCCTGGGGCCTGTTCGCCATCGCGCAGGGTCGTATCGAAGATCAGTACCTTGTCCGGTTCGGCTGCCATGAGAGTCTCCTTGGGGGATGGTGGGAGGGCGGTCGCTCAGGCGCGCCGATCGTTCAGCCAGGGCATGCGCGCGCGCAGCTTCGCGCCGATCTTCTCGATCGGGTGCTTCAGGTCGCTCTTCAGCAGCTTCGTGTAGCGCTTGCGTCCACCGGCGTTCTCTCGAATCCACTGGCGGGCGAAGGCCCCGCTCTGGATCTCCTTCAGGACCTTCTCCATCTCCTTCTTCACGCGCGCATCGACGATGCGCGGGCCGCGCGTGAGGTCACCGTACTTGGCCGTCTCGCTGATGAACTCGTGCATCTTGGTGATGCCGCCTTCGTGCAGCAGATCGACGATGAGCTTCAGCTCATGCAGGCACTCGTAGTAGGCGACCTCAGGCTGGTAGCCGGCTTCGACCAGCGTCTCCCAGCCGCGCACCACCAATTCCGTCGCTCCGCCGCAGAGCACCGCCTGCTCGCCGAACAGATCGGTCTCGGTCTCCTCGGCGAAGGTCGTCTCGAGCACCCCGCCGCGCGTACCGCCGATGCCGTGCGCATAGGCGAGGGCGCGCTTCTTGCCCTGGCCGGTGGCGTTCTGGTCCACCGCGATGAGGCAGGGCACGCCGCGACCCTGCTGGTACTGTCGGCGCACCAGATCGCCAGGGCCCTTCGGGGCGATCAGCACCACGTCGAGGTCCTTGCGGGGCTTGATCTGCTTGAAGTGGATGTTGAACCCGTGCGCGAACAGCAATGCCGCGCCTTGCTTGATCGCCGGCTCGATGCTCTCGTAGAGCGACTTTTGCGCCAAATCAGGGACCAGCATCGCGATCAGGTCGGCGTCCTTCGCCGCGCTCGCCGGTTCGGCGACGGCGAGGCCGTCCTGCTTGGCCTTCTTCCATCCGGGTCCACCCTTGCGGGCTCCCACGATGACGTCAAACCCGCTGTCCTTGAGGTTCAGTGCATGAGCGCGGCCCTGGCTGCCGTAACCCATCACCGCAATGCGCGCCCCGCGCAAGGCCTTCTGGTCGACGTCTTTTTGCGAATACAGCTTCATCTCTCGATACTCCAAATCGGCCCGATGGCCCGGATGTCAGATTTCAATCGTACGTTGACGCACACAAAAAACCCCGCAGCGGCCTTCAGTGCCGGTGCGGGGTTTTGGTGTCTTCTCTCGCCCCTGCCTGTTTGTCCTCAGGCGATCGCGAGCACCCCGCACCGGCTGCTCGTAAGGAGCAGCAGTCCGATAAGGAGTACCGGCAGTCGGCCAAACAGCGCCAGCGGCGTGCGCGACGCCGGAGGGGTTCGGACCATGTTGGCTGCGGGTACCACGGGCTTTGGGTGCCGGGACGAGATTAAAGTGGAGATGATGAGCCCGATGGGAGCACAGTCGGTGTGCGTTTGTCAACGCAGCGGTCGCACATCGCTGGCGGCTCGTGCGCGCCGCGCGCTATGCTTCACGGCGTGTCACACGAAATGTTGTTGAAGAGCGATCCGGGGGAGAGCCGCCCGCTGTGGCTGCTCGCCGAAGGCGAACTGCAGGCGTGGCTCGCGCGCCAGGACGGTGGGCTCACCGGCTGGGTGCGCGCGCACGGATTCCAGGGTGAGCGTTACCGAGTCCTGACGCTGCCGGGTGAGGAGGGCGTCGCCGGCGCGCTGCTCGGGCTCGGCGCGCTGTCCTCGGCCGCCGAGCTCGGGCCCTGGCATGCCGCGGGCGCCGCCGAGCGGCTGCCGGCGCTGCCCTGGCGGTTGGGCACGGCGCTGCCAGCGGGTGCCGCCACGCACTTCGTGCTCGGCTGGCTGCTCGGCGGCTACCGGATGAACCGCTATCGGCTCGACGCCTCGTACGGTCCGGGGGCCGCGCTGATCGCGCCCCCGGGGGCCGACGTGCGCTACGCGCTTGCCGCGGCGCAGGCGAGCGCCCTGGCGCGCGATCTGATCAATACCCCGCCGAATGATCTCGGGCCGCAGGAGTTGGCCGATGCCGCCGTGGCGCTGGCGCGCGAGCGCGGCGCGCGCTGCCAGGTGCTCAGCGGCGGGGAACTCGCGGGCTTTCCGCTGCTGCGCGCCGTCGGCGCCGGCAGTGTGCGTGAGCCGCGGCTGATCGATTTGCGCTGGGGCGATAAGGATGCCCCGCGGGTGACGCTGGTCGGCAAAGGGGTGTGCTTCGACACCGGCGGGCTCGATCTGAAGCCCGCCGGTGCCATGGCGCTGATGAAGAAGGACATGGGTGGGGCGGCCTGCGCGCTGGCGCTGGCGGATCTGCTGATGCGACTCGAGGCGCCGCTGCAACTGCGCGTGCTGATCCCGGCCGTGGAGAACAGCGTCGGTGGCGCGGCGTACCGGCCGAGTGACGTATTGCGCTCGCGCAAGGGTCTGACGGTCGAGATCGGCAACACGGACGCTGAGGGACGGTTGGTCCTCGCCGATGCGCTGGCGGCGGCCGAGGAGGAACGGCCGCAACTGATCATCGACTTAGCGACGCTCACCGGGGCGGCGCGCACCGCGCTCGGTCCGGAGCTGCCGGCCCTCTTCAGCAACCGACCGGCGCTCGCCGAGCGGCTGCGCGAGATCGGCGAGGCGGAGTGCGATCCGCTCTGGCCGATGCCGTTGTGGGCAGGCTACGAAGAGGACCTGTCGAGCAAAATCGCCGACCTCGGTAATGTTGCATCGACGCCATTTGCCGGTTCGATCATCGCGGCGTTGTTCCTGCAGCGCTTTATCGATGGGGCCACCGATTGGCTGCACATCGATTTGTATGCGTGGAATGGCAAGGAGCGTCCCGGCCGCGCGGTCGGTGCCGAGGCGCAGTGCGTTCGGGCGCTCTACCGGCTGCTGCGCGAGCGCTTCGGTTGAGCCCACTGCACGGTTCGTCGCGATCTTCCCAACGGTTCGTCGCGTCGTGTCGCTCCGAGCGTACGGATTTTCACGGGAATGACATCAGTCTTAGAGATCATGCAGCGTCGTGATGTACAGCATGCAGAAAAATGAGGCCGCCGAGCGGTTCGCGGGGGCGCGGTGCGGTATGGCGCGCGCGGCCGCTGGCTTTGGCGCGACGCTGGGGATTCCGCTGCGCGCCGCTGCGCACACGCATCTGAACGGACCGATCACGCCCACGTGCAGTGCTGCTTTGCCGTGTTCGAGCTCGCGCTGCTCGTTTCGACCATGAACGTTGCGGCCATTTATCGGATTGATCGTCTCGCGCAGTTGTCAGCGCCGCGGGTAGCGGTTACAGTTGGGCGCAGCATCCTCGGATGCACATGGCGCGCACGCTTGGCTTTCCGCCCTCGAGTCGCCGTGACACCGAACCAGCTAGGGGGATTGAGCCACACGAGCGAGAGCCCGCGCAGGGCAGGCGCACGTGCAAAAAAGTATGACAGATCCGGCGGGACCTCCCGTCGGCCAGCTCGGGTCCGGATTGAGCCGCTTGCGGGCAGGTGGAAAGACCGCTACCTTGCGCCACTCTCGTTTCGTTCCGGTGTTTTCGGATAGGCAACAGCCACGCCTTAGCATTCACACATGAGCGCTTACGTACACGACACACAATTCTTTACTCGCCGCACGGCCGTACTCGCGGTCATCATCGTGCTGCACATCTTCATTTTCTGGGCGCTCGAGGCAGGTCTGGCCAACCGAGTCGTACAGCTCGTCGCCCCACCGATCAAGACGACCATCGTCCGCCAGGTGCGCAAGCACCTGCCCCCGCCCCCGCCCCCGCCGCCGCAGCTCGTGCAGCAGCAGGTGCAGGTGCCGCCGCCGATGATCCAGATCAATGTGCCGCCGCAGGCCGAGAGTCACGCCATCACCGTGACGCACCACGTGGTCCGTGCCGCCCCGCCGGCACCGGTTGCGGTGCGCTACACGCCGCTCAGCCCCTCGAGCGATTTCCCGGCGACGCAGGACTACTATCCGCAGTCCTCGCAGCGTCTGGGCGAGCAGGGCACGGCGATCGTGGAGGTGTGCGTCGGACCGAACGGCCGGCTGTCGGCTTCCCCGCGCGTCATCACCTCTTCGGGCAGCCCGCGTCTTGACCGTGCGGCCCTGCGGTATGCGCGTGCCACTTCCGGACACTGGAACCCGGAGCGGGCCAATGGCAGACCGATCAACTTCTGTGGCCATTTGCCCATCAAGTTCCAGCTGAACGACTTCTGATGCCCCTGTCTCTTTCAACTTCGACACCGCCATCCAACGCGGCTTATTTGTGATCTGAGGAAATCTATGGCTATCCAAGCTACCGCATCCGTCAACAACCCGTACGGCATTGCCGGCGTGTGGAACAACGGCACCATCATTGACAAGTCCGTCATGCTGCTGCTGCTCGCGATGTCGCTCGCGACCTGGTTCATCATCCTCACCAAGCTGTGGGACCAGCACCGCCTGAAGAAGGCTGCGCGAGAGACCGAGAAGTCCTTCTGGTCGGCCCCGTCGATCAAGGAAGGCATCGATAAGCTGAAGAAGGAAAATCCATTCCGCACCATCGCCGAGGACGGCATGCGCGCGATGTCCCACCATGACGGTCGCCTGACGGACCGCATCGACCTGCACGAGTGGATCACCATGTCGCTGCAGCGCTCGGTCGAGCAGGTCTCCGGCGAGATGAGCAAGGGCCTCGCGCTGCTGGCGACGGTCGGCTCCTCGGCGCCGTTCGTCGGTCTGTTCGGCACGGTGTGGGGCGTCATGAACGCACTGGTCGCGATCGGTCTGGCCGGTCAGGCCAGCATCGGCAAGGTGGCCGGTCCGGTCGGCTCGGCGCTGATCATGACCGCGCTCGGCCTGGCCGCGGCGGTGCCGGCGGTGTGGGGCTACAACTGGCTGCTCGGCCGCAACAAGGTCCTGCAGGATGCGCTGCGCAATTTCGCCAGCGACCTGCACGCCTACATGGTGAGCGGTGCGCGCGTGCCGAGCCCGGAGATGGGCGGAGCGAAGCCGGCGGCCGCTGCGGCTCCGGTGCGCAAGTAAGTCAAGGTCCCGGCACCTTTGATTGAACTACTTCGGATGCGCAAGACGTGCCCCGCAGCTGCGGGGCACGTTCTCGAATGCCGAAATCCGGTGCGCCGCGCGCCGGTTTTGAGGAGCTGTCGAAAATGGCGATGAATGTCGGAAGCTCGGACGAAGAACCGGGCGTGATGGCCACCATCAACACGACGCCGCTCGTCGACGTCATGCTGGTGCTGCTCATCATCTTTCTCATTACGATTCCCGTGATCACCAAGACGGTGCCGGTGAAGCTGCCGAAGGCGAATAACATCCCGACGCACACCAAGCCGCAGGACATCACGATCGCGGTGACCAAGAACGGGGACATCTTCTGGAACAACACCGTGGTGCAGAACGACTCGGTGTTGCTGCAGAAGATCGAGCAGGTGGCCATATTGACCCCGCAGCCGTCGATCCACATCCGTGGCGACCGCGATGCGGACTACAAGTCGATCGGGCACGTGCTGTACGAGCTGCAGCGCGGCGGTATGGTGAAGGTCGACTTCATCACCGAGCCGCACGCGAACGCGCTCAGCGCGCAGTGATCATTTTTATCGGGGCCGTTGAGGCGCTCGAGGAGATTTGAAGTTATGGCCATGTCGACGGGATCGGGCTCCGGGCCGATGGTCGAGATCAACACCACGCCGTTGATCGACGTCATGCTCGTGCTGTTGGTGACCCTGATCATTACGCTGCCGGTGATGACCCACTCGGTGAAGATGGATCTGCCGCAGAATCAGCATCAGCCGCCGAGCAAGCCGCCTGAGGTGATCAACCTCAGCATCGACTTCGACGGCACCATCACCTGGAACGGTACCGTGGTGCCGAACATGCAGGTGCTGGACGGTTACTTCGCCAGCGAGTCGGTGAAGAACCCGCAGCCGGAGATCCATCTGAATCCCGATGGCATGGCCAAGTACGGCATCGTGGCGAGGGTGCTGGCCGATGCTCAGCGCAACCGAATGACCAAGATCGGTTTCGTCAATACGTCCGAATTCGCGCAGTAGGCGTTGGAAAATTCATCCATGCGAGAGAGTTTCATGAAGTTCAAGGGCATTGTTGCGGCAGCGGCGCTCGGCGTGGCGCTCGTGGTTGCGGTGAGCGCGCTGCACGTGACGCCGGCGTATGCGGCAGGGCCGTCGAAGGCGATCACTCGCCCCGTGGCGCTGAAGCTGCAGGCGGCGCAGAAGGCGATCCAGGCGGGCAATTTCACCGTCGGCTTGGCAGACCTCGACCAGGTCTCCGGGATGGCGGCTGCGCACAAGAGCCCGTACGCGATGCACATCCTCAACCAGCTGTATGTGTTCGCGTATGAGAAGACGCACAGCTACGCGAAGCTCGCGCCGAAGCTCGAGGCGTTGCTGTCCGATGCGTACGTGACGCCCGCGCAGACGCAGCAGTTCACGGTGGCGCTGGCCCAGATCTACTACCAGCTGCACAACTTCCCGAAGGCCATTCAGTACGGGACTGAGGCGATCCAGAAGCACTTCGCCGGGGCGGCGATGCAGACGCTGGTCGGCCAGTCGTACTACCTGCAGGGGGACTGGAAGCAGACCATTGGCTACGAGCGCGGCCTGGTCAATGCGGCCATCCAGGCCGGCCAGAAGCCGAGCAAGCAGTCGCTGGAGCTGATTCAGAGTTCGTGCATGAAATTGCACGATCAGGGTTGCCTGTTGAACTCGCTCGAGCAGCTGGTGGTGTACTACCCGCAGCGTCAGTACTGGCAGTACCTGCTGTTCCAGACGTTCAAGAGCATCAAGAGCGATGCGAACCTGCTCGAGGCCTATCGGTTGGCGTTCGACGTGGGTGTGATGCAGCAGGCGCACGAGTTCAATACCTATGCCGAGCTGGCCATTGAGGCCGGTTCGCCGGGTGAAGCCGAGCAGGTGCTGAACTCGGCGCTGAAGAACAATGTCTTCACCGATGCGCATCAGAAGGCGAAGGCCGAGCGCATCCTGCAGGATGCCGAGAAGCGCGCCGCGTCGGATCAGAAGACGCTCGCGCACACGGCGCAGCTCGCTGGCCAGCAAGCCAAGGGCAACTCGGACGTTCGGGTGGGTCTCGCGTACTTCGGCTATCAGCACTACCACAAGGCGGTGCAGCTGATCACGCAAGGCATCGCCAAGGGCGGTCTCGCCCGTCCGGCCGAGGCGCATCTGCTGCTCGGTATCGCGCAGCTGAAGGCGGGCAACAAGGCTGCGGCACTGAATGCGTTCAACAGCGTCAAGGGCGACCCGACGTTGCAGCGTCTGGCCGAGCTGTGGAGTCTGAAGGCGAAGTCGGCGGGCTGATGCCCGCCGGCCCGGCCGTCTGATCGATCAGGAGGAAATGCATGGCGATTAAAGCTGGGGACCACATGCCTGCGGGCGTGTTGAAGACGATGAGCGCGGAAGGACCGAAAGACCTCACCAGCCAGGAGCTCTTCAAGGGCAAGAAGGTGGTGTTGTTCTCGGTGCCCGGGGCGTTCACGCCGACCTGCGATGCGAAGCACCTGCCGGGTTTCGTGCAGCTGGCCGATCAGATCCGCGCCAAGGGCGTGGATACCATTGCCTGCATGGCGGTGAACGATGTGTTCGTGATGAATGCCTGGGGCAAGGCCTCGGGCGTGGCGGACAAGGTGCTGATGCTGGCCGATGGCAATGGCGATTACGCCAAGGCCCTCGGTCTGGAGCTCGATGCCCGCGGTTTCGGCCTCGGGCTGCGCGGTCAGCGCTTTGCGCTGGTGATCGATGACGGCGTGGTGACCTACGCCAACATCGAGGCGCCGGGCCAGTTCAAGGTGTCCGCCGCGGAGCATGTGCTGAGCCAGCTCTGAGCCGACGGTGGGCGGCATTTGGCCGCAGTGATAAAAAAAGGGGTTCGCCGCGAGGCGAACCCCTTTTTCATGGCCGCGGTGCGGTTCAGCCGAGGAGCTTCTGCAGCTGCGGAACGATCTCGAACAGATCCCCGACCAGGCCGATGTCCGCAACTTCGAAGATCGGCGCATCAGGGTCCTTGTTGATCGCGACGATGGTGCGGGCGTCCTTGATGCCCGTCAGGTGCTGGATGGCCCCGGAGATCCCGATCGCCAAGTACAGCTCCGGTGCGATGATCTTGCCGGTCTGACCGACCTGCAGTTCATTCGGCGCATAGCCGGCGTCGACCGCGGCTCGGGAGGCGCCGACGGCGGCCCCGAGAGTGTCGGCGAGCCCGTAGAGCAGTTGGAAGTTCTCTGCGCTGCCGAGCGCGCGCCCCCCGGAGACCACCCGCGTGGCGGTCTGCAGGTCGGGCCGGTCGCTGCGTGCGGCCGAGACCGACACGAAGCGCGTGTGGCTCGGAGGCTCCACCACGGGGGTCGCGGCCTCGATGGGCGCCGAGCCGCCGCCGGCGGCCGGCTGGAACGACGCGGTGCGCACGGTGCCGACCACTTGGGTTCCCTCGAGGACCTCGACGGTGATGATGGCGTTACCGGCGTAGATCGGGCGACGAAAGCGCGTCGCACTCTCCACCGCCATGATGTCGCTCACCTGCACGGTCTTCAGCAGTGCGGCGATGCGCGGCATCAGATCCTTGCCGAAGGTGCTCGACGGGCCGAACACGTGGGTGTAGGGCGCAGCGAGCGCCGCGATCTGCGGAGCGATGGCCGCAGCGAGCGGATGGGCGTGCACGGGATGCTCGACGGTGAGCACCGCGCTGACGCCGGCCAGGGCCGCAGCCTGCTGTGCCAGCGCGCTGGTGTTCGCAGCACAGACGACCACGGTGATGGCAGCGTCGGGCACCGTTGCGGCGCAGGCGACGCACTTGGCGGTCGCGACGCTGAGCGTGCGGCCGTCGTGTTCGGCGACGATGAGAATGTTCTGGCTCATTTACAGCAGTCCTTTCTGCTTCAGCGCAGCGAGGAGCTCGGCGGCATCGTTCACTCGCACGCCCCTGCTGCGCTGCGCGGGCGGTTCATAGCGCAGCGTCTTCAGCTGCGCGCGCGGCGTGATGCCGAGGGACTCCAGCGTGAGGGTCTCGAGCGGCTTCTTCTTCGCCTTCATGATGTCCGGCAGCTTCACGTAGCGCGGCTCGTTCAGGCGCAGGTCCACGGTCACCACCGCCGGCAGATCGACCTCGAGCGTCTCCAATCCAGCGTCGACTTCACGTGTCACCTGGGCTCTACTCTCGGTAAGCTCAATCCTCGAGGCAAAGGTGGCCTGGGGTCGATCCCACAGCGCCGCGAGCATCTGCCCGGTCTGACCGTTGTCATCATCGATGGCCTGCTTGCCGAGCAGCACCAGGAAGGGCTGCTCGCGCTCGATGAGCTTGTGCAGCACGCCGGCGGTGGCGAGCGGTTCGAGCGCGGTGTCGACCTGCACGTGCAGCGCGCGGTCAGCGCCCATGGCGAGGCAGGTGCGCAGCTGCGGCTGGCAGTCCGCCGGGCCCACCGTCACGACCACCACTTCTTCGGCGGCGCCGCGCTCCTTGATGCGCAGCGCCTCCTCGAGTGCGATCTCATCGAAGGGGTTGACGCTCATCTTCACCCCGTCGGTGAGTACGCCCGATCCGTCGGGCTTGATGCGGATGCGCACGTTGTAATCCACAACGCGCTTGATGCCGACCAGTATGCGTTTCATGATCTCGCCATCGTCTCGAGAGAGTGCGGGCAATATAGCAGAGGATCGCGCTAAACTGAGTCATGCTCGGTTACGTGCTGCGCCGTATTGCGGGGATCGTTCCGGTCCTGCTGATCCTGCTCACCGTATCGTTTTTCGTCATCCATCTGGCCCCCGGTGGACCGTTCGCCGCAGCGCGGGCGCTCTCGGCGCGCACTCGCGCCGAGCTGCGAGCGCGCTACGGACTGGATCGGCCGCTGGCAGTGCAATACGTGGCGTACCTGCGCGCGCTCGCGCACGGGGATCTCGGCCGCTCCTACAGTCTGCGGGATGAGCCGGTCGCCGGACTGATCGGCGCCGGATTGCCGGTCAGTGCCGAACTCGGTGCCGCGGCGCTCGCGCTCGGTGTGCTCGGCGGCCTCGCGCTCGGTATCGCCGCCGTGCTGCGCCGCGGCGGGGTGATCGACCGCGCGCTCGCGCCCTTGGCGGCTGTGACGCTCGCGCTGCCGAGCTTTGTCATCGGCCCGCTGCTCGCGCTCATCGTCGGGGTGTGGCTGCGCTGGCTGCCGGTGGCTGGCTGGCAGCCCGACACGCCGCGCGACCTGGTGTTGCCGGCGATCACACTGGCGCTGCCGCTGATCGCCTCGATCGCGCGCCTGATGCGTGCCAGTCTCCTCGAGGTGCTCAATGCGAGCTACATTCGCACCGCGCGCGCGCGCGGCCTCGGTCGTGCGCGGGTCCTGTGGCGCCATGCACTGCGGCCGGCTCTGGTACCGGTCGTGAGTTATCTCGGGCCGGCCGCGACGTATCTGGTCACCGGCTCGCTGGTCGTCGAGACGGTGTTCGAACTGCCCGGCACGGGCCGCTACCTGGTGATGGGGGCGATCGACCGGGACTACACATTGGTGATGGGTATGGTGCTGGTCTACGGCACGCTGACGCTGCTGGCAAATCTCGGGGCGGACCTGCTGCACGCCTGGCTCGATCCGCGGGTGCGCCATGAGTCCGCGTGAACCGCGATTGCGCGCGCGGCTCGCCGCCCTCGTGCTCGGCGCGCTGGCGTTGCTGGCGCTGTTCGGACCGGCGGCAAGTCCATACTCGTACCGCGCGCTCGACTGGCGGCACCTGGCGGTGCCGCCCGGGTTCACCGCCCACCACTGGTTCGGCACCGATGCGCTCGGGCGCGACCTGTACGTGCGCACGCTGAGCGGACTGCGCCTCTCGCTGCTGATCGGCGTGCTCGCCACGGGGGTGAGTGTGCTGATCGGGGTCGCGTGGGGAGCGGCCGCCGGCTGGGCGGGCGGGCGGATCGATGCTGCGCTGATGCGCGTGGTCGATGTGCTCTATGCACTGCCGTACTTGTTCATCGTGCTGATCCTCGCGGCGCTGTTCGGGCGCGGCAACATCGCGGTGCTGCTGTTGGCGATCGGCGCGGTGGGCTGGCTGACGCTCGCGCGGGTGGTGCGCGCCCAGACGCTCTCACTGAAGCGCCAGCCGTTCATGGAAGCGGCGCGTGCCGGAGGTTTGAGCGACCTGCAGATGCTGCGTCGGCACGTGCTGCCGAATCTCGCCGGCACCGTCGTGGTGTATGCCACGCTGATGGTGCCGCAGATGATCGTGTACGAGAGCTTTCTGAGCTTCCTCGGGCTCGGTGTCGAGCCGCCGCGTGCCAGTCTCGGCAGCCTGATCAACGCCGGGGCACGCCAGATGTTGAGTGCCCCGTGGCTCCTGCTCGTGCCCGCGGCGGTGCTGATCGTGTTGCTGTTGGCGTTGAACATCCTGGGGGATGCGCTGCGTGATGTCCTCGATCCCCACGAGCGCTGAGAGGATGTGCGCGGCGGGCGAGGCGCCGGTGCTGCTGACGCTGCAGTCACTGAGCGTGCGCTTCGCCGGCGTGCCGGTCGTCGATCAGGTGTCGCTCACGGTGCGCGCGGGGGAATGTCTCGGGGTGGTCGGGGAGTCCGGTGCCGGCAAGAGCCTCACGTTCCTCGCCGCGCTCGGACTCGCCCCGGCGAGCGCGGTGCTGAGCGGCCGGGCGCAGTTCGGTGCGAGCGAACTGATCGGTTTGACCGAACGGGCGCTCGATGCGCTGCGGGGCCGGCACATCGGACTGGTGTCCCAAGACCCGATGGGTGCGCTGACCCCGCACCTGCGCATCGGTCAGCAGCTCACCGAGCCGATGCTGCGGCACACCGGCTGCAGTCTGCGCGCCGCCCGCGCCCGGGCGCTCGAGCTGCTCGAGCAGGTACGGCTCGCGGCCCCGGCGCGCTGCCTGCAGCAGTATCCTCACGAGCTCTCCGGCGGGATGCGCCAACGGGTGCTGCTCGCCATTGCGCTCTCGTGCGAGCCGCAGCTGCTGATTCTCGATGAGCCCACGACCGCGCTCGACGTGACGATCCAGGCGCAGATCCTCGCGCTCCTGGCGCACATCAAGCGCGAGCGGCAGCTCGGGTTGGTGTTGGTGACGCACGACTTCGCGGCGCTGGCGGGTCTCGCCGATCGCGTGGCGGTGATGCGCGGTGGCCGGGTGATCGAGACCGGGAGCGCCGCGCAGGTGTTCCATGCACCGCGCGAGCCGTACACCGTTGAGTTGCTGCAGGCGGCGCGCGAGCCGGCGGTCCCGGGCGGTGCGCCGGGTGCGCGCGGTGGCGGTGTGCCGGTGCTCGCGGTGGAGGATCTCACCGTGTGCTACCGCCAGAGGGGTGCGCGCCTGCGCCGCCGGCAGATCGTGGCCCTTCAGGGGGTGACGGTGGCGATCGCGCCGGGGGAGTCCTTGGCGGTCGTCGGGGAGTCCGGCTGCGGCAAATCGACGCTGACCCGCGCTGCGCTGCGCCTGATCGGCGCGGCGCACGGGCGCATTGCCTGGCTCGGGCGCGACGTCGGCTCGTGGCCCGAGCGGCGCCTGCGAGCGCTGCGCCGCGCCTTGCAGCTGATCTTTCAGGACCCGCTGGCGAGTCTCGATCCGCACCTGACGGTCGAGCGGCTGGTCGGGGAGCCGCTCGAGGTGCATCACCGTGAACTCGACGCCGCGGCGCGGGCCGCGCGCGTTGCGGCGATGCTCGAGCGCGTCGGGCTCGATCCGGCGCTCACCGCCCGCCGGCCGCACGAGCTCTCCGGCGGGCAAGGCCAGCGCGTCGGTATCGCCCGGGCGATGATTCTCGCGCCGCGGCTGCTCATTTGCGACGAGCCGCTCTCGGCACTCGATGTGCGCGCCCAGCGGCAGATCGGTGCGCTGCTCGATGCGCTGCGCCGCGAGCAGGGCATGAGCGTGCTGCTGGTCAGTCACGACCTCGGCGCCGTGCGCCGCGGGTGCGAGCGCGTGCTGGTGCTGTATCAGGGCGCGATGGCCGAACTTGCGCCGAGCGAAGCGCTGTTCGCGCGGCCACTGCACCCCTACACGCGCGCGCTGCTGCAGGCCATTCCGGTTGCCGACCCCGACGTCCAGCCCGGCCGCCTGGCGCAGGTGCGACTGACCGACCTCCAAGCGCCGCCGGCGGGCGGGTGTGCGTTCCGGGCGCGCTGTCCGCAGGCCACGACGCGCTGCGCCGAGCAGCGCCCGCCGTGGGTCGAGGCGAGTGCGGGCCGATGGGTGGCGTGTCATCACTTCGAGCGCGGAGCCGATGGTATGCTCTGAGGATGAACGAGTCGGTCATTCGTCCGAGTGAGAGTCTGCGGCAGGTGCGTTATGAGATTCGCGGCCGCCTGGCACGGCGCGCGCACGAGCTCGAGCGCCAGGGCTATGAGATTCTCTCGTTGAACATCGGCAACCCGGGGGCCTTCGGGCTGCGCACGCCGGAGACGATGCGCCTGGCGATGATCGAGAACCTCTCGGAGGCCGAGGGCTACTGTCACCAGAAGGGAATCTTCCCGGCGCGCGAAGCGGTGGTGATGCAGCAGCAGGCACGGGGGGTGAACGGGGTGAGCGCCGAGGAGGTGTTCATCGGCAACGGCGTGAGCGAACTGATCAACCTGGTGCTGCGGGCGCTGCTCAATGACGGCGACGAGGTGCTGGTGCCGAGCCCGGACTATCCGCTCTGGACCGCCGCAGTGACGCTGAACGGCGGGCGCGCCGTGCATTACCCGTGCCGGCCGGAGAACGGCTTCGTGCCCGATCCGGACGAAGTGGCCGCGCTCATCACGCCGCGCACACGCGCTCTGGTCGTCATCAACCCGAACAACCCCACCGGCGCGGTGTATCCGCGCGCGGTGCTCGAGCGGCTCGCGCGGCTGGCCGAGCGTGCCGGACTCGTGGTCTTCAGCGACGAGATCTACGACCAGATGGTGTACGACGAGGCGCAGTTCGTGCCCATGGCCACCCTGGTCGAGGACACGCTGTGCGCCACGCTCTCCGGGCTCTCCAAGGTGTACCGCGCGTGCGGCTACCGGGTCGGCTGGGCCGTGTTCTCGGGGCGCACCCGTGCCGCGGCGGAGTATCTGAACGCCATCGATCTGCTGAGCTCGCTGCGCCTGTGCAGCAACGTGCTCGCCCAGTGGGCGGTGCAGACGGCCCTTGGCGGCTACCAGTCGATCCGTGATCTGATCGTGCCGGGCGGGCGACTGTACGAGTCGCGCCAGGCCATCGCGCACGCGGTGGGGGCCAGCGCTTACCTGCGGCTGAAGCAGATCCCGCAGGGCGCGATGTATGCGTTCATCGGTGTCGACACCGAACGCTTGCCGGGCTTCGACGATCAGCGCTTCGCCCTCGATCTGCTCGAGCAGAAACACGTGCTGGTGGCCCCTGGGGTGAGCTTCAACGTGCCGTACCGCAATCACTTTCGCGTCACCACGCTACCGGACAGCGCGATGCTGCTCGATGTGTTCGGCCGGATCGAGGATCTGCTCGCCGGCTACGCCTCGGCGCCGCCGCAGGACAACGTGGTCGCGGCCAGCGCGCGGTTCAAATGAACGACGTGGATGTAGTTTGTTAAAAGTCGTTTCTCATAAATAACAGCTAATCTATTGTTTTGATAAAGGTTCCTGCGCATCTCGAGGCCCTCATCGAGGCCGGGGGCACCCTGGTGACGCCGACCCGCCGGCGCGCGCATGCGCTGCGCCTGGCCCACGCCGCGGCCCAACTCGATCGGGGTCGCAGGGTCTGGCCGAGCCCCGATGTGCTGCCGCTCGAAGGATGGCTCGGCCGCGAATGCGAGCGCCGCGCGCTCGAGGGGTCCGCCGAGGGGATCCCCCCGCGGCTGCTGCGCCCGGCCGAGGAGTGGCTGCTGTGGCGCGAGTGCACGGACGAGGCGATCGAGACGCTCGTGCTCGCCAACCCCGGGGCGCTCGCGGAGGGATTGCTCGCGGCCCGCCGGCTCGCCGAGACGCTCGGTATCGATCTGTCCGGTCTGCGGGCCCTTGCGCAAAGCGAAACGGCGCTGCTGCTCGAGGTCGAGCGCGCGGTCGGCGCGCGAGTCGCGGCGCTCGGGGCCCAAACGCTCGAGGACGCGCTCGGTGTGCACGCTGCGCTCGGCGATGCTCGGCCCGTGGCGCTGTGCGGGTTCCTGCTCGAGGCGCCGCGCCTGCGGGCGCTGCGCCAGGCACGCGATGAGCGCGGCTGGGAGACGCTCTGGTGCGCTCCGGGGGCGCCGGTGGCCGTGCCCGAGGTGCTCCGCGCTGCCGATCCGACCGAGGAGCTCGACCGTATCGCCGGCTGGTGTGCCGCGCAGCTGCGCGCGGCGCCCGACTCGCGGCTGCTGGTGGTGCTGCCGGGCTCGTTGGAGCGCTGCGGGCGGCTCGCGGCGCTGATCCGCCAGGCGCTCGACCCGGGTTTCACGGTCGGTGCCGAGCACGAGTTCGCGGCGGTGGAGGGCGGCGCGCCGCTCGCGCAGCAGCCGGCGCTCGCGCATGCTCTGAGCGCACTGGCGCTGCTCGATGGGCGGCGCGTGCCGCTCGAGGCGCTGTTGGAGTGGCTGCGCGGATCGTGTTGGCAAGAATCCGCCGAGGGGCGCGCGCGGCTCGATCTGTGGCTGCGTGAGCGGGCGCCGCCGGCCCTGGACCGACGCACGTTCGAGACGCTCCTCGGGGCGACGCCGGTGGGAGTCGGCGCCGCGATTCGCGAGCGCCTCGCTGAGGCCGCCGCTGCGCTCGGCAGCGCAGCGGGTTCCCCGCGCGAGTGGTCCGAGCGCTTCCAGGCGGCCCTCGAGGCGCTCGGCTGGCCGGGAGGGACCGCAGGGCTCGACAGCCCTGCGCAACAGACGCTGCTGCGACTGCGTGAGCTGCTCGAGGAATACGGCCAACTGTCGGCCGTCGTGCTGCGTCTGGAGCGCTCCGCGGCGATCGAGCGGCTGAGCGAACTGGCCGCGCGGACGGCCTACCGGCCGGCCGAGGAGGACGCGGCCGTGACCATTACCGCATCGCTCGCCGACCCGATCGTGCGCTACGACGGGATCTGGGTCGGTGGACTCGATCACGACACGCTGCCGCAGGCTCCTGATCCGAATCCGTTCCTGCCACTCGGGGCGCAGCTCGCGGCCGCCTGGCCGGCGGCCTCGGCCGGCGGGCGGCTGCGCGAGGCGCAGGCGCTGCTGGGCGCCTGGCGGGCCGCCGCAGAGCGCCTGGTGCTCTCCGCGCCGCTGCGCGACGGGGACGTGACGGTGTTGCCGAGCCCGCTGCTGGAGGGCTGGGCGCCCTTGCAGGCCCCTCAGGGCGTGCCCCTGCCGTGGCTGGCCGAGCGAGTGCATCGCGACGGTCAGCTCGAGACCTGGGTCGAGGCGGTGCGGCCCTGGGACGCGCGCGTGCCGCTGCCGGCCGGCACCCGCAGCCTCGAGCTGCAGAACCTCTGTCCGTTTCGTGCCTACGGGGAGCTGCGTCTCGGTTGCACGCCGCTGGAATCGAGCGAGCCGGGGGTGCCGGCGGACCTGCGCGGCCAGCTGCTGCACGCGGCGCTGCAGGACCTCTGGCGCGAGCTCGGGGACTCCGCGGCACTGGCGGCGCTCGGGCCTGAGGCCCTCGATGAGCGGCTCGGGGCCTGCGTGGAGGGTGCCCTCGAGCGCCTCCTCGCCGGCCAGAGCGCACCGCCGTCGGCCGCCGCGCTGCGGCGCGAGCGCCAACGCGCCGTGCGGTTGATGCGCGCGCTGTGCGAGCTCGAGCGGCATCGCGAGGCGTTCACGGTGCGCGACACCGAGCGCGCCGTGGAACTGACGCTCGCCGGGGCGCGGGTGAACCTGCGCATCGATCGCGTCGATGTGCTCGGCGACGGCTCGCTCGCGATCCTCGATTACAAGACCGGTCGGCCGATCCGTCCGGACTGGTACGGCGAGCGTCCCTCGCACCCGCAGCTGCTCGCCTACCGCGCGGCGCTCGGGGAGGCGGTGCGGGCGCTCGCGACCGTGCATCTGACGGCGCGGGAGATTGTCTTCCAAGGTGTTGCGGCGAGCGCGCAGGCGCTGCCGGGGGTGCAGGGCGTGGAGTCGGACGGCTCGCCCCAGGCGCCCTGGGCGGCACGCGTGGCGGCCTGGCAGGCCGTGCTCGAGCGGCTCGCAACGGGATTCGTGCACGGCGAAGCGGCGGTCGATCCGAAACCCGGAGCGTGCGAGTTCTGTCACCTCGGTGCGCTGTGCCGCATCGGGGAGGGGCTCGAGGTGCCCGAGACGGACGAGGCGCTCGCCGAGGAGGGGCCGTGAGGGGCGCTGCGGAGGATCCGCAGAGCTGCGATGAGGCCGCGCGCGAGCAGGCCACCGACCCGCGTCGCTCCATCGTGCTGCAGGCGCCGGCCGGCTCGGGCAAGACGACGGTCCTCACCCAGCGCCTGCTGCGCCTGCTCGCCGAGGTCGACGATCCGCAGGAGATCCTCGCCATCACGTTCACGCGCCGGGCGGCCGCCGAGATGCGCGAGCGGATGTACCGCGCGCTGCACGGGCAGTGCGGCAGCGGTGCGCTCGGGGAGCGGCTGCGCTCGCTCGCCGCTGCGGTGCTCGAGCGCTCCTCAGCCCGCGGCTGGCGCCTCGAGGTCGATCCGTCGCGGCTGCGCATCCTCACCATCGATGCCTTCAACTTGAGTCTCGCCAACCGGCTGCCGCTCGCGGCTCGGGCCGGCGGGCCGCTGACGCTCGGGGAGCGCCCGCACGCTCTGTATGCGCTCGCGGCCCGCCAGACATTGCTCGGCGCCGAGCAGGACGAGGCGCTCGCGGCTGACGCGGATCTGTGGTTCGAGCGGCTCGACAACCGCTGGGGCAACCTCGAGCGGCTGTTGGCGCAGATGTTGGCCGAGCGGGCGCATTGGCTGCCGCACGTGCTCGGGCACGACCCGCAGGCCCTCAGCGAGCGGGTCGACACCAGTCTGCAGCGCCTGGTGCGCGCAGCGCTCAGCGCCTGCGGCACACTCATCGGCGAGGCGCTGCTCGCGCGGCTCGCGCGACTGCCGGGCGTCGGGCCGCTCAGCGCCGAGGCCGGCACGCTCGAGGCTTGGCAGCGGCTCGGGGCGCTGGTGTTGACGCAGAAGGGCGAGTGGCGCCGCGCGGTCAACCGCAAGCTCGGCATCGAGTACGGCGAGGCCGCCGCGCGCGCCGAGCTGCAGGAGTGCATTGCGGCGCTCGCGGCACTGGCGCCGGTGCGCGAGGCGCTGCTCGAGGTGAGCGCGCTGCCGCGGCCGCAGCTTGCGCCGCAGGATGCCGCGGCGCTGGCGGCTCTCTCGCGGTTGCTGCGAGTGGCCGCCGCGCAGCTCGAGGTGCGCTTTGCGCTCGAGGGGCAGGTCGATTACACGCGCATCGCCGGGGCGGCGCAGGCGGCCCTCACCGAGGAGGGCGAGCCGAGCGATCTGGCCCTGCGGCTCGGGGTGGGTCTGCGGCACATCCTGGTCGATGAGTTCCAGGACACCTCGGCCGCCCAGACCGAGCTCATCGCCGGCCTGACGGCCGGCTGGGACGGTGAGGACGGACGCACGCTGTTCGTGGTGGGCGATCCGATGCAGTCGATCTACATGTTTCGCGAGGCGGAAGTCGGTTGCTTCCTCGCCGTGCGCGATCGGGGCATCGGGGCGCTGCGCCTCGAGCCGCTGCGCCTGCGGCGTAACTTTCGCTCCGTGCCGGCGTTGATCGAGTGGTGCAACGCCACGTTCGGGGCGTTGTTCCCGGTGCGCGATGAGCTGCGCTCGAGCGCGGTGAGCTTTACCCCGAGCCTGCCGGGCACCGGGGAGTCAAGCGGCGCGGCGGCGCCGGTGGAAGTGCGCCTGTTGGCCGCCGAGACGCGCGCGCCCGAGAGCGCAGCGCTGCTCGAGCGCATCGTGGCGCTGAAGGCAGCAGACCCCCAGGCCTCGATCGCCGTGCTGGTGGCCGCGCGCCGCCATGCCGAGCAGCTGATCGGAGCGCTGCAGAGCCGCGGCGTGGAGGCGATCGGCGTGAAACTCGTCCCGCTCGCCGAGGTGCCGGTGGTCCGTGACCTCGTGGCGCTTGCCAGGGCGCTCGGCCATCTTGGGGATCGGACGGCGTGGCTCGCGGTGCTGCGCGCTCCGTGGTGCGGCGTGACGCTCGCGACGCTGAGCGAACTGTCCTCGCGCGAGGCCTCGACGCTGCCGTGGGAGGCGCTGAACGATCCGCAGCGATGGGCCGCGTGTGCGCCGGGGGATCGGGAGCGCCTCGAGCGGGTGCGCGTGGTGCTCGAGGAGGCGCTCACGCGCCGCGGTCGCATGCCGTTCGTCGACTGGCTCGAGCAGACGTGGTTTGCCCTCGGCGGCGCGGATGCGTATGCGGCCGATGCGCTGCGTCACGCGCGCGCGTTCTTCACTGCGGTGAGCGAGCGCGGTGCGCTCCTCGAGCGGCTCGGCAGCGCCGCGCTCGAGGAGCTGTTGGCGAACCTGTATGCCGAGCCGCTCGCCCTCGGAGCGCACCCGGTGCAGATTCTCACCATCCATCACGCCAAGGGCCTCGAGTTCGATCACGTGGTGATTCCGGGGTTGGACCGGCGCGGCAACCACGACCGTGAGCCGCTGCTGCGCTGGCTCGATCTGCCGCGCGAACAGGCCGGCGAGAGCGACCTGTTGCTCGCCCCGGCGCCGCCGGTGGGCGCGGAGGATCCGCGCGGCATCGGGGCGTTCGTCAAACGGTTGCGCGAGCGACGCGGTGCCCATGAGCAGCTGCGATTGCTCTACGTCGCGGCCACCCGCGCCCGACGTTCGCTGCATCTTTACGCCACGCTCAAGCCCAGACGCGACGGGGCGATGCCGCGACCGCCGTCCGGCTCCCCGCTCGCGAGGCTCTGGCCGGCACTCGGGCCGGCGTTCCTCGCCGGACTCGAAACCGCCGCCGCCTCCCCGGTGAGCGCGGCGAACGCGTCGGCGGCCGTGGCCGGACAGCGGCTCATCCTTTCCCGCCAGCCCAGCGAGCATCCGCCGCCGCCGTCGTTGACGCGCCTGCCGCTCGCCGGTCAGTCGCTCGAGCCGCCGGAGTTCAGTTGGGTTCAGGAGACCGCGCGCCACATCGGCACGGTGGTGCATGCGGCGCTGCAACAGTTCGCCGCCGACGCGACACTGCCGGGGCCGGCGGCGTTGGAGTCGCGCGCGCACCTCTATGAGGCGCAGCTGGCGCGCTACGGGGTGAGCGCAGCGCAGCTCGCGTTCGCCACCGGGCGGGTGCTCGCTGCGCTGCGCGCCACGCTCGCCGATCCGCGCGGGCGTTGGATCCTCTCCAGCGCGCACCGCGAGGCGGCCAGCGAGCGGGCGCTCTCGGGGCTCGCCGACGGGCGCCTGCGCAGCATCGTGATCGACCGCTCGTTCATCGATGCCGAGGGTGTGCGGTGGGTGATCGATTTCAAGACCAGCACGCACGAGGGCGGACGGCTCGAGGGGTTTCTCGCCCAGGAGCTCGAGCGCTACCGGGCGCAGCTCGAGGTGTACCGAGCGTTGGCGCGCGAACTCGGGCCCGAGCCGGTGCGTGCCGGGTTGTACTTCCCGCTGCTCGGGGCGTTCCAGGAACTGTGAGCCGGCTCAGTACGTGCCGGCGAGTGCGAACGGGCGGCGCCCCTGCTCATCCGGGGCGCCCAGGTATTGCAGGGCCTGCAGCAGCGAGGGCGAGGCGCCGGTGCGCGCCGCGACGCGAGCGTGCAGCACGTAGCCCGGCTGCGGGGTGAGGCGCAGTGTGCCGCGCAGCCAGAGCGGGCCGCCCAGATCGCGCAGCCGCCCGCGCGGCTCGCCCGGGCCGGCGGGGAAGCGGATGCGGAAACTGCCGAGCGGGGTGACCGAGCCGCTGCTGTCGATCAGGCGGCGCACGATGAGCGTGCCGTGCAGCTGCTCGACGGCGCCGCTGCGCGCCACGACCGCGTGCGCAACATCCGCCTCGAGCACCCCCGTGATGTAGGGCGGCAGGGGCGGCAGCAGCCCCGGTTCCAGGGGCAGCTGCGCGTGCACGTCGCGGGCCCGCAGCGGCCCGTGCCAGCTCACGTTCACCTCGCCACTGGCCTCGGCGCCGGCGCGCCGCGCGCTCAGGTCGGCCGCGAGGCGTCCGCCGAGCAGAGCGGCGGGGTGCACCTGCCAGGTGAGCTGATCGAGGTGCACGCCGGCGAGGCGAGCACCCGCGCACTCGCCGCTCCAGAGCGTCCCCTCGACACGGGCGCAGGTGAGTCGCGGGCCGAGGGCCGGCAGCACCCAGGCGGCCGGCAGGCGCGCCAGCAGCACGGCCGCGAACACCGCGCCGGCGAGCACGATAATGGCGAGGCGCTGCACGACTAGGAGCGCTTCAGCGTGAGCGCCGCATCGACCAGGCCTGCGCCCTTGGCCGCCTGGATGCGTGCGGCCCGGACCACGACGCCATCGCGTTGCTCGAGCCGCGCGAGCCAGGCGATCAGCGTGTCGAACGGGGCGCGCTGCAGGCGGACCTGCAAAATATCGGGGCCCTCGGGGGCACTGCCGGTGAGTGCTGCGGAGAGTCCGGCGCGGCGAGCCGACTGGTCGATCAGCACGATCAGCGGCAGCGTGCCGTTGGCCCCCGGCGGGCCGGCCGCCGCCAGCTCCGGCGCCACGCGGCGCATCCAGGCGAGTTCGCTGCGCCGGTGCGCCACGGAGCGGTGCAGCGCCGCGACGCTGCGCTCGAGCGGCAACACCACCGCCAGCACGAACAGCCCCGCGGCGATGATTGCACCGAAGAGGAGGATGCGCCGCTCGCGTCTGGAGAGACGGCTGAGGTCCGGTCGCGACAGCGAAACGATGCCCATCAGCTCCCCCGATGCATGCGCAGCCCGCCGATGAAGCGCCCGTGCGCCTGCGAGCCGCCGGTGAGCTGTGCCGGCCAGCCCTGAGCGCTCAGCGACTGCGCCAGCGCGTTCAGGGTCTCGATCGACGGGGCATCGAGCTCGACCGTGGCGGCCTCGCCGTGGAAGCTCACGGCCCTCAGCTGCACGCCAGGCGCGGCCGCGCGCGCGCGCGCCAGCGCCCCGAGCGCCTGCAGAAACACGCTGCCGCCGGCGGCGGCGCGCACCGAAGCGAGGCGCTGCGCCATGATGCGGTGCGCCTCGGAGACGTCCGTGTCACCCGGTACGGCGCGCTGGAATACCCGGGCGATGGCGGCATCGAGCGCGTGCTCGCGCCGGTGCAGCACGCTCAGTTCGAGGCCCTGACCGACCAGGTGCAGCCCGAGGAGCGCCGCGGCGAGGCCCCCGGCCCAGCGCCAGGCGCGCGCCCCGGCGATCAGACTGCGGTTCGGCGCATACGCGCCCTGCAGCAGATTGATGGCCTCCCCGGCGGGCAGCGCGCGGGCGAACAGCTCGAGCGCATCGCCCGCCAGGCGTTGCACCTGCAGCGCCTCGAAGCGCCCGCGCAGCGCTTCGATCGCCGCGCCGTGGCGCTGCCAGTCCGTCTCGCTGGCGTAGAGAATGAGACCGCGGCCGGCGCCATCGGCCTGGGCGAGCTCGAGCGCCTCGGGCAGCGCCTCGGCCGCCAGCGTCACCGCCTCGCCCCCCGGGGGACGCACCGTGATCGCCTCGCGCTCGAGCAGCGCGACGGTCTGGGCGGGATTGGTCGGCAGCAGCTGCGTGTCGGCGTAGAGCGCGGTGGGCGCCAGACCCGCAGCCTCAAGGGCGGCGAGCCAGGCCGTCATGCGCGCGCGGGCCACGACCGCCACGGGCGTGCGGCCGGCGTCGTCGCGCCGGCCGAGCGCGAAGTGCAGGGTGTCGATGTCCTCGGCGAGCTGCTCCTCGAGCGCAAACGGCACGAGCTGCTGCGCCTTCACACTCGAGCGCGCGCTCGGCAGCTGCGCGTGCGTCAGCAGCACGTCGGTGCCCGGCACGAGCACGATCAGCGCACGGGTGCCGAGGCGCGCCGCGGCGAGCGTCAGCGGCCCGCTCTCCGGTCCGGCGGCATGGCCGACGGCGAGCCAGTGCGCCTGCGCGGGGTCGCTGGGGGAGAGCCTGAGCAGAAGCGGATCGGCCATCCCTCAATCCTAGCCGAACTCAATTCGGCGTGTCGCTGCGCAGCACCGTGCGCACGGTGCCGTCGCTGTCGCGATAGAGCACCGAGTACAGGACGAACTCCGTGCCGTCGGCCCGCACCACGCTGGTCAGGCGGAACCACTGGGACGTCGCGGCAAACAACGGCTGCGCCTGGCTCGTCGCTGCCGCGCCGTTCGCGCTCGCCCCCGGAGTGTTCGAGAGGGTGTTCTGCATCGCCGTTTCCATCTCGCTCAGCGTCGGGAAACAACCGCCGCTCGCCGCTGCGCGGTCGCGCGCGAACTGGCGCGGGTCGGCGCTGAACTGCAGGTGGCCGAGATAGGCATCGAGCACCAGGGGCGATGCGGTGCAGGTGTTCAGCGCGGTGCCCACCGGCAGTGCGGTGACGTACGGGGCGATGCGCTCGAAGCGCGCGCGCCCGAAACCCGGCAGTGCCATCAGTTCGCTCGCGCTGCTCACCGGCAGGTTCGGGGTGTGGTAGGGCGGGTCCATCTCGAGATAGGCGCTCGCCGAGGGCGCATCGGCGATCGCCGGCGTCGGGCTCTTGTCGATCCAATTGACCCAGTCGTCGGCCCACTGCGGCTTCAAGCCCACCATCGTCAGCAGCTCGCGAAACGCCTGCAGCTGCTGGGTGTTGACGGTCGCCCCGTCGCTCTCGAGCACGTTGTTGAGATTGAAGCGGCCCTGCAGATCCTCCAGTGAGGCCTCGAGCGTCACGCCCGGGGAGACGCTGATCGGGCCGATCGGTTGCGCCCAGGGCTGCTCGGGGTCGATCTGGCCCGGTTGGCTGCGGAAGGTTTGTTGCAGTCCGTAGGCGGCGAACGCCTCGGTGCCCTCGGTCACGAGCAGCGCCTGGTCGTAGTCGAACGCCCCGATGGTGCGCCGCGCGGTCATGGCGTTGTGGTAGGCGAGGGAGGCGGCGATCACGGTGGCGAGGGAGACCAACAGGATCGCCACCAGCAGCGCCACTCCGCGCTCGCGCCGCGGGGTGCGCTCGAGGGTGGCGCGCGCGCTCACTCGGCCACCTCGAAGATGCGCTCGATCCGTCCCCACTGGCGAGTGCGCAGCGTCACCTCGACGGCCAGTGGGCGCATCCGGTAATAGGTGTCGAGCGTCGACTCGGCCCCGGCCACCGGTGGCGGCCACTGGCGCACCCACTGGTGGTTCAGGTCCAAATAGCGCAGCGTGACCCCGCGCAGGTGTCGCAGCAGCTCACGCTCGACGGGCCGGTCCGAGAGCGTCGGATCGAGCACGTTCCAGTGCTCGCGGATCAACGTGCCGTGGTGCAACACGTAGGCGACGCGCTCGAGCTCCGGGCGCTGAAGGCCGAGCGGGTTGCTCCAGCCGCCGCGGGTGAACTGCGCGAGCGGACCGCCAGCGGTTCCGGTCATCAGCGCCGGTTCCCAGCCGAGGCCGTTCGCCGTGCGGATCGGCCGCGGGGCGAGTTGGACGAAGTCCTGCTCCATGATGCGCAGCGCACTCTGCAGGTGCACCAGCTGGCGCTGGTCGCGGCGGATCGCCCCGCGCGCACGCAGCGACTGCAGGATCACCCCGTACCCGATGGCGAACATGATCGCGGCGATGAAGATCGCCACCAGCAGCTCGAGCAGCGTGAAGCCGCTGGTGCGTGCTCGGCGGCTCATGGCAGCCCCAGCGGTTGGTTCAGGGCGCTGCCCAGTGTCCCGGTGCCGGTGTTGCCCGGTGCACCCGGTGCACCCGGTGCGCCCGGTGCGCCCGGTGCGCCCGTGGGCACGCCCGCGATCGAGCCGGGGATCCATTGTGGGGAGAGCGGGTTCGGCGGGCCCACTGCGCGGCCCATGTAACCGGTGACGCTCGCGTACCACTCGTGGTGGTCGTGCCCGTGCAGAGGCCGCGTGCGCACGACGATGCGCACCACACCCGGCACCGTGGTGTCGCTCACCTTCTGCCGCCAGCGCCACTGATGCCGAGCGAAGCGCAGGTGTCCGGTGCTGGTGCCGGTGTGCGGAAACGTCCCGGAGAGGCGCACCCGCTCGATCTGATTGAGCGCCACCCACTCGGCGAAGGTTTTGTGGCGCAGATACAGCGTGGCGCGGGCCGAGGAGGTGAGCGCCTCGAGCACTGCGGCCATGCCGATGGTGACGATGGCGAGCGCCACCAGCACCTCGATCAGCGTGAACCCGCGCGCCGGCTTCATCGGGAATGCGCCGCGGCGAGGGAGTGCTCGACGATGCGGCCGCGGCGGTTGGCTCGGATCACGAAGCCCTGGCGGGCCTCGCCGTGGCGCCACAGCGTGACGCTGAAGGAGGACAGATCCCCGCTCGAGTAGAGCATCACCTGCGGGGCGAGGGCGCCGTGCTTGACGTGGGCCCTCGCCGGCAGCTTCACGGTGCGCCCGTCGACCACGACCTTCACGTCGATCCCCGCGGGCAGCAGACGCTGGCGCAGTGACTGATCGTCCTTGACGCGCCGCCATTCGCGGCGCCGCACGGCGTAGGTGACGAACTGATAGCCGCTCGAATCGAACACGAGGCCGTAGTCACGTGTTTGCAGCTCCGCCTCGCTGCGCGCATAGCGCATCAGTGCCGCCAGCCGCCGCGCCGCGGTGTGCAATGCCGGATCGTGCCCGGTCAGGTCGATCGACAGCAGCACCCCGGCGCTGAGCACCCCGATGATGGCGAGCACCACCAGGATCTCAAGCAGCGTGAAGCCGCGCGAACGCCGCGCCGAGCGGTCAATTGCCAAGATTCCAGTTGCCGATGTCGGCGTTATCGCCGGTACCGCCCGGTTGGTTGTCGGCGCCGTAGGTGTACAGGTCATAGGGCAAGCCGTGCGTGCCGGGGTACTGGTAATGATAGGCGTGGCCCCAGGGGTCTTTGACCAGGCGCTGGATGTAGGGGCCGTGCCAGTTGGTGAGCGAGGCGTCGCTCGGGCGCTTCACCAGCGCCTTCAGGCCCTGTTGGGTGGTCGGGTAGACCGAGTTGTCCAGACGGTACTCGGTGATGGCGGTCTCCAGGCTCTGGATATCTTCCTTGGCCTTCGCCACGCGCGCCTCGTCGACCTTGTTGACGACTTCTGGGACGATCACGGCGGCCAGCAGGCCGATGATCACGACCACCACCATGATTTCGATCAGGGTGAAGCCGCGCGACCGCAGGGCGCGCCGCGCGCCGCCGCGCTGGCGCTCGATTCGATGTGTCATGAATTGTCCAGGTTCGCTCGCGCGCCCCCGGCGCGCCCGTGTCCGATGATAACAAATGCCCGCGGGCCGGCCGCGCCGTCGCGCCGATGTGCATTGGACCGCCGCTCGCGCCCGCCGTTCCGCCCGGCGGCGCTTTGCGCCCGCCGGGGCGGGCAGGCACGGTATACTCCGGCCGCTTTTCGTCATGCGGGATGAGTGCATGGGTTTTGGGTTTGTGTTTCCGGGGCAGGGTTCGCAGTCCGTCGGCATGCTGGCCGATCTGGCTGCCGCCCCGCACGGCGCTCTGGTGCGCGAGACGTTCGCCGAGGCCTCCGCGGCGCTCGATTACGATCTGTGGGCGGTGGTGTCGGGCGGGCCGCCGGAGCGTCTCAATGCCACGCAGTGTACCCAGCCGGCGATGCTGGCGGCGGGCATCGCGCTCTGGCGCCTGTGGCGCGAGCGCGGCGGTGCTGAGCCGCAGGTGCTGAGCGGGCACAGCCTCGGGGAGTTCACCGCGCTGGTGGCCGCCGGGGCGCTGCCCTTTGCCGAGGCGATCACGCTGGTGCGCTTGCGCGGACAGTTCATGCAGGAGGCGGTGCCGATCGGCAGCGGCGCGATGGCCGCCATTCTCGGTCTGGAGGATGAGGTCGTCATCGAGGTGTGCCGCGGGGCCGCCGGCGCGCAGGTGGTCGAAGCGGTGAACTTCAATGCGCCCGGCCAAGTGGTGATCGCCGGTGACCGCTCGGCCGTCGAGCGCGCCATCGAGGCGGCCAAGGCCCGCGGTGCAAAACGCGCGGTGATCCTGCCGGTGAGCGTCCCCTCGCACAGCAGTCTGATGCGCTCTGCAGCCGAGCGGCTCGCCGCACAGCTCGAGGCCGTGCACTGGAGCCCCCCGCGCTTGTGCTTCGTCAGCGCAGTGGATGCCGCCGAGCATCGCGAGCCGGCCGACCTGCGTGCACTGCTGGTGCGTCAGCTGTGCCATCCGGTACGCTGGACCGATACGGTGCGTGCGCTTGCCGGGCGCGGCCTGCGTCAGCTCATCGAATGCGGACCCGGCAAGGTGCTGACGGCGCTGAACCGGCGCATCGAGCGGCGCGCGGACTTCGAGTGTCTGGCGCTCGAGGATGAACATTCCATCACGGCGGCGCTCGCAGCAGTCGGTGCGCCGGCCGAGACCCATGGGACCTGATCCGATGCTGAACAATGACATCGCGCTGGTCACCGGCGCCTCGCGCGGCATCGGCCGGGAGATCGCCCTGACGCTCGCGCGCGCCGGGGCGAGGGTGATTGGTACGGCCACGAGCTTAGGCGGCGCCGAGGCGATCGGCGCGGCGCTGCTGGAGGCCGGCGGCCGCGGCCGCGGGGCCGTTCTCGACGTCTCCGATCCGAGCTCCATCGATGCGCTGCTGGCGGATCTGGATGCCGCCGGTGAACTGCCCACCATTCTGGTGAACAACGCGGCGATCACGCGCGACGGGTTGCTGGTGCGCATGAAGTCCGAGGACTGGGATGCGGTGATCAGCACCAATCTCAGTGCGGTGTTCCGCCTGAGCAAGGCCTGTCTGCGGCACATGATGAAGGAGCGGCGCGGGCGGATCGTGAACCTGACCTCGGTGGTCGGGCTCACCGGCAACCCCGGCCAGACCAACTATGCGGCCGCCAAGGCGGGGCTGCTCGGGTTCACCAAATCCCTCGCCCAGGAAGTCGCCTCCCGTGGCATCACGGTGAACGCCGTGGCCCCCGGCTTCATCGATACCGACATGACCCGGACGCTGCCCGAGGCACAGCGCGCGGCGCTGCTTCAGCGGATTCCGGCCGGGCGGCTCGGCAGCCCGAGCGATGTGGCCGCCGCGGTGCTCTTCCTGGCCTCGGCGCAAGCCGGCTACATCACCGGCGAGACGCTGCACGTGAACGGCGGGATGTACATGCCGTGAGCCGCGATAGGCGTGTCCGGCGGAATTTCGATTGAAAAATCAAGCACTCGCAGGCGCAAACGGCGAGTGGCTTCCGCAGGGGTGTTCCCCTAAAATACCGCGCCCCAGTCGCGCCTCGGCCGGCGGGGCATTTTGTCCCTTCACTTAAGCATAAG
>JBMFWZ010000007.1:0-58274 GCA_049964755.1 Steroidobacteraceae bacterium | reverse complement strand
CTGGCAAGCCGATGCTAACCACGCGACTTCCTGTTGGAACCCACAGCGTAGCGAATACTACGCCTTCTCCCCCACTTGTAACTCCGCGAGTTTGAAGGGAACTCCGCATCCCCCTATCCCGCAGTACCCGTTCGGATTCTTCGCCAGGTACTGCTGGTGATAATCCTCGGCGTAATAGAACGTCGGCCAGGGCGCGATCTGCGTGGTGATCGCGCCATGACCGGCCGCCGTCAGGCGCACCTGGTAGGCGCGCAGCGAAGCCTCAGCCGCCGCCTGTTGTGCCGCGTCCGCGGTGAAAATCATCGAGCGGTACTGGGTGCCCTCATCGCCTCCCTGGCGCATGCCCTGCGTCGGGTCGTGGGACTCCCAAAACGCTTTCAGCAGCGTCTCGTAGCTGATGCGTGCCGGGTCGTAGACGACGCGCACCACCTCGGCGTGGCCGGTGAACCCGCCGCACACCTCGCGGTAGGTGGGATTGGGCGTCATGCCGCCGGCGTAGCCCGCGGCCGTCGAGTACACCCCGGGCAGCTCCCAGTAGAGCCGCTCGACGCCCCAGAAGCAGCCCATGGCGAACAGCGCCTCGCGCAGCCCCGGCGGGTACGGCGGCACGATGCGATGACCGGTCACGAAATGCTCAGGCGGCACCTCGAGCGCGGTGCTGCGTCCCGGCAGCATCTCGTGGGGTTCGGGCAGGGTGGTTCTCTTGTGCAACGATGCCATGGCGAATTCCTCCGCTGCGCATGATAGCGCGTCCCGCGGGTGCTCTTGCGCCCACGCCGCCCGGCACCTTAAGCTTCGCGCGCCATGGGAATCAGCCAGCCACAGAATCTCACGAGCCCCCACACCGATCGACAGCGGCCCTATGGGGTGCGCGTCAGCCTCAGTCCCGGGGATCCGTTCCGCAAGCTGGTCGGGCCGGAGTGGCACCGACTGCACTGGTATGCCACGGCCGCCGAGCGCGACGCGTCGCTCAGCGAGATGAGCCGCCGCCATCTGTACTCGCGCGCCGGCGACAGACCGGCACTGGTGTTCGAGAGAGTCGAGAACCTAGTCGAGAGCCGTCGGGTCTGAGCGCCGAGGCGCTCGGCGCCTCAGAACGTGCGGCCGAGGAACAGGTAGTACGACTGGCTGCCGTGGTCATCGAAGCCGCTGCCCAGATACACCGGGCCTAAGAACGTGTCGAGCCCGAGAAAGACGCTCGCATCCTTGTGCAGCGTGTTCCACCTCGCTTGGCTCAGGTTCTGCCACACGTTGCCGGCCTCGAGCGACATGCCGAGGTAGATCGGCACCCCGAGGTAGCCCGGCCCGCCACGATCGATTTCACGATACAACGACAGGGTGGCCACGCCGAAGTGCGGACCGTAGAGTGAGTAGGGTTTCAGGCCCGAGAGGTTCAGGAACCCCCCGAGCGGAAACTCCATGCGCAGATTCGTGGGGCGGTTGAGCAGACTGCCGGCGGAGAACGAGAACGCCACGGTGTTGCGGTCGTGCCAGGTGTGCGCCGCCAGGTAGTGCAGCGTCACCTGGTTGTAGCTCGGCGCTCCGATGACCTTGTGCGCGCTGCTCCACTGCAGCGTCGCCTGCTCGCCCGAGTGCGGGAAATCGATGTTGTCGAGCGTGTCGTAGCTGAAGCGTAGGAAATAGGTCAGGGAGCCGAAATTCTGCAGCGGCGGGAACGGTAGCGACGGATCGTTCGGATCCCCGACGTTCAACCTGGAGTGCCCCGCTTCGCGGTACACCCCGGCGCGGATCTCGCCCCAGTCGCCGAACTGCTTGCCGAGATCAAGGCCGTAGCGGAACGTGTGCTCGCGGTACTGCGCGCGCACACGCTGACCGATGAAAAACGGCAGATCACTGGCGGCAATCGAGACCTTCGGCAACACGAACCAGCCGGAGAACTTCGAGAACGGCAGGTACACCTCGGTGGCGAGCTGTGAGGTCTGCCCGATCTGCCCGTCCGTCACCCACTCCCCGCCGGGGCGGGTGATGTCGGACATGACGTAGCGGGCCGCCGCCTCGTAGGTGGCATCGCCGGAGAAATCATCCTGCAGGCTCAGCCCGAAGCGCAGGTAGTTCGGGCCAATCGAGGCGCGGCGTGCATCGATCAGCAGGCCGTAGCGCTGGCCGCGGCGCACCAGCTGGTAGTCGAGCGTGTCGAAGCCGCCCTGGCCGTAGAGCGTCGTGATGCGCCGGGAGATCGCGTTCGGGTTCATGCGCTTGCCGATCATGTCGCTGAAGAGCTTCTCGATCGGCGCGGAGTAGCTGCGCGAGCCGGTGCGCACCTCGACGAATGCGATCCGCGGCGGTGCGCGGCGCAGCCGCGCGCGCCGCTGCTGGTAGCGGCGGTAGGCCGCCGCACTCACCGAGAAGGCCGAGAGGCGCTTGCGCATCTTCCAGGCCGCCGCCTCACCGAGCGCGAGCAGGCGATTGACGTTGCCGAAGTCGAAGGAGGAGACGTCATCGAGAGCCGGTTGGATGAGCACATCGTGAGGCCCGAGCGTCGCGAGCTCTCGGTCCGAGCGGCGCTTCATCAGGATCGCGAGTGTTTGGGCGCTGATGCCGGCCACGCCGTTCAATCGCCGCGTCGGCTCCATCGGGTAGCTCACGTCGACCACGATCAGCACGTCGACATGCATGGCGCGGGCGACGTCGATCGGCAGGTTGTCCGAGACCCCACCGTCGATCAGCAGTTGCCCGCCGCGCGCCACCGGCGCGAATACCCCTGGCACGGACATGCTGGCGCGCATGGCGCTGGTGAGATCCCCGGAGCTCATCACCACCTCCGCGCCCGTGGCGAGATTGGTGGCGACGGCCCGAAACGGCGTCGGCAGGTCGTTGAAATTCGTGATGCGCGCCACCGGCAGCGTCAGGCGGCGCAGGATTTCGGTGAGGCTCTGCCCCTCGATCAGCCCCTGCGGCAGCACCAGGTGCCCGTGGCGCACGCCGATGCGGAAGTTGACCAGGAAGTTGTCGTCCTCCTCCTTGCGCCTGAGCGTCAGATCCTGGCGCGGCGGCTGATCGCGGAACGCCTCCTGCCAGTTCAGCGAGCGCACCACCGACTCGATCTGCCCGGCATTCAGCCCGCTGGCGTACAGCCCGCCGACCACCGCGCCCATGCTGGTGCCGGCGATGGCGTCGATCGGCACGCGCAGCCTCTGCAGCACCTTCAGCACCCCGATGTGCGCCAGGCCACGCGCCCCGCCCCCGGAGAGCACCAGCCCGATGCGGGGGTGGCGCTGCGCGCCGGGCCGCAGCGCGGCCGGATGGAGCACATACACCCCGGCGCGCAGGCGAGGCGCGGCCGCCACCGCCCACGGCATGCCGAGCAGCAGGGCGAGCACGACCAACGCTGAGCGCATGCCGGGCGCTCTGAGGGAATTCATGCGCGGCAGAATATCAGCATCACGAGCCAATCTGCCGGCCGGGCGAAGCGGGCGCCGGATGCGGTACGATAGGCTGCTCATGCTGTACCTGATCCTGCCTTACGCGCTGTCGATCGCTCTGATCATCCATTGCATCAAGACCGGGCGCAATTGGATCTGGGTCTGGGTGATGTTGTTCCTGCCCCTGCTCGGCGCGCTGGCGTACGCGGCGGTGGAGCTCCTCCCGGAGCTGTTCGGCAGCCGCACCGCGCAGCGCACCGGGCGCGGCCTGAAGCGGGCCATGGACCCGTACGGGGACCTGCGCCGCTTCGAGCAGGAGGCGGCGGTCACCGGCAACGTGGCGAGCCGGCAGCGTTACGCCGAGGAGCTCGTGCGCCACGGCCGCTGCGCCGAGGCGATCACGCAGTACCGCCAGACCTTGAGCGGCCTGTACGAGCACGATCCGAATCTCATGCTCGGCCTGGCGCGCGCGCAATTCGGCAACGGCGAGGCGAGTGCCGCGCGCAGCACGCTCGAGACGCTGATGCAGCACAATCCGCAGTTCGACTCCCCGGAACGCCGCCTGCTCTTTGCGCGCTCGCTCGAGCAGGAAGGCAACCTCGAGCGGGCGCTCGAGGAATACGGCGCGCTCGCACCGGCCTATCCCGGTGCCGAGGCGGCGGTGCGCTATGCACAGCTGCTCGAGCGCCAGGGCGAGCGCGAGACGGCCCGCAAGGTGGCCCGCGAGCTGCTCGAGCGGGCACGCATCGCCCCGGCGCACTACCGGCGCGCGCAGCGCACCTGGCTCGACGCGGCCTCCCGGCTGCTCTAGCGGCCGGCGCGGCGCAGAGGGGCGCGGCCAAGCACCGCGCCGAACTCGCGCTCACCCTCCCCGCGCGCCAAGCCCTCGAGCAGCGAGTCTCGCATCAGACTGGCAAACGGCAGCGGAGCGTGGACCGCCTCGGCGGCGGCGAGCGCCAGACGCACGTCCTTCAGTCCGAGCCGGGCCCTGAATCCGGCCGGCTCGAAGCGCGACTCGGCGATCACTCGCCCGTACCCCTGATAGACCGGCCCGGGGAAGAACGTCTGGCTCACCAGCTCGAACAGCCGCGCCGGCTCGATGGCGTAACCGCTGGCGAGCGCGGCCGCCTCACCCATCGACTCGATAGCCGCCGCGAGCATGAAGTTCATCGCGAGCTTCACGACGTTCGCCTGCGCGGGTCGGTCCCCGAAGCGCCAGGTTTTCTGCCCGATCACATCAAACAGCCCCTGCACCCGGTCGAGTTCGGCCGGTGCGCCGGCGGCCAGGATGTTCAGCTGACCCGCTGCGGCGACGTCCGGCCGGCCGAGCACCGGGGCGGCGATGTAGCCGCAGCCGACCGCGCCGAAACGCCCCGCGAGCTCGTCACTCAGCTGCGGGGAGATGGTCGCCATGTTCACATGCACGCTGCCGGGCGCGCCGGGCAGCAGCACCGCGCGCACCGCCGAGTCGTCGCTCAGAATCGAGAATACGACCTCGGCTGCGCACGCCTCGCGTGCGCTCCCGGCTGCCTCGGCGCCCGCGGCGACGAGCGGCTCGAGTGAGTGCGCCGAGCGGTTCCACACCCTCAGTCGATGCCCGGCGCCGAGCAGCCGTGTCGCAATGGCGCTACCCATGTTCCCCAGTCCAATGAACCCGATGTCCATGACGACCTCCGTACGTTGAGCTCGGCCTCAGCGGCGCGCCCGCGGCGCGCGGCGCACACGTGCCGAGCCCCGATGCTAGCATCGGGTCCCTGCCCATCTCCTGCAGAGAGTGCCGCATGAGTGTCCCTCCCACCGCCGTGCCGGCCCCCGCCGTGGACACGCCACCGCCGGAACTGGCGAACGTGCTCGAGGGGCGACCGCGCGACATCGGCGCGCTGCAGGTCGCTCGCGTGCTGCCCTCCGTTGCGCGGCGCATGGTCGGCCCGTTCATCTTTTTCGACCACATGGGACCGGCTGAGCTCGCCGCCGGCCAGGGCCTCGACGTGCGCCCGCACCCGCACATCGGCCTCGCCACGGTCACGTACTTGTTCGAAGGCGAGATCCTCCACCGCGACAGTCTCGGCTCGCACCAGACCATCCGTCCCGGCGATGTCAACTGGATGACCGCCGGGCGCGGCATCGTGCACTCGGAGCGCACCGATTGGCAGCTGCGCCGCAGCGGGAGCCGACTGAACGGGCTGCAGCTGTGGGTCGCACTGCCGAGGGAACACGAGGACACCGCGCCGCAGTTCCATCATCACCCGGGCGCCACGCTGCCGGTGGTCGAACTGCAAGGCGCGCGCGTCCGAGTGCTCGCCGGGGCGCTGTTCGGACAGCGCTCCCCCGTGGCCATCCTCTCCCCGCTGTTCTACGCCGACGTTACGCTGCAGCCGGAGTGCGAGCTGGCCGTGCCCGCGCAGTGCAGCGAACGGGCCGCGTACGTCATTGAAGGACACCTCGAGTGCGCCGGGGTTCGCGCCGGGCCGGGTCGCATGCTGGTGTTCACCCCGGGCGCCCCGCTCACGCTGCGCAGCGCAGGGGCCACGCGCCTTGCGCTCATCGGCGGGGAGCCGGTTGGACCGCGGCACCTCTACTGGAACTTCGTTGCGAGCTCCCTCGAGCGCATCGAGCAGGCCAAGGAGGACTGGCGCGCCGGCCGCTTCCCGACGGTGCCCGGCGATGAGACGGAATTCATCCCGCTGCCCGATGAGCCTTAAGCCGACCGCCATGGCCGAGCTGCCCATCACCTTTGCCGACATCCAGGCCGCACAGCAGCGGCTGGCGGGCATCGCGCACTGCACCCCGGTGCTGACCTCGCGCACCGCCGATGCATGCTGCGGCGCGCAGCTGTACTTCAAGTGCGAGAACTTCCAGCGCATGGGCGCGTTCAAGTTCCGCGGCGCATACAACGCGGTCGCACGGCTCGACCCGGCGCAACGCGCCGCGGGCGTCGGCACGTTCTCCTCCGGTAATCATGCCCAAGCAATTGCGCTGGCCTGCCGGCTGCTCTCGAGCCACGCGGTGATCGTGATGCCGAGCGATGCGCCGCGGGCCAAGGTGGCCGCCACACGCAGCTACGGGGGCGAAGTCGTACTCTACGACCGCTACCGCGAGGACCGCGAAGCGCTCGGCCGCCGTCTGGCCGCCGAGCGCGGCCTGAGCCTGATTCCGCCTTACGATCACCCCGACATCATGGCCGGCCAGGGCAGCGCGGCGGCTGAGCTGTTCGAGACGGCCGGTCCGCTCGATGCGCTGCTCGTGCCCCTCGGCGGCGGCGGTCTGCTCGCCGGCAGCGCGGTGGCCGCACATGCGCTCAGTCCCAACTGCGCGGTGATCGGCGTCGAGCCCGAGGCCGGCGATGACGGACGTCAGAGTCTGCGCGCCGGGCGCATCGTGCACATTCCCACTCCCGAGACGCTGGCCGACGGCGCGCAGACTCAGCACCTCGGTCAGCTCACCTTCCCGGTGATCGCCGCGCGGGTGCGCGACATCGTGACCGTGAGCGACGCGCAGTTGCTCGAGGCGATGGCCTGGTTCGCCGAGCGGATGAAACTCGTGCTCGAGCCCACCGGCGTGCTCGCCGCAGCCGCCGCCTTCTCAGGCGAACTGGCGCTGCGCGGCAAGCGAGTCGGGGTGATCCTCTCCGGCGGCAACGTCGATTTGGAGCGCTATGCGGCGCTGCTCGCCGCGCGCCCGGCGCCCCCCGGCTGAGCGCGGCGGCAGTCTCAGCCGGCGCCGTCGACGACGGGGCGCGTGCGCGGCGCGCGCGGATCGGGGATCTGTTGGGTGATGCAGTGGATGCCACCGCCGCCCAGCAGGATCTCGCGCGCCGGTACACCGATCACCTCTCGCCCCGGGCAGGCCCGCCGCAGGATCGCGGCGGCCTCGGCGTCGGTGCGCGCATCGAGCTGCGGGATCACCAGCGCGCCGTTGGCGAAGTAGAAATTCACGTAGCTCGCGGCGAGGCGCTCCCCGGCACGGCGCGGCTTGCAGGCGGCGCTCGGGGTCAGTCCCGCCGCCTCCGTCTCGGTCATGTAGAGCGGTCCGGGCATCGGCAGTTTCACCACCTCGATGTGCCGGCCGCGCGCATCGCGCGCCGCGCTCAGACGCTCCCAGGCCTCCTGCGAGCGCTCGTACTGCGGATCGGCGCGATCCTCGGTCCAGGTCAGGCAGACTTTGCCCGGCCCGAGGAAGCAGGCCATGTTGTCGATGTGCCCATCCGTCTCATCGTGGTAGACCCCGAGCCGCACCCAGATGAAATGGGTCACTCCGAGATACGCCCGCAACAGCCCCTCCATGCGCTCGCGCGTCATGCCGGGATTGCGGTTGGGGTTCAGCACGCACTCCTCGGCGAGCAGCGCCGTGCCCTCGCCGTCGACGTGGATGGCCCCGCCCTCGATCACGATCGGCGCGCGGTAGCGCGCCCGCCCGTCGAGCGCGAGGACCTCTGCGGCGACCTGCGCATCCTGGTCCCAGGGGTGATACAGCCCCTCTTCGAGACCGCCCCAGGCATTGAAGTGCCAGTGCACGCCACGCAATTGTCCGGGCGCCCCGACCAGGAAGGTCGGGCCGACGTCGCGCATCCAACAGTCATCGTGCGCAAGCTCGACGACACCGACGCTCGGCGGCAGCAGCGCACGCGCCGCCGCCGCGTGCGCCGCCGACACTCCGATCCGCACCGGCTCGAACCGCGCAATCGCCCCCGCCACGGCGGCGAACGCCCGCTGCCCCGGCCGGGCCTGCTCGCGCCAGTTGTCCGGCCGCTCCGGCCAGAGCATCCAGCAGCCCGCATGCGGCTCGTACTCTGCCGGCATCCACCAGCCGTCGGCGGCCGGGGTGCCGCCGAGCGGCGTGTGCGCCGCCGTGTTCATGAGCGCAGCTTGCTGTGCCTGAAGCCGTAGAACAGGTAAATCGCCCCACCGATCGCGGTCCAGACCACCAGCCGGATCCAGGTGGCGTTGGAGAGGAAATACGTCATCCCGAAACACACCACGGCGCCGAGCGGACAGAGCAGCCACGCCCAGGGGACCCGAAAGGGCCGGTGCACGTCCGGACGCGTGTAGCGCATGACCAGCACGCCGAGACACACGACGGCGAACGCGAGGAGGATCCCGATCGAGATCAGGTCGGCCAGGACATCGAGCGGAAAGATCCCGGCGATCAGCGCCGCGCCGATACCGGTGATCGCGGTGGACACGTGCGGGGTCTTGAAGCGCGGATGGCAGCGGCTCATCGCCGGGGGCAGCAAGCCATCATCGGCCATGGACAAGAGGATGCGCGGCTGACCGAGAATCGAGGTCAGGATGACCGAGGTCATGCCGATGATGGTCCCGAGGATCACGAGCGAGCGCAGCCAGGAGAGCGCCGGATGCGCATCGAGGGCGGCGGCCACGGGCGCCGCAACGTTCAGATGGGTGTACGAGATCATGCCGGTGATCACCGCAGCCATCGCCATGTACAGCACGGTCGAGACAATCAAGGTGCCCATGATGCCCAGCGGCAGATCGCGCTGCGGGTTGCGGGCTTCGAGCGCGGTGGTCGAGGCCGTGTCGAAACCGACGTAGGAGAAGAAGATGATGCCCGCGCCCTGCATCACTCCCGACCAGCCAAAGCGCCCGAACGTACCGGTGTTCGGCGGGATGTACGGGTGCCAGTTGGACGGGGAGATGAACTTCAGTCCCGCCACGACGAAGATGAGGATGACCCCGATCTTCAGCGCCACCATGAAGTTCGTGACCCGCGCGGTCTCCTGGATGCCGACGTAACACACCGCGCTCAACGCCAGCACGATCAACACCGCCGGGGCATTCATGATCGCCCCGGTGATCACCAGATGTCCGGCAGCCGTCTGCTGCAGCGGCGCGTGGGTCCACGTCGCCGGCAGATGAATGCCCCAGCTGTCGAGCAGGTTCACCACGTAGGCCGACCAGCTCACCGCGACCGCCGAGGCCGAGATCCCGTACTCGAGCAGCAGGTTCCAGCCGATGAACCACGCGGTGATCTCCCCGAGTGTCGCGTACGTGTAGCTGTAGGCGCTACCGGGCACGGGCAGGAACGCGGCGAACTCCGCGTAACACAACGCGGCGAGCCCGCTGCCAAAGGCGGCGATACCGAGGGAGATCGTGATCGCGGGTCCCGATTGATTCGCCGCCACCGTGCCGGTGAGCACGAAGATGCCGGTGCCGATCGTCGCGCCGATGCCGATCGCCATCAGCGCCCACACCGACAGCGCCTGCTTCAGCCGCTCGGCCCCGGCTCGCTCGGGCGCGAGCACGGGGTGAATTGCGAACAGTTTGCGCAGTAGCGTTTGGCGCGCTGCGCCCGGCCTGTCGCTGTCGGTAGCGTCATTCATGATCCCGGCAACCCCCGCAGAACAAAATTATGGCCGCCAGTTTCGCATAGATGGGCCGCGACCGCCCGCGGCCCCGGGCGCGCCGCGGTGCCGAGGAGCGTGCTAGGATTGCCGGCCCCGCCCGGCAGCTGAAGGGCCCGGGCCGCTCATCCGATCGATCCTGAGGAGTCCGCACCATGTCCAGCGCCGCTGCCCCGAAGCTCAATCCCCCTGCCGCGGGCGCCAAGATCACCATCCGCGACGGTAAGCTCACGGTCCCGGAAAATCCGATCATTCCGTTCATCGAGGGCGACGGCACCGGCCCGGACATCTGGCGCGCTGCAGTGCGCGTCATCGACGCCGCGGTGCACAAGGCCTATGCCGGCAAGCGCAAGATCCACTGGATGGAGGTGTACGCCGGGGAGAAGGCGTTCAAGCAATTCAACAACTGGTTGCCCGAGGAGACCGTGGCGGCCTGCCGCGATTACTTGATCTCGATCAAGGGGCCGCTCACGACCCCCATCGGCGGGGGCATCCGCTCGCTGAACGTGGCGCTTCGCCAGATGCTCGACCTGTACGTCTGTCTGCGCCCGGTGCGCTGGTTCAAGGGCGTGCCCTCACCGGTCAAGCGCCCCGATCTGGTGGACATGGTGATCTTCCGCGAGAACACCGAGGACATCTACGCCGGCATCGAGTTCGAGAACGGCACCGAGGAGAACACGCAGTTCCTGGCGCTGCTGAAGCAGCACTTCCCGAAGGCCTTCGCCAAGATCCGCTTCCCGCAGTCCTCGGGCATCGGCTTGAAGCCGGTCTCGCGCGAGGGCTCCGAGCGGCTCGTGCGCTCGGCGATCGAATACGCCATCGCCCATCAGCGGCGCAGCCTGACGCTGGTCCACAAGGGCAATATTCAGAAATTCACCGAGGGCGCCTTCCGCAACTGGGGCTATCAGCTCGCCGAGCGGGAGTTCCCCGAGCAGACGTACACCTGGGAGCAGTGGGAGCGCACCAAGGCCGCCCAGGGGGAGAAGGCCGCCAATGCCGAGATGGACTCAGCCAAGCAGGCCGGCAGGATCATCGTCAAGGATGCGATCGCCGACATCACCCTGCAGCAGGTGCTCACCCGCCCGACGGAATTCGACGTCATCGCGACTCTGAACCTCAATGGCGATTACCTCTCCGATGCGCTCGCCGCGCAGGTCGGCGGCATCGGCATCGCCCCGGGTGGCAACATCAATTACCTCACCGGGCATGCGGTCTTCGAAGCCACGCACGGCACGGCGCCGAAGTACGCGAACCTCGACAAGGTGAACCCGGGCTCGGTGCTGCTCTCCGGGGAGATGATGCTGCGCTACATGGGGTGGGCCGAGGCCGCCGATGCGATCATCGGCGCGATGGACAAGACCATCGGCCAGAAGACCGTCACGTACGACTTCGCGCGCCTGATGGATGGGGCGAGCGAGGTGTCGACCTCGGCGTTCGCCGATGCGCTGATCCGCAACCTCTGAGACCCTCGGCGGGAGCACAGCCATCGAGCGCACGGCAGCCATCTTCGACTGGGCGCGCAAGGTGCGCGCACTGGCGCAGAACGGTCTGACGTTCACGCGCGATCCGTTCGACCGCGAGCGCTACACGGAACTGCAGCGCCTCGCAGCCGAACTGCTCGCCGGGGAGCTGCAGATCCCGCCGGAGCGGGCCGAGGCGCTCTGGAGCGGTGAGGAAGGCTACGCAACGCCCAAGGTCGACGTGCGCGGCGGAGTCTTCTCGGACGATCGGGTGCTGCTGGTGCGCGAGCGCGCGGACGGGAAATGGACACTGCCCGGCGGTTGGGTCGACGTGAACGACTCGCCCGCCGCGGCCGTGGAGCGGGAGATCCGCGAGGAGTCCGGCTACAGCGCGCGGGCCGTGAAGCTCGCCGCCCTCCTCGACCGGCGCCAACATCCGCACCCGCCGAGCGTGCACCACATCTACAAGCTGATGTTCGTCTGCGAGCTCACCGGCGGGCAGGCCGCGCCGAGCAGCGAGACCGACGCGGTGGGGTTCTTCCCCGTTGCGGCGCTGCCGCAGCTGTCCACCGGTCGGGTGCTCGCCCCGCAGATCACGCGGCTGTACGAGCACCACCTGCACCGCGATCTGCCGACGCAGTTCGACTAGCGCGGTGCAGCGATTGATCGGCCCAGGCCACCCGGTAAACTCGCGCCCATGAATCGCATTCTCATCGTGCTCGGTGTGGTGTTGATCGCGCTCGGCCTGCTCTGGCCGTGGGTGCGACGACTGCCGCTGTTCAAACTGCCGGGCGACATCGTGATCGAACGGCCCGGTTTTCAGTTCTTCTTCCCCATCACCACCATGCTGGTGGTGAGTCTGGCGATCTCCATCATCGCCTGGATTCTGCGCCGCTGAGGCGCCATCGGCTCAGGCGCCCGCGCGCGCCAGACGGTGCGCGAACGCCCCGAGCCGCTCGGCGGCCGCATCGAGGGTCGCGTCCCGCTTCGCGATGCACAGGCGCACGCACGCGAGCGGCGGCGCAGCGGCGTAGAACGGCGACAGCGGGATCGAGGCGACGCCCGCCTCGGTGAGCAGCCGCTCGGCGAAGGCGGCATCATCGGGCGGCGCCAGCCGCGAGAAGTCCACGAGCTGGAAGAACGTGCCGGCCGCCGGGGGCAGCCGCAGCGCACAGCCGCCGAGCGCCGCACGCAGCCGATCGCGCTTGGCTTGAAAGAACCCGGGCAGGTCCGCGCCGGTGTCCGGGCACTCCTCGAGGTACCGCGCGATCGCCTGTTGCAGCGGATGCGCGATGCTGAACGTGTTGAACTGGTGAACCTTGCGCAGCTCCGCGGTGAGCGCCGGCGGGGCGACGGCGTAGCCGACCCGCAAGCCGGTCGCGTGCAGCGTCTTGCCGAGGGAAAACACCGCGAGGCTGCGCTCGCGCAGCCGCGGATGCGCCAGGACCGACGCGTGCGCTCGCCCGTCGAAGACCATGTGCTCGTAAACCTCGTCCGAGAGCACCGTGATCGGGCGCTCCGTCACGATCGAGGCGAGCGCATCCAGATCGTGGGGACTCGCCACCGTACAGGTGGGATTGTGCGGGGTATTGAGCAGGATCAACCGGGTCCGTTCGGTGCGCGCATCCCGTACCCGATCCCAGTCGTAGCGGAACTGCGGGGGTGCGAGTGGCAGACGGATGCAGCGCGCGCCGGCGAGACGTACGGCCGGCTCGTAGGCATCGTAGGCCGGATCGAACGCGATCACCTCGTCGCCGGGACCGGCGAGCGCTTGAATCGCGCTGTAGATCGCCTCGGTGGCCCCGAGCGTCACGGTGACCTCATCCTGCGGGTCGACGCGCAGGCCGTAACCGGCCTCGAGCTTGCGCGCGATCGCTGCGCGCAGTGCCGGCAGCCCCTCCATCGGGGCGTACTGGTTGTGCCCCCGGCGCATCGCCTCGGCCACCTGCTCGCTCAGGCGCGGATCGATGTCGTAATCGGGAAAGCCCTGACCGAGGTTGATCGCCCCGAGCTCCTGCGCCCGGCGCGACATCACCGTGAAGACAGTCGTGCCGACCTCGGGCAGCTTGCTGCGCCCGAACCAGCTCATCGCACGAGAGCGGCGCGCGAGTGGCTCACGCGCCGGCCTCCACCGCGGCGATCGCCGCACCGATCACGCCCGCCTGGCCGGCGAACTGAGCCGGACGGATACGCGCCTCGGAGCGCAGGAGCGGGGCGAAATCCGTGAACCGCTCGCTGATCGCGCCGCCGAGAATGAACAGATCCGGCCAGAACATCGCGTGCATGCGCTCGAGGTACACGTTGACCCGCTCGATCCAACCTTCCCAGTCGAGCCCCTGCACGGTTTTGACGTGCGCCGACGCCCACTTCTCCGCGTCCATGCCATTGAGCTCCATGTGCCCGAGCTCACTGTTGGGAAACAGATGTCCGCCGGTGAACAGCGCCGTGCCGATGCCGGTGCCGAAGGTGAGCATGATCACCGTACCGCTCTCACCGCGCCCGGCGCCAAAGCGCATCTCGGCGAGCCCCGCGGCATCGGCGTCATTGAGGAACAGCGCCGGTCGGTTCAGCGTGCGACGCACCAGCGCTCCGCCGTCGGCGCCGATCCAAGCGTGATCGACGTTGGCCGCGGTCCGCGCCCGGCCGTGCTTGACCACGGCGGGAAAGGCAAGCCCGATGCGGCCCTTGGCCTGCGGCAGGCGCGCGGCGAGCGCTGCGATCACCGGCATCATCGCATCGGGTGTCGCCGGGCGCGGGGTCGGCGCGGAGATCAGCTCCCCGATCATCTGTCCGGCGCCCACGTCCACCACTCCGGCCTTGATCGAGGATCCGCCGACATCGATACCCAGCACATTTTCCGTCATGCTCATGCCCATCAGGTTATTGGGAGACGGCCCGCGGCCGCCGCCAGACTGTACACCATCACACCACCGACGGCCGCCGCGGCGGTGCCTCAGACATTCAGCAGCAGGTGCTCGCGCTCCCAGGAACTGATCACCTGCAGGAAGACCTCGTATTCGGCCTCCTTGACGATGGTGAACGCCGAAACGAACGCCTCCCCGAGCAGTCGCACCAGAGCCGTGCCCCGGCGCAACTCGCGCAGCGCCTCATCGAGCGAGCGCGGCAGGCCGAACGGCAGCTCGTGAGCGCTGCCGGAGACCGGCTCGGAGGGCTCCAGCCCCTCGACCATGCCGAGATAGCCACAAGCCAGGGAGGCGGCGAGTGCGATGTATGGGTTGGCGTCCGCCCCGCAGATGCGGTTCTCCACCCGCCGGTCCTCAGGATCGGACATCGGCACGCGCAGCCCCGCGGTGCGGTTGTCGTAGCCCCACTGCGCATTGATCGGCGCAGACAGATAGCGCGTCAAACGACGATAGGAGTTCACATTGGGGCAGAACAGGGCCATCGCCGCCGGCAGGTACTTCTGCAGCCCGCCGATGTGCGCGAAGAACAGCGCCGAGGGACTGCCGTCGGGATTGCTGAAGACGTTGTGTCGCGTCTTGCTGTCGATGATGCTCTGGTGAATATGCATGGCACTGCCGGGCTCCTTGGCGTGCGGCTTGGCCATGAACGTGGCGTATATCTTGTGACGTAACGCCGCCTCGCGCGCCGTGCGCTTGAAGAGGAAGGCCTGGTCGGCCAGATCCATCGGGTGACCATGAATCAGGTTGATCTCCATCTGCGCCGGTCCGTCCTCGTGGATCAGCGTGTCGATCTCGATATCCTGATCCTCACAGAACTGATAGATGTCATCGAACAGCGGGTCGAACTCATTCACCGCGGCGATGCTGTAGGACTGACGACCCGGCTCGGCGCGCCCCGAGCGGCCCACCGGCGGGCGCAGCGGATAATCGGCATCCTTGTTCTGCTCGACTAAATAGAACTCGAGCTCCGGGGCGACCACCGGTTCCCAACCGCGCTGCGCATAGAGCTCCACGACGTTGCGCAGGACGTGCCGCGGCGCCATCGTGACGCGCCGGCCATCGGCGTAGAAGCAGTCGTGGATCACCTGGGCGGTCGGCTCGGCCGCCCAGGGCACGCGCCGCACGGTCTTCGGATCGGCCTTGAGGATGATGTCAATTTCCGCCGGGCTCATCGCCTGGCCGGTGTCGGGCGGATAGTCGCCCGTGACGGTCTGCAGGAACACACTCTCGGGCAGGCGCATCCCGCCGTCCTCGGCGAACTTCTCCGCCGGCATGATCTTGCCGCGGGCAATGCCCGCCATGTCCGGAATGATCGCCTCGACCTCGGAGATACCGTGGTCACGGAAGAACTGACTGACTTCGCTCACCATGGAATTGCCTCTTAACGAGCGCTCGCGCGCGCGCGGCACGCCGCGCCGAACGCTGCGAACAGAGCCCGCGAGAACGGGTTGCTCATCACCTGCCATTCCGGATGCCACTGCACCGCGAGCGCAAAGGACGGCGCCTGCGCCACACGGAACGCCTCGATCAGACCATCCGGGGCACGCGCCTCGACCTGCAATCCCGGGCCGAGCCGCTCGATACCCTGCCAGTGCAGCGAGTTCACGCGCACCCGCTCGGCGCCGGCCAGGCGGCTGAGCAGACCGTTCGGCTCGAGCGTGACGTCGTGCGCCGGACCGTACTGCACCTCGAGTGGCTGGCGCTCGTCGTCGCGGTGATCGAGGTAGCCCGGGACCTCGTGCACGCGCTGGTGCAGGCTGCCGCCGAAGGCGACGTTCACCTCCTGGAAGCCGCGGCAGATGCCGAGCACGGGCACGCCCCGCTCCACCGCGGCGCGGATCAGCGGCAGCGTGGTGGCATCGCGGGCCGGGTCATGCAGCGTGCCGGGTACACTCGGCGGGCCAGCGTAGTGATGCGGCTCGACGTTCGAGGGGCTGCCGGTGAACAGCAGCCCGTCGAGGCGCTCGAGCAATTCGGCCGAGCGCAGCTCGGCGCCCAACGAGGGGATGATCAGCGGCAGCGCATCGGCGGCCTCGAGCAGGGCCCGGGCATACTTTTCGGCCGCCACGTGAAAGGGCTGCACGCCGAGTGCGCGGCGGTCAGCGGGAAGGCCAATGAGGGGGCGGACCGATGCCATGGTATTCGTGGTTATTATAGGTGCATCGCCATGTCCGCCGCCGAAGCCGATTCGTACTATGCTGCCTCCGTCACGGCCCGGCCGGCGCGCCCGACGCTCGAGGGCGCGCTGAGCGCGGACGTCTGCGTGATTGGCGGCGGGATCGCCGGCTGTTCGGCCGCGTTGCACCTGGCCGAACGGGGCTACGCCACGGTTCTGCTCGAGCAGCGGCACGTCGGCTGGGGGGCCTCTGGGCGCAGCGGCGGGCAGGTCATCCACGGGGTGGCCTGCGGCCAGGAGCCGCTCGAGGACTTGCTCGGCGCCGAGGGCGCGCACGCGATCTGGGACGTCGCCACCGAAGCACTGCAACTGACGCGCACCCTGATCGAGCGGCACCGCATCGCGTGCGACTGGGTGGACGGGCACCTGCTCACGGCCTTGAAGCCCCGCCACGATCGGGAACTGCGCACGCAGATCGAGGCGCTGCACACCCGCTTCGGCTACCGGAGCGTACGCTATCTGGCGCGTGAGGAAGTGCGGCAGACCCTCGCCACCTCACGCTACGTCAGCGCGATGTTCGATGCCAACGGGGGACACCTGCATCCCCTCGCCTACACGCGCGGCCTCGCCGCGGCAGCCGAGCGCGCCGGAGCGCTGCTGTTCGAGCAGACGCGCGCCACGGCGATCACGCCGGGCACGGTGCGCACCCCGGGCGGGGAAATCCGCGCCCCGCGCATCGTGCTGTGTGGCAATGCCTACCTCGGGGCGCTCGCCCCCGCGATCGCCGCGACGATCCTCCCGGTCGCCACCCATCTGCTGGCGACCGAGCCGCTCGGCGAGGCGCGCGCCCGTGCGCTGATCGCCAACGGCGCGGCGGTGAGCGACATGAACTGGGCGCTCGATTACTTCCGCTGCAGCGCCGATCACCGCCTGCTCTTCGGCGGTGCGATCAGTTACAGCGGCCACGGGCAATTCACCGCGCGCGCCGCCAACCGCGCCCGCATGCTCAGGGTCTTCCCGCAGCTCGCCTCGGCGCGAATTGACTACGCCTGGGGCGGGCTGCTCGATCTCACCGCCAACCGCGCACCGCACTTCGGCCGTCTCGCCCCGCAGACGTACTTTCTGCAGGGCTTCTCCGGGCACGGCATCGCCCTCGCCAGCATCGCCGGTCGGCTCATCGCCGAAGCGCTCGCCGGCGAGGCCGAACGTTTCGACGTGTTCGCCCGTATCCCGCATCGGGCCTTCCCGGGCGGGACGTTCGCGCGCCGCCCGCTGCTCGCCCTCGGCATGCTCTACTATCGGCTGCGCGATCTGCTCTGAGGCGCCGCGCAAGGCGCCATGGCCGCCCCCTCAGAGCAGCTCGGCGATCTGCACGGCATTCAGCGCCGCGCCCTTCAGCAGCTGATCGCCCACCGCGAACAGCGCAATCGAATGCCCGCTCGGATCGGACAGATCCGCGCGAATGCGTCCGACCAGGATCGGATCGCCGCCCGAGGCTTCGATCGGCATCGGGAAGTGGTTGCGGGCCGGATCCTCGATGAGCTTCACCCCAGGGGCATCGGTGAGCAGCTGGCGCACTTCGGCAGGAGTGATCGGCCGCTCGCACTCGAAATTCACCGCGATCGAATGCGCGCGCAGCACCGGGACACGCACGCACGTGGCACTGACGCGGATCGACTCATCGCCGTAGATCTTGCGCGTCTCGTGCATCGCCTTCAGTTCCTCCTCGTTGTAGCCGGTCTGCGGATCGACCGCGGAGTTGTGGCTGAACAGGTTGAACGCATACGGGTGCGGCAGAACCTGCGGGGCGTACGGGCGCTCCTCGAGGTAGGCGCGGGTCGAGTCGAGCAGCTCGGCCATCGCCGCCGCACCGCCCCCGGAGGCTGCCTGGTAGGTCGCCAGGATCATCCGCCGGATGGGATTGCGACGGTGCACCGCCCACAGCGGGGTGATGGCGATGATCGTCGAGCAGTTCGGATTGGCGATCAGGCCGCGGTGCGCCTTGAGCGCCTCGGGATTGATCTCCGGCACGACCAGCGGAACCGCCGGGTCGCGCCGGAACGCCGAGGAGTTGTCCACGACCACCGTCCCCTGCGCGACCGCGAGCGGGGCGAAGCGCTTGGAGATGTTGCCCCCGGCGGAAAACAGCGCGATGTCGACCCCGCGAAAACTCTCAGGGGTCAGCTCCTCGACCGGCAGCGGCTCGCCGCGAAACGACAGTGTCTTACCGGCCGAGCGGGCCGAGGCGAGCAGGCGCAGCCGCGCCAGCGGAAAATTGCGCTGCTCGAGGCAGCGCAGCAATTCGACCCCGACGGCCCCGGTGGCCCCGACGATTGCAACCACCGGCAAGGCGCCGGCCGAACGACCAGATGGCATGTGCGAACTCCGATTTTCAGGCTGTGAAAAAAAAGGCCCCGTCGGTCTTTCCGGCGGGGCCTCTGGTGTCTTCGGGACGTCCCGGCGCCTTTAGCGCACGCACTCCCCCAGAGCCCCTCCGCAGGGCTTTTTCAGGGTAATCGTGCGCGTTTTCATCGGGGTCATGATGGGATTGAAACTACCCGAAGCCCGGTGCGCTGTAAAGCACCCCGCGCACGGTGTCCGCAGGCGTGAGCGGCGCACGAGCCCCGAGGGCAGGCATTTTTAAGAGAAGTCCGTCCGGAACCGGATCCCCCGGGGCCGCCGAACGGGCCCCAGGGCGCGCAAGACGCGCCGCCTTCACCATGGCGGACATCTCCGATGCGCTCGCGGCCGATGTTCGCGGCGATGCGCGCTCAGCACTCGATTGCCGTCAGAATGCCCTGCAGGATGCGCAGCGGACTCGGCGGACACCCCGGCACGGCTACGTCCACCGGGATGACGTTCGCAACCCGACCGAGCGCGGCCGGGCACTGTCCGAGCACCCCTGCGGTGCAGCCACAGTCCCCGAGCGCCACGACCCGCTTCGGATCCGGCGTCGCGGCATAGACCCGCCGCAGCGGCTCGGCCATGTTCTGCGCCACCGGACCGCTGACCAGCAGCAGATCCGCATGACGAGGACTGGCGACGAAGCGGACGTTGAAGCCCTCCAAGTTGTAGTACGGGTTGCCGAGCGCCTGGATCTCGAGCTCGCAGCCGTTGCACGAGCCGGCATCCACGTGGCGGATGCACAGCGCTCTGCCCAACACCGCGGCGATGCGCGCATCGAGCGCCTGCCCGGTGCGCAGCAATTCATCCGGCGCCGGGGGCGCCTGCGAGATCAGTCCGACGGAGAGAATTTTGCGCAGGCTCTTCAGCATGGCTACAGATCAACGCCGCTGTAGGAGAGGTTGAACGATTTGTTGATCAAGGGGAAATCCGGCACGATGTTGCCGAGAATCGCGTACTCGAGCGCCGGCCAGTTCTGCCACGAGGGATCGTGCGGGTGACAGCAGCGCACCGTGCCGCCGGGCCCGGCCTGCAACGCCACCAGCACCGGGCCGCGCCACCCTTCGATCAACCCGATGCCGAAGGCGCCGTCCGCCGGCTCCTCGAGCGCTGTTGTGCACTCCCCGTCCGGCAACTGCGCCAGCAGCTGCGCCAGCAATCGGCCGCACTCCTGTACCTCCTCGAAGCGCACCGCCACGCGCGCCGCGACGTCCCCGTCGCGCAGCACGATCCTGCGCACCGGCAGACTCGTGTAGGGCAGACACGGCAGATCGACACGCGCATCGCGCGCCTGGCCGCTGGCGCGCCCCACGAGCCCGAGCACTCCGAGCTGCGCGGCGAGCTGCGGCTCGAGACGGCCGGTACCGGTGAAGCGCGCACGCACCCCCTCGTGCTCGTCGTAGATGGTGCGCAATTCGGCGCACTCTGCGCAGGCAACGCGAATCGAATCCGCCAGCGCACGCGCCGCGTCGCTCGTCACATCGACGGCGACACCGCCCGGGACGACCACATCGAACAGATAGCGTTGGCCGAATGTCGCGGCCGTCGCCCGCAGCACATCCTCCTTCAGGCGCGAGAACTGCGTGAGTCCGAAGGCAAACCCGGCGTCATTGCCCAGTGCGCCGAGATCCCCGAGGTGGTTCGCCAGACGCTCGAGCTCCAGGCAGACGGCCCGCAGCCAGGCCGCCCGCGGCGCGACCGTGCCGCCGGCGAGACCTTCCAGCGCCTGGCAGTAGGCCCAGCTGAACGCCACCGCCGAGTCACCCGAGACACGCGCGGCCAATCGATGGCCGGCAAGGATGGGCAGCTCCGTGAAGCGCTGTTTGAGGCCGCGGTGCACGTACCCCAGATGCGCCTCGAGCCGCAGCACCTTCTCCCCGACCACTGAGAAGCGGAAGTGCCCCGGCTCGATGGTGCCGGCGTGCACCGGCCCGACCGCAATCTCGTGAACGCCCTCGCCGTCGACCCGCGTGAACGGATACGGCTCGGCGTGCACGAGCCAGGCTCTGCGGTCCGGATCGCTGGAGCGAACCGCCGTGAGATCGGATGCGGCCCGCTGCATCCGGGAGGCCGCCGGAAAGAGCTCCTGCAATCCCGGGTAGGGGTGCTCGTCCCCGGCCGCCAGAGCCAGTTCGACGGCCAGTGCACCCGGATCGCACAGGTACACTCCGTACACCCGTGCCCCCTCTGCAGGCGTCCCGCTCACCCACAGCGCATGCAGAACTCCACCCGTCGCCGCGACATCGCGCGCCACCTGCATCCACTCCTCGCGCCCCACTTCCACGCGGCGCACCCCGGGGGCGCCCGCGACGGGCCGCGCTCGCTGCCACCAGCGCATCATGGGCATCGGATGCGTCCTGCGCGACGGTGGGTGCCGGGCATCGCTACGGCCCCCCGATCAGGTGCGCCGCGGCGCGGTACCACTCGGCGAGGTACGGCGGGATGTACACCCCGAGCAGCAGCACGATCGCCAGGTGCGCAAACACCGGCAGCAGTGCCGGGGGATGCGCCAGACGGCGCACCGTCGTCTCGCCGAACACCATGGGCTGCACCTTGGAGAGAATGGCGGCGAACGCGATGGCGAGTGCCGCCAGCAGAATCGGTGTCGCCCAGGGCTGCTCGCGCATCGCCGTCGTCAGGATCAGAAATTCGCTGGTGAACACCCCGAACGGGGGCACCCCGAGGATGGCGAGGGAGCCGAGCATCAATCCCCAACCGACCGTGGGTGAGAGCGTGATCAGGCCGCGGATCTGCTCCATCGCCTGACTGCCGGCTTTCTGCGCGGCGTGACCGGCGGTGAAGAAGATCGAAGACTTCGTCAGCGAATGCACCGTCATGTGCAGCAGCGCCGCGAAGGTTGCAATCGCACCGCCCATGCCGAAGGCGAACGTCGCGATGCCCATGTGCTCAATCGAGGAGTAGGCGAACAGCCGCTTGATATCGCGCTGGCGCCACAGCAGGAGCGACGCCAGCACCACCGAGAGCAGCCCGAAGCCCATGAGCATCTGCGCCGGCAGCTGTGAGTGCAGCGCACCTTGTACCAGCACTTTGCTGCGCACCACGGCGTAGAGCGCGACGTTGAGCAGCAAACCGGAGAGCACCGCGGAGATGGGCGTCGGACCCTCGGCATGCGCATCCGGCAGCCAGCTGTGCAGCGGCACCAGACCCACTTTCGTCCCGTAGCCGATCAACAGGAAAACGAACGCAATAGCGAGCACGTTCGGCTCGAGCTGCGATTTGACGGCATCCAGATGTGTCCACAGCAGCGCAGTCATGCCCTGAGCGCCAAGGACCTTGCCGGCCGCCACGTACAGCAGGATCGTTCCGAACAGCGCCTGCGCGATGCCAACGCCGCACAGAATGAAGTACTTCCAGCCCGCCTCGAGACTCCCCGGCGTGCGATACAGCGTGACCAGCAGCACCGTCGAGAGCGTCGCCCCCTCCATTGCCACCCACATCAGCCCCATGTTGTTGGTCGTCAGCGCCAGCAGCATGGTGAACATGAACAGCTGATACATGCTGTGGTAGAGCCGCAGTCGCCCGGCACTGAGGCGTCCGTGGTCGAGTTCGACACGCATGTACGGACGGGAAAAGAGCGAGGTGGTCATGCCGACGAACGCCGTCAGCGCGACCAAAAAGACGTTGAATGGATCGATGAAGAACTGCTCATCGCCGAGCAACACGGTGCCGTGGCGGATCACCCGCGCGGTGAGCGCGCAGGCGGCAAGGAACGTCCCGACGCTGAACAGCGCATTGACCTCCGGCGCGCGCCGGTGCGCCCCGATCACCCCGAGCACGGCGGCGCCCGTCACCGGCAGAAGCAGCAACAGCAGCAGTGCCATATTATTTGTGCTCCTTGAGTGATTCGAGATGGTGCAAGTCGAGACTCTCGAAGCGCTCGCGAATCTGGAAGAAGAACACCCCGAGCACGAGCACAGCCACCAGCACATCGAGGGCGACGCCGAGCTCGACCACCATCGGCATGCCGTAGCTGGCGCTCATGGCGCCGAAGAACACGCCGTTTTCCATCGACAGAAAGCCAATCACCTGGGACATCGCCTTGCGTCGGGTGATCATCATCAGGAACGCCAGCAGCACGACGCTGACGGCGATGCCGATTGCGCTGCGCGTGGCGGTGCTCGCCAGGCGCGTGATCGGCTGTGCCAGCGCGAACGAGAACACCACGATCAACAGGCCCGCCAGCATGGTGCCGGAGACGTTCAGCAACGGCTCGCTGTCCCAGTAGACATCGAGCCGCCGGATCAGCCGGTGCAGGAGCCAGGGCAGAAGCGCCACCTTCAACGCCAAGGTAAGCGTGGCGGACAGGTACAGATGGTCCTCGCCGGTGCGCCAGGCGAGCAGCAGCGTCGCGGCGGCGAGCACCGCGCCCTGCAGCGCATAGAGATTCACGAGCGTCACGATGCGCCGCTGCGAGAGCATCGCAAAGGACAGCAGCAGCAGCAGCGCCGCGCAGGTGTCGAGCAGCTGTTGATCCAGGGGCAGATGAGGCATCGCCGTCACGCTCCGAGCAACACGTGCACGAGCAGCCCCAGCACCGCAAATAAAAAGGCGGTGGCGAGGAACTCCGGGATGCGCATCACGCGCATCTTCGCCGAGACGGTCTCGATCAGGGCCAAACCGGCGCCAGCGGCGGCGAGTTTCAGCGCAAGCGCCGGCGCGGCCACCAGCAGCCCGAGAGGTCCGATACGCCCCATCGCCACACCCCAGGGCAGAAACAGCGCGCAGCCGATGCAAACGTAGTTGAACAGCTTCAGCTGCGCGGCCCAGTCCATCAGCGCGAGGTGACGGCCGGAGTACTCCAGCAGCATCGCCTCGTGAATCATGGTGAGCTCCAGATGCGTGGCCGGATTGTCCACCGGGATGCGCGCGTTCTCCGCGAGCAACACCAGCACGAAGGCCACCGCGCTGAACGCGAGGGAGGGGGAGAGTGCCAGAGGTCCGGAGGCCAGAGACTCGGTGATCGCCGGCAGCGCCGTGCTCGAGGAGGTGAGCGAGGCGACCAGGATCACCATCAGGAGGGCCGGCTCGGCGAGGAAACCGACCATCATCTCGCGGCGCGCGCCGAGGGTCCCGAAGGCGGTACCGATATCCATCGCCGCCAGCGCCATGAACATACGCGCCGCGGCGAACAACCCGACCAGCGCGATGGCGTCGGCTGAGGCCGCCAGCGGCAGCCGCGTGCTCATCGAGGGGATGATGCACGCGGCGAGCACCATGGCGCCGAAGACCACGTAGGGCGCAAGGCGAAACAGCGGCGAGGCGTTCTCGGCGATGAGCACCTCCTTGTGCAACAGCTTGCGCAGAGTGCCGTAGGGCTGCCAGAGACTCGGCGCGCTGCGATTCTGCAGCCACGCGCGGCATTGATTCACCCAGCCGAGCAGCGCCGGAGCCGCCGCGAGCGCCACCACGCCCTCGAGCACCTGGGTGAGCCACGCGAGGGCGTTCATGAGAGCAACGCCACGGCGAGCAGCACCAGCAGCGTCACGAAGCTGTAGAGCAGATACACTGAGATCCGTCCCTGCTGCACGCGCGCGGCGATGTTGGCCAACCCGTCGGTCGCCGCGCACAGAGGCTCATACACGAGCGTCCAGATGCGTTCGCGGATGGCGATACGGTACCGCGGCGCGCTGTCCTGTGGCGCGGGCAGCTCGCGCTGCATCTCGAAGAACGGCTGGAACAGATGCCGGATCGGTTGCCCGAAGCCTTCGGCCGTATCCTGCATGCGCGCCGTGAGGGCACCGAAACCGCAGTCCCAGGCGCTCACGCGCCGCACGTGCTGAGGGAAGAGAAGCCGCACCGCGAGCACCGTCAGCAGCACCACCGCCACGGTCGCCGTCAGCAACACTGCCGGTCCGTAGGAGACCGGTCGGCCGGGCACGGGGGCGAGCAGCCACCCGTGCGCCGAGGCCTGCGGGACCACCGCCCCGATCAACTGCGCGCTCACCCGGCTGAGCGCGCCGATGACCTGCACCGGCAGCAGACCGAGCGCCAGACAGCCGAGCGCGAGCCAGGCCAGTCCGATCCGCTCGAGCCAGCCGCAGTCGTGGGCGTGCTCGAGCGCCGCTTCGCGTGGCCGGCCGAGGAAGATGACCCCGTAGAACTTGACCATGACGTAACCAGCCAGGGCTGCCCCGAGGACCACCACCGCCATGCCCATTGGGATCAGCAGGTTCACGAACGTGTGCGGCACCTGATCGCCGAATAGAAACGACTGCAGCAGCAGCCACTCGGAGACGAACCCGTTCAGCGGCGGCAGACCCGCGATGGCGAGCGCGCCGATCAGTGTCAACCAGGCCACCCAGGGCATGCGGTGGATCAAACCACCGAGGCGACCGAGATTGCGCTCGCCCGTGGCGTGCAACACCGCACCGGTGCCGAGAAACAGCAGGCTCTTCATCATCGCGTGGTTCAGGCAGTGATACAGCGTGGCGAGCAGTGCGAGCGCCGCCACCGCCGGCATGCCCGAGCCGGCGAACACGATGGTGAGTCCGATGCCGGTGAAGATGACCCCGATGTTCTCCACCGAAGAGTAGGCCAGCAGCCGCTTCATGTCGGTCTGCACCGCCGCGAACAGCGCGCCGTAGAGAATCGTGAACAACCCGAGCGCGAGGGGGATCAGCCCCCACCACCAGACGGGCGGACCGAGCAGATCGAGCGCCACCCGCAGCATCCCGTACACGGCGGTCTTGAGCATCACCCCGCTCATCAGCGCCGAGACCGGCGAGGGTGCCGCCGGATGCGCCTCGGGCAGCCACACGTGCAGCGGCACCAGACCGGCCTTGGCCCCGAACCCGGCGAGCGCCAGCAGGAAGGCCGCCGCGGCCCACCCAGCCGACAGGTGCGCAGCCCGCATGGCGTGGAAGGTGAACGGGCCGGAGCCGTGCATCACACCGAAGGCGAGCAGGATCGCGAGCGCACCGACGTGGGCCATCAGCAAGTAGATCAATCCCGCGCGGCGGATCTCGGCGCGGCGATGTTCGGTGACCACCAGGAAGTACGACGTCAGGGCCATCGCCTCCCAGGCGAGCAGGAAGCTGTAGGCGTCCGCGGCAATCAGCACCCAGCCCATGCTGGCGAGGAACAGGTGGTACTGCAGTCCGAGCAGGCCCGGCGCGGTGCCCTGCCCGGCCCGGAAATACCCGCCGGCGAACAGCGAAATCCCGCCCGAAGCGGCGCCGAGCAGCGCCAGGAACACGCTCGAGAGCGGATCGAGCCGCAGATGCGCCGGTAAGCCCGGCAGACCGATCGGCAACACCATGCGCTCGATGCCCCCGCCGAGCAGGCTCGTCACGGCGAGCGCCGCGAGCGCGAAGCCGACCAGGGCCCCGAGCGGGAACAGGATCCGGCCGGCGAGCCGCACGCTGCGCGGACGCAGGAGGCCGGCCACGCCCACCGCCGCCCAGCCGAGCAGGAGCGCGACGCAGCCAACGAGCAGCTTGGGTGATGAAGTGATCACGGGATGCACTGGGATGTGCATCGTATTATCATTGGATGTGGTTCAAATGTGAAGAGGATCCGCCTCGTGCCTCTGGAGACGCGTACCGCCCGCCTGACGATCCTGATCGATCCGCGCAAGAAGACGGTTTTCGAGCGCCTGTGCGCCGAGGAGGACGCCACCCCGTCGCAAGTCGTGCGCCGGCTGATCCGCCTGTATATCGAGGAGAGGCAGGGCCGGCCGTGGCGGCCGGAAGAGCAGCCGCTGCCGGCTCAGCGCGCGCGCAGCTCGAAGCAGCGGTGAATGTGCGGATTGCGCGCGAAATCCGCGGGCAGGGTCGCGGCGGAGACATCCACCAGCGCATAGCGCAGCTCGAGCTGCGGGTCGAGGCGGAAGCGCTGCGCGTTGGTGGAGAACACCAGCATGCCCCCGGGGGCGAGCAGCGCCATGCACTGCTCGATGAGCGCACCATGATCGCGCTGCACGTCGAGCACGCCCTGCATGCGCTTTGAGTTCGAGAACGTCGGCGGGTCGAGAAAAATCAACTCATAGCGCGCCGCGGCGCGCTGGGCCGCCTCGAGCCACTTGAAGCAGTCGGCCTGGATCAGCTCGTGCCGGCTGTCGGCGAAGCCGTTCAGCGCCAGGTTGCGCTGCGCCCACTCGAGATAGGTGTTCGAGAGGTCTACGGATGTGCTCGCCCGCGCACCGCCGGCCGCGGCGTAGACCGTGGCCGTACCGGTGTACGCAAAGAGATTCAGAAACCGCACGTCGCGCGCCGCTCGCCGCAGTCGCTCGCGGGTCAGGCGGTGATCGAGAAACAGGCCGGTGTCGAGGTAGTCGGTGAAGTTCACGCGAAACTTCAGCCCCCCTTCGCTGACCACCTGGAACTCCCCCGCGCCGCCGACCTTGGCATACTGCTCGCCGCGGTGAATGCGCCTGCGCGTGCGCAGTTTGATCCGTTCGCGCACCACCCCCGTGGCCCCCGGGAGAGCCGCGAGCACCTCGGAGCGGCGTCGACGCACCGATTCGGCCTCAATGGTGCGCGGCGCGGCATATTCCTGTACGTAGAGCCACGCTGCATCCCCTTCCGCGCTCGCATACCGATCGATGGCGAAGGCGTACTCAGGCATGTCTGCGTCATACAGACGATAACAGGACACGGACTCGCGCTCGGCCCAGCCACGCAGACGCTTGAGGTTCTTCTGCAGCCGATTGGCGAACATGCGCGCCCCTGGCGCCTCGGCGAGCCGGTTATCCGGGCGCGCCAGAGTGCCCGGTGCGCGCAGACTGTCGGGCTCGACACGCATGCGCAGCAGCCGGCATTCGATCCCGCCGTTCCAGAGCGTATGCGTGCGTGCCGCGCGGATCCCCAGCTCCATCCCGAGCTGCGGCGCTCCGGTGAGCACCGCGGCGTGCCAACCCTGAAAGTGCTCGCGCAGCGTCGCGCCGAGCTCCCGGTGCGTCACGCGCGCGGCCTCCAGATCCTCCAGACGCGCCCCGTACGGCGGGTTCGTGCAGAGCAGACCGCCGCCCGGGCCGCTTGGCCGAGCGCTCTGCAGTGGGCCGACGTCAAAGCGCACCCACTCCCCGACGCCCGCGCGCTCGGCATTGGCCACCGCAGCACGCACCGCCGCCGCATCTCGGTCCCGGCCGCGCAGCGCCAGCGCGCCGGGCACGGCCGCACGGCAGCGCTGCAGTGCCTCGGCATGCAGTCGTCGCCAGAGCGCCGCGTCGTGCCCCCGCCAGCCGAGGAAACCGAAGTACTCGCGCATCAGTCCCGGCGCCCGGCCGGCGGCGATGAGCGCCGCCTCGATCACCAATGTGCCCGAGCCGCACAGCGGATCGAGAAACTGCGCCCCCTCGGCGGCGAGTTGCGGCCACTGACTGCGCAGTAGAATGCCGGCCGCGACGTTTTCCTTCAGGGGCGCCGCGAGCCCCTCGCCGCGATAGCCCCGGCGGTGCAGGCTCTCGCCGGCCAAATCGATATACAGCGTGACCGCGGTCCCGTGCGCATGCGCATGCACACGAACCGAGGGTCGATCACGCACGACGTCCGGGCGCGTTCCGCGCAGCGTGCGCACCGCGTCGACGATGGCGTCCTTGAGCTTCAGCGTCCCGAAGTGGCTGTTGTCGATGGTCGGGTGACGACCGGTGAATTCGCACGCCAAGCTCGCGCCGTCCGGCAGATGCTCCTGCCACGGCACGGCGCGCGAGGCGAGATAGAACGCTTCAGTACTTGGTGCGTCGAAACGCGCGATCTCGAGCAGAATGCGGTTGGCGACTCGCGATTCCAGACAGGCCCGGTAGGCGATCTCGAGCGTACCGCTGAAAGCCACGGCCGCGGTGCGCTCGCGCACCGACGCCGCGCCGAGCGCGGTCAGTTCCGCGGCCGACAGATCCGCCAACCCCGGCGGCACCGTCGCGAGCAGCGAGTACAGACTCATTTCGTCACCGTCAATCGATCGCGGATCGCCAGCAGCACGTCATCACGCGACACCTCGCCGAGCAGCGTGTGGCGCCACTGTCCCGGCGTCACAGGCAGAGTTCGCGCCTTCTCGCGCAGGAACCCGTCGAGCGCCTCGGTGAGGGACATCTCGGGCGAGAGTGCCTCGTTGACCGCCAGAGCGACCGTCTCGACGTGCGTCTCCCAGTTGATCTCGCCCCTCTGCAGCCGCTCGTGAATGTCGCGCGGGCGAAACCAAGAGACCAATTCGTCCCCGTCGGTGACGTACACGCGCCGGACCGAACGACGCGAGAGGCGCTCAAACACCTCAGCGAGTGTCGTGCCGCGCGGCACGACGACCGCGACCGGCTTGATCAGCGGTTCGACCGTGCGGACCCGCCAGTCATCGCCCTGCTCCGCGACGATGGTATGCGCCAGCGCAGCGGTATACACCGAGTTGCCGTGCCGATAGACCTTGGCGGTGAAATACGCCGTCACGCACGTCAGCATCAGAGGCAGTACCACGTGGTAATCGACGGTCATCTCGAAGATCATCAGGATGGAGGTGAGCGGCGCCTGCGTCGTCGCCGCCAGGAACCCGCCCATGCCGATGACTCCGAACGCGACCGGTTGCGTGATCACGTGCGGCATCAGCCACTGCAGCGCCCCGCCAAACAAGGTCCCGACCGCAGAGCCGATGAACAGTGAGGGCGTCAACACACCGCCCACGCCCCCGGATCCGACGGTCGATGCGGTGGCGAGCACCTTGGCGAGCAGAATCGCCAGCAGCGTCCAGCCGAACAGGTTACCCAGCAGCATGCTGCTCACCACGCTGTAGCCGTTGCCCCAGACCTCGGGCAGGAACACCGAAATCACTCCGACCCCGAGGCCACCGAGCGCGAGCTGCAGGTACAGCGGCAACTTCAATTTCACGAACTTCGACTTGCTGAAATCCAGTAGCGAGAGAAACGGCGGCGCCAGATGCCCGAGCAGCACGCCGAGCAGCAGATAGAACACGAGTTCCCAGTTGCTCGCTACCGCGACGTGCGGCACGAAGAACACCGGCGTGAAGTGCGTCACCCGGTGCAATGTCGCGTTAGAGATCACCGAGGAGATGACCAGCGGGACGAATCCCTCCATCGCCATCGAGCCGAGCACGATTTCCGAGGCGAACAGCGCCCCGGAGATCGGCGCGTTGTACGCGGCCGCGATGCCGGCCGCGACGCCGCACGCGACCATCAGACGCAGCCGCGGCACTGGCGCGCGCGCCAGCAGCCCGATACGCGAGCCGAGCATCGCGGCGAGCTGCACCATCGAGCCTTCCCGACCGATCGAGCCGCCCGAGGCGATGGTGAGCATCGAGCCGAGGCTCTTCAGGATCGAGGCACGAAAGCCGATCCGCCCGTCACCGACGTTGACCGCCTCGATGTAATCGACGGCCTTGGAGGAAACGAAGCGATGCTTCAGCAGCAGCAACACGGCGCCGGCGAGCAGTCCGCCGAGAACCGGGATGATCGCGCGGTGCCACCAGGCGAGGCGCACTGCGATCGGAACGAGTCCGGAGCCGTGCTCGGCCTGCGTCCAGTAGCCGCTGAAGATGCGGATGCACAGGCGGATGCCGGCGCGAAACGCGATGCTGGCGAGTGCCCCGGCAATCCCGATCAGCGTCGCCCAGAACACGATGCCGAAGAGTTCCTCGTGTCCGAACACTGCCAGACGCAACCGCAGCAGCAGTCGGAGGGGATGACGCCTGATTTTTTGGGCCTGGGCCTTGAGCTGCATCGGTCTGCCCGGAGGCCGGGGAGGCGTTCTAGGGCGCAGCATTATGCCCGATCGGCTCCCCGGGCACTCCTAGACAAATTCCAAAAAGTCTCCTAGCCTTCGGGGCTCGCCCACCCCGGATCGGCATCACTGACGGAGGAGCCACCGTGACCTTCACACTACCCTCGCTTCCCTTCGCGCCCGGCGCGCTCGCTGCACACGGCATGTGCCAGGAAACCCTGGAGCTGCATCACGGCAAGCATCACCAGGCGTACGTCACCGCACTGAACGGTCTGGTGGAAAAGAACGACGCGCTCAAGGGCAAGAGCCTCGAGGAGATCATCCGCATGGCCCATGGCCGCGAGGATCTCGCCCCGGTGTTCAACAACGCCGGACAGCACTGGAACCACAGCCTGTTCTGGAAGTCCCTCTCCGCCACCGGTGGGGGCATTCCGGGCAGCCTGGAGAAGAAGCTCGTCGGGGATTTCGGCAGCGTGGAGAAGTTCAAGGAAGCCTTCAAGGCGGCCGCGCTCGGCCAGTTCGGCTCCGGCTGGGCCTGGCTGGTGCTCGGCAGCGACGGTCGGCTGAAGATCACCAAGACCGGCAACGCGGGCACCCCGCTCGCCACGGGCGACGGCAAGGCGCTGCTGGTGCTCGATGTGTGGGAGCACGCCTATTACGTCGACTTCCGCAACCGCCGCGCGGATTTTGCCGACAACTTCCTCGCGAAGCTGGCCAATTTCGAATTCGCCGCCGCCGAGCTCGCGACGGCCTGAACGCGCAGCGCTCCGGCCGCAGGCGCCGCCCCGCCAGGGGTGGCGCCTGCGCAGCGCGAACGGGGGCCGCAGGTCGCTAGTGTGCGGCCGCCACCCAGTCCCGCACCGTCACACCGAAGTGCTCTCCGGGGCCGCAACGTAGGTCGCTGCGCAGCACCTGCACGGGCAGCGTCGCGAGCAGGGTCTGGCGGATCTGACGCAGCAAAGGGCAGTCCATCGGCCCCAACCGCTTCGGCTCGCCCGGCTGCACGGTGACGGTACGACGTACCGCCCGCAACTGTGCCCACTGAACGGCCGTCCCGTGCAGGATGGACGGCATGCGAAAACTCACCTGGACGCGCGGGGAGCGTAGGTCGCCGGAGGGCGAACGGCTGCAGCGGTACGGGAGGATATGCACGCTGTCGGACGGCGCCCCAAGGCGCAGCAGCACGCCGCGAAACACGTACCACAACTGATCGCAACTGTAGGTGCGCGGCAGCCTGTCCAGATCCACGATCAGATCGTACGTCCGCCACACTGCTGGCTGACTCGGCGCCGCCGGACGCACGACGTGCGCCCCCGCACCGAGCACCGGCATCACCCCGAGCAGATAAGTCCAGACGAAGCCTCGCAAGCGCCTCATGTCGATCATCCTCTGCACAATCCCCTCACCGCTTTGAGCGCCCCGGCCACTCGGGAGTTTCCGCCGACCCCGGCGCCGCTCACGTTCCAGGCCGCTGCAGGCCCGCCCGCAGCACCAGGTCGAGTCGCTGTCGGTACGGATCGGGCTCGAACACCGGACCGCGGTCAGTGAAGTTCATCAGCCGATCGGCACGGCTCTGGTAGCGCGGCCACCGAGGCTCGCCGGCCGGATCGGGATGGCCGGTCCGTGCGAACGCGACCCAGTACCGCTGGATCGTGCGGGCCATGGCCTCATCGGCACGCGAGGTGAGCGCCCCATAGTGCACCCGCACGGTATCGAACACGAACGGTATCTCGGTGGCATGCCATGCCCCCCACCAAGTGCCGCGCATCGCAGTCGGAACGTAGGAATAACGATACTCGTACACCGGCTGCCCACGCGCCGAGAGAATCCGTGCGATGGCGCGCGCCGGCTCAATCATCCACAGATCGCCCCCGACTTCCGCCGACACCTGCTGCAGCGGCGCCTGGCCGGTCGGATCGAACAGCGCGCGCGCCCGGGCGGCATACGGGCCGAACTCGGCAAACAGTGCTGACAGAGACTTCACGTGCATCCAACCGAGATCGGCGCTATTGGTGCCGATCATCACCGGTATGCGCGCCCCCATGCCCTTGGCGTACTCGCGCACCGGCGGGCCAAAATACAACCGGTCGTCGACCACCGGTCCGCCCACGTAGCCGACGACGTGAGCGCGCGTACGCATGTTCACACCCTCCAGCACACGCTTCGCCGGCAGCGCGCGCAACGCGGCAAGCGCCTTCGGTCCCTGTCCGCGCACACCGAGCTGACGGGCCAGCAGCACACCGGCCGCCTCGGCCGATCGGACCCCACCGCTCAACGGTCGGTCCGGCCCGAGCCAGCCGGCGCCACCGCCGGACTCGATGATGGCCTTCTGGAACAGCCCCCGGGCGAGCGGCGTGATCAGCAGGGCGTTCACCGACGCGCCACCGGCGGACTCTCCAAACACCGTCACGTTGTGCGGATTGCCACCAAATGCCGCGATGTTGTGCTGCACCCAGCGCAGCGCGGCGATCTGGTCCATGAAGGTGAAATCGCCGACCGGTTGATGCCCGCGCAGCAACGCCGGGAAGCTGAACAGACCGAAATTTCCGAGCCGATAGTTGAAACTGACCAACACCACGCCGCGCCGAGCGAATGAAGTGCCATCGTAGATCGCCGGCGACGTGCCGCCATCGACGTACCATCCGCCGTAAACCCACACCATCACCGGCAACGGCTTGCCCGAGGAGTGCGCCGGCCGCCACACGTTGACGTACAGGCAGTTCTCGCTCGGGCGGGTACGCAGCGGCGCCTGATCTGCGGGCGTCGGGCGCTGCATGCAGTCGGGCCCGAAATGGCGCGCCGGGCGCACACCGCGCCAGGAGCGCGGCGGCTGCGGCGCCGCCCAACGCAGCGCGCCCTCGGGCGGCGCGGCGTACGGGATGCCCTTGAACGCGAGCACACCGCGCTCGAGCGCACCGCGCACGCGTCCGTATTCGGTACGCACCGTGAGGGGCGCACGGGTCGCATGTGCCGTGCCACAAATCAGAGCAAACGCCGCACCCATCGTCACCGTCGCGGCACGCAGTATCGTCCGGATAGGCTTGGTTCCCGCGGCGCTTCGCATCTCTACACCCTTTGGCTCTCGGCCACTTCCTCGTTACGCAGACCGCGGCCGGCAAAAAAATCCCGCATCGCCTGCATCCCGCCGCTCAGATCGAGTCCCTTGGCTGCCACCCACGAGTCGTTGAAATAGGTCGAGGCGTAGCGCTCGCCCTGATCGCACAGAATCGACACCACCGAGCCGCTCTGTGCCTGTGCCACCATCTCGCTGATCAGGCGGGCACACGCCCACAGGTTGGTGCCGGTCGAGCCGCCGCACGAGCGACCGAGGCGCTCGCTCAGGACGCGCGCCGCGGCAATACTCTCGGCGTCGCTGACCACGAGCATTCGGTCGACCACCTCCGGGATGAACGAGGGCTCCACGCGCGGGCGCCCGATCCCCTCGATGCAGCTCTCGCACCGCTCGAGCGTCGTCACGCTCCGATCGGCGAAGTAGCGGTGAAAGACCGAGCCTTCCGGATCGGCGAGGCAGATCTCAGTGGCGAAATGGTTGTACCGTACGAATCGCCCGAGCGTCGCGGAGGTGCCGCCCGTCCCGGCGCCGCACACGATCCAGCGCGGCACGGGATGCCGTTCGCGGCCGAGCTGGTTGAAGATGGACTCGGCGATATTGTTGTTGCCGCGCCAGTCCGTGGCTCGCTCGGCATACTTGAACTGATCCATGTAATGGCCGCGCACGTCCCGAGCCAGTTGCTCGGCCTGCGCGTACACCCGGTTGGGGTCGTCCACGAAGTGGCACTCCCCGCCCTGGAACTCGATCGCCGCGATCTTCTCCGCTGCGGTGCTGCGCGGTACCACCGCAATGAAGCGCAGGCTCAGCATGCGCGCAAAATAGGCCTCGGAGACCGCCGTGGAGCCACTCGAGGCCTCGACCACCGGGGTATCGGGGCCAATCCAGCCGTTGCACAGGCCGTATAAGAAGAGTGAGCGCGCCAGGCGATGCTTGAGACTTCCGGTCGGATGGCTCGATTCATCCTTCAGATACAGCTCGACCCCGGGATAGTGCGGCAGCTCGATCGGGATCAGGTGCGTATCGGCGGATCGGTTGAAGTCCGCCTCGATGCGCCGGACGGCTTGTTCCGTCCAGGCGCGGCGGTCGCGCTCGGTTTTGGGCATATCCGGAAACTTAGCAGATCCAGCCGGCCCCGTCAGTCGGCGGGCCGCTCGCGCGCTGAGAGGATTTGACGCCGGTCAAACCGGCAGGTCTGGTCCGGCCTTACTCTGCGGGTGCGCACCGCGCGGCTCGGGGGAAGCCCGGGCCCAGTACCGCCCCCCGCCACCGACTCGGACCGACACGTCATGCGACTGCTGCTGATCAATCCGAAATCGCCGGAGAGCTTCTGGAACTTCCGCTGGGCCGTCGATGAGGTGCTGAGCGGAAAGCGGGCGGTCAATCCGCCGCTCGGGCTCGCCACGCTCGCCGCGCTCACCCCAGCACACTGGCAGGTGAGCATCGTCGATGAGAACGTGCAGACCCTGCCGCTCGCACCCGAGGCCGACATCATTGGTATCGGGGGCATGGGCGTGCAGTTCCCGCGCCAGCGGGAACTCATCGAATTCTACCGCCGCCAGGGGTACTTCGTGGTCGCCGGCGGCAGCTTCGCCTCGCTCTGCCCGGAGCGCTACGATGGCCTCGCCGATGCGGTGATCAGTGGAGAATCCGAGCAGATCTGGCCGCGCTTTTGCGCGGACTTCGAGGCCGGTGTCGCCCGGCCGCTGTACCGCGAGGAAGGGGTCATCGACCTCGAGGACTCCCCGGTACCACGCTTCGATCTGCTGCGACTCGATCGGTATACGACGGCCACGGTGCAGTTCTCGCGAGGCTGCCCCTTTCTGTGCGAGTTCTGCGACATCATCGTGATGTTCGGGCGCAAGCCCCGTCAGAAGCACCCAGAGCAGATCGGCCGCGAGCTTGACGCGTTGCGTGCCCTTGGCGTGCGTAAAATCTTCTTCGTCGACGACAACCTGATCGGCAACCGTGCGGTGGCCAAGCGGCTGCTGCATTTCCTGATCGAATATCAGCGCCGCCACGACTATACGTTCAGCTTCGGGACCGAGACTTCACTGAACCTCGCCGAGGACCGCGATCTGATGCAGCTGATGCGTGCGGCGGGATTCCGCTGGACGTTCATCGGCATCGAGTCTCCGGACGAGGAGAGCCTGCGCGAGATGCGCAAAGTGCAGAACATGCGCACCGACGTGCTCGCCGCCGTACAGCGAATCCATCGGCATGGCATCGAAGTATTGGCGGGATTCATCGTCGGTTTCGACAATGACACGCCGGCGACTTTCGAGCGCCAGTACCAGTTCATCGTCCGCTCTGGGATCCAGACGGCCATGATCGGTCTGCTGCATGCCATGCCGCGCACCCCGCTCTATGAGCGTCTGCGCAAGGCCGGTCGCCTGCGTGATACCGACAGTGGTGGCGACAACACCAAGCTCGATACCAACGTCGTGCCGCTGAATATGACTGGCGAGCAGCTCATCGACGGCTACCGCGAATTGCACCGGCGTCTGCTCGCAGATGGAGCCATAGCGCAGCGCATCCGCAACAAGTGCCGCACTTTCGGCCGCAGCGGCGGGGGCGTGGAATACTCCGCGGCGGCCGGGCTCGCCATCCTGCTGCGGCTCGTGCGCCGCGGAATCCTCCCCGGCGGACCGGGACGCGTGTGGCACTTTATGCGCACGATTCCCTGGCGGCGGCCCTGGCAGTTTCCCCTCGTCGTCGGCGACTGGATCACCGGTCTGTCCATGCAGGACTACGCCCGTCGGCACTTCACCGCAGCGACCGCGAGCGACTCGCCCGCCGCCACCGCGCGGCTGGCGCGGCTCGCTCGCCTCCTGCGCCGCTCACATGCGGGGCAAATGATCGTGCCGTCTGCCGCGAGCGACGGATCGGCCCTGGTGCTCGATCTGCGCCTGCAGGCAATGCCACGTCGGGTGTTGCGCCGGATCGGCGCGGAACTCACTGCCGTAATGCGCGAGACGCCGGCGCGTCTGACTCTGCGTATCGAACATCTGGGGGGCTCGGAGTTGGCTCGGGTGCGACGGCTGCTGCATCATGCACAGTGTTTCGCCGACCGGATCTGCATCGAGGCCGGCACGCACAACGCTCCGCAGCTGCCGCACCTCTGGCCATTCCAGCTGCGCCTGGATTGCGGCGTCACGCGCTCCTAGCGCGCCCTATGCGCAGGGCGCTGCGCCCGCCAGCGCGGCGAGCGCTTCGGGCTGCAGCACACTGATATCGCGGGCGCGAACTCGTAGCCAGCCTTGGCGCTTGAAGGTGCCGAAGGCACGACTGACGGTCTCGAGCGTCAGGCCGAGATGGCGCGCAATGTCCGCGCGGCTCATGCTCAGGTGAAAATCGTGGGGCGGAAAGCCGCGCCGCGCCAGTCGATCCGACAGGTCGGCGAGAAATCGCGCAACGCGGCCGCGAGCGTCGGTCTCGGCCAGCTCTCCGCGCAACCGCAGCGCGTCCTCCAGTGCCTGACCCAGAAGGCGCAGCATCTCCCGACGCAGTCCGGGCAGCCGCTCGAGCAGCTGCTCAAGCTTGTGCATCGGCACGCGGCAGTAGCTGAGCGGCTCGAGCGCATTGACCTCGCAGCCGTAGCGTCCCGTCGCGAACCCCTCGAGGCCCACTGTCTCTCCGGGCAGTACGAACCCATGCACTTGTTCAGTGCCCTCCAGAGTGAGGCTGAAGCGCTTGGCCGAACCGCTGCGCACGACCAGCAACGCGTCCATCGTCGCCCCGGCACGCACCAATGCCATTCCGGGGGCGAGCTGGCGACCCCGCTCGACCACGGACTCGAGCGCGCAAGCCTCCTGCACCGGCAAATGCCCCGGCAGGCAGAGCGGCTTCAGTGCGCAATTGCGGCACGACACGCAGGCCTGCTGCCCAATTTCGATTGCTTTGCTGCGAATATTCACGACGCGCCAGTGTAGCGCCCGAGCGCGGGGCGCCGGCTGAGAAATGTCAGTTCTTGATCCGGATCAAATTGCCGAGGCTACCGGCCGCTACGATCGAGGGATGATGTCGCTCTTGCCGCGCTGCCCGCCGTCCTTCAGCTCATTCGATCCGCTCGGGGAACTGTTCGTGCGGGTGTTCAACCACGCGATGCGTGGCCAGCACCTCAGCGCAGCCCTCGCGCCGCTCGAAGGCAAACGGGTGCGGATTGCGCTGACCGACGCGCCTCTGCAACTGAATCTGTGCATTGCGGGCGGTCGACTGAAAGTCGCACCGGCACGCGAGACGGCGCACGTCACGGTGCGCGGCCGGTTCGCGGACTTCGTGCGGCTCGCCAGAGGCACCGAGGATCCCGACACGCTCTTCTTCCAGCGTCGGCTGAGTCTCGAAGGGGAAACCGAGACCGGGCTGGCCATTAAGAACGCACTGGATGCACTCGACTGGGACTGGCGGCGCCACTGCGAAGCGATCCTCCCGCCAGGCGCCGCACCGCTCCTGCGTGCGTTGATCGCGCGGCTGCCACGACCGACATTGAGCCCGCTGCGGCGACACCGCGCGCCGCGTTGAGCGCTCAGCGGCCCGACTCGAACATCGGCCCGCTGCAGTAGCCGCCCGGTAGCGCACTCGCCGGGCACTGCACGGCCTGATCGCCCCGCACCGCCTGCGCAAATGCCTCAATCACCTCCGTAAAGGGCACCGCCTCGTGCGAGTGCGGCGAGATGCGCAGCATCTGCACACCGGCGCTCTGCAGCTCACCGATGCTGGTGAGCAGATTGCGCACCTGAGCGGACTGGGTCTGCACACCGTTCAGGGCGAACAGCGGCTGGTGTTCGCGCGTATAGACGGTCAGCCCGTCAGGTTCCTCGCCGCAGACGAAATCGCACTCGTCCTTGTTGCGCCGGCGTACGCGGGCGCTGAAACACCGCGCTGAGAACGCGAGCGGCATCCGACCGTAGGCAAACACTTCGCACTCCATCTCCTGCGGTCGCTCGGTGAGCAAATCGGCGATCGCCGCGGTATCGAGCTCGAGCGGCGCCACCCAGCGTCGTGCCCCGAGCGCTCCGAGCAGTCGCAGCGTCGGCCCGTTGTAGACATTCAGGTGCGGCCCGGCGACGAACGGACGGCCGTCGGCGAGGTGCACGGCAGCCATGTCATTGGCCTCGATCGTCACGTTCCCGGCCGCAAGTCGCGCGAGCGCCGAAAGTTCCGATTCCGCCTCCATCAGCGCGAGGGTGGAGAAGATGACCTCTTTACCGGCGTCGGCCAAATCCCGCCCGATCGCCGCCCAATCCTCGTGCTTCAACGCGCGGCGCTTGGAACACACCACTTCACCGAGATACACACAGTCGATCGGCGCGCTCGCCAGCATGCGGTAGAACGCAAAAACCCGCTCGCGCTCCCAGTAATACAACAGAGGCCCGACTGACAGCTTCATCGCGTGGATTCCTTCATTGCCAGGGCCTGCTGTAGGCCCCCAGTGTCTGCGCATGACCTTCGGTGAGCCGCGCGAGCGCTGCGGCCGGTGCGACCGGTGGTCGGTAGCCCGCCGGATCGCGCCGACAGGCATCGAGCGCCGCGCGCAGCGCGCGGGTCACCTGCGCGACGTACGCCGGACTTCGCTGGCGACCCTCGACTTTGATCGCGCAGACGCCGGCGCCGAGCAGCTGCGGCAGGATCTGCAACACGTTGAGGCTGGTCGGCTCCTCGAGCGCATGCATCACCGCGCCGAGCGTCTCGAAGCGGCCTTTGCACAGCGTGGGATAGCCCGCCGCTTCGTGCGGTGCAAACTCATCGATCAGTACGCCGTTCAACCGCGCCTGACGACCACTCGGCTGCTCCTGCCAGCGCACGGCGTGTGCCGGCGAGCACACGCCGTGCGTATTCGGCGACTCTCCAGTCACGTGCGCCGAGAGAGCGCAGCGCCCCTCTACCATGATGCACAGGCTGCCGAAGCCGAACACTTCGATTTCAATGCCACTGCGCTCGATGACACGCTGCACCTGCGCGACGGACAACACGCGTGGCAGCACCGCACGGCGGATGCCAAAACGTTCTCGGTAGAACTGCAGGGCCCGCCAGTTGGTCGCCGAACCCTGCACCGATAGATGACGGCCGAGCGTCGGATGGTGCTCGGCTGCGTACTCGAGCAAGCCCGCATCGGCCAGAATCAGCGCGTCCGCACCGGCGTCGACCGCCGCGTCGACGGCAGCAGTCGCTGCCGCCCACCGTGCGGGCCGCGGATACACGTTGATGGCGACGAAGACCCGCGCACCGTGACGGTGCGCGTATTCGACCCCACTTGCCGCTTCCGTGGGTGAGAAGTTCAGCCCGGGAAAATTGCGCGCATTGAGTCCATCGCGAAAGCCGAGATAGACCGCATCGGCGCCGTTGTCGATCGCGGCGTGCAACGCAGGCAGACTGCCCGCCGGGCAGACCAGTTCAATTCCGTCGCGTTCAGTCACCGCCGATACACTCCCGCCAGAGCTGATCCACGCATCGCTCGACGGCTGCATCGAGCTGAATTGGGCGTCCCCACTGGCGCGTCGTCTCCCCGGGCCACTTGTTGGTCGCGTCGAGTCCGAGTTTCGAGCCGAGTCCGCTTTCCGGACTGGCGAAATCGAGGTAATCGATCGGTGTCCTGTCGATCAGCATCGAATCGCGCGCCGGATCGACACGCGTTGCGACCGCCCAGATCACCTCCTGCCAATTGCGCACGTCGATATCCTCATCGGTGATGATGACGAACTTCGTGTACGTGAACTGGCGCAGATATGACCACACCGCCATCATGATCCGCCGCGCATGTCCAGGATACTGCTTGCGGATGCTGACCACCGCAACGCGATAGGAACAGGCTTCCGGGGGCAGGTAGAAGTCGACGATCTCCGGAAATACACGGCGCAGGATCGGGACGAACACCTCATTGAGGGCCACTGCCATCACCGAGGGCTCATCGTGCGGGGAGCGGCCCATGTAACTGCCCTGATAGATCGCCCCGTCGCGCAGGTGCATCCGTTCAAGCGTGAGCACCGGGAAGCTCGCCTGCGAGTTGTAGTACCCGGTGTGATCCCCGAACGGCCCTTCGAGCGCAGTGTCACCCGGATGGATGAAGCCCTCGAGGACGATCTCGGCGCCCGCCGGCGCGTCGAGCCCGGTCAAATCGCAGCGCACCAGGTTGCTGCGCTCCCCACGCAGCAACCCGGCGAACTCGTACTCCGAGAGCGTATCGGGGATCGGTGCGGCTGCGGCGAGCAGCGTCGCTGGATCGGTGCCGATGGCAATCAGCACGGGGAAGGGCTCGTTCGGCCGGTCCGCCTGCCAGTCGGCGTAGTCGCCCGCGCCCCCGCGATGCGCCAACCAGCGCATGATCAGCCGGTCGCGACCGATGACCTGCTGGCGGTAAATCGCGACATTCTGGCGCGCCTTGCGCGTCCCGCGGGTCACCACCAGACCAAGCGTGATCAAGCGCCCCGCGTCCTGCGGCCAGCAGCGCTGAATCGGCAGCAACCCCAGGTCGATCTGCCCACCGCCCAAGGTGTGCTCCTGGAACGGCGCGCGCGGCTGGCGTCGAGGCGCAACGTGCGCGAGCTGAGCAAATTGTGGCCAGCTGGAGAGCGCCTCACGCACGCTGCCCGGCCAGTGCGGCTCCTTCAGCGCCGCCAGCAGCTCCCCGAGCGCGCGCAGAGAGCCGGCCCGCTGCTGTCCGAGCGCGGCCTCGATGCGCCGCGCATGCCCGAATAGATTGCCGAGCAACGCGTGCTGCGCGCCGAGCGGCCGCTCGAAGAGCAGCGCCGGTCCCTGTCGCTGCAGCGCACGCAGGCACAACGATGTGCTCTCGAGTTCCGGATCGACCGGCACGGGAATGCGGCGCAGGTCGCCGCGCTCTTGCAGGTGCGCGAGAAATGCGCGCAAGTCGTGATAAGCCATCCGCGCGCACGTTAAACCGCCGCGCCTCGACTGGCTTGATGCGGATCAATTTCCGCGCGACGGCGGAGTCCTCCGCCGTCGCGTAGCGAGCCTATTCGGCGAGCAGCTCAGCGCCTGAGCGAGTGCGCTCGCGCTCGTGATCCGCCGCCAGCAACAGATATACGGCCGGCACGATGAACAGCGTGAACAACGTGCCAATCGACAGACCCGCGGCAATCACCACGCCCATCGCCCGCCGTCCCGCCGCGCCGGCACCGGTTGCGAACACCATCGGCAGCACGCCCATGACCATCGCCGCGGTGGTCATCAGGATCGGTCGCAGTCGCACCTCGGCCGCCTCCTCGATGGCCTGCCACTTGCTGTGCCCGGCACGCTGCAGGTCGTTGGCGAACTGCACCATCAGAATGCCGTGCTTGCTGATCAGGCCAAGCAGCGTCACGAGACCAACCTGGGTGTAGATATTGAGCGTCGTCACTCCGATGTTGATGAACAGCAGCGCGCCGAACAGCGCCGCCGGCACCGACACCAGGATCACCACCGGATCGCGGAAACTCTCAAACAGCGCCGCAAGCGCGAGGAACACGATGACCAGCGCGAAGCCGAACGTGATCAGGAAGCTGTTCGTGCCCGTCATGAACTGACGGGACTCCCCGGCGTAGTCCGCCGTAAAGCCGCTCGGGGCCACCGAGCGCAGCGCATTGCGCAGAAACGCCAATGCCTCCCCCTGCGAAACGGCGGGCGCGCCCGCAATGGTCGCTGAGTTCAGGCGCTGGAAGTGGTTGATCGACTCCGGCACGACCTCGCGCTCGAGACTCGCCACGGTGCCGAGCTGTACGATCGCTCCGCTCGGCGTGCGCAGGTGATAATCGAGCACCTGGCTCGGGTTCAGCCGGAACCGCTGCAGCACCTGCGGGATGACCTGATACGAGCGCCCCGCGAGTTCGAAGTAGTTGACGTAGCCGCCGCCGAGCGCCGCGCCGAGCGTCGCAGCCACGTCCTGCTGCGTCAGTCCAAGATCGGCCACCTTGTAGGGATTGACGAGGATTTTGTCCTGCGGCTGATCGATCTTCAGATCCGAGGCGACGAAGAAGAACAGTCCACTGGCTCGCGCCTTGTCGAGCACCTTCTGCGCCACGTCATACAGGTTGCTGATGGGCTGCGCGGTGGTGATCACGAACTGCACGGGCAGTCCTTGCGCGCCGGGCAACGAGGGGAACTGGAACGCCGCGACCTGCGCCCCGGCGATGTGATTCCAACGCTGCTGTAGCACCTGTTGAATCACCGTGGCATTGCGGGTGCGCTGATCCCATGGTTTGAGCAGAATGCCGCCGAAGCCCTGACTGACCGCCGGTGAGCCGATCATCTGAAACGCCTGGCGGTACTCCGGCAGCGTCCGGGCGGCTTTGAAGATCTGCTGCGTATAGGTTTGCATCTGCTGCAGAGTCGCATCCGGCGGCCCGATCAGCTGATACAGCACCACGCCCTGGTCTTCCTGCGGCGCCAGCTGCGACTTGGAGGTCATGAACAGATAGAAAACCCCGCCGAGCAGCACAATGCCGAGCACGATGAGCACCGGCCAGGTGCGCAGCCAGTTCGACAGCACCCGCCGGTACGCGCTGCGCAGCCGATTGAAGGCGCGATCGAGCATCTTCGCGAAGCGGTTGTCTTCCTGGTTGCTGCGAAAGATCCGCGAACACATCATCGGGGAGAGAGTGAGTGCGATGATCGCCGAGCAGATCACGGCACCCACCAGCGTAAAGGCAAACTGGGTGAACAGCGCACCGGTCAGGCCTGTCTGGAAGGCGATCGGCGCGTACGCCGCCACCAGCACGACGGTCATCGCGATGATTGGACCGTTGAGCTCGTGGGCACCGAGAATGGCCGCATCGAGCGGGGTTTTCCCTTCCTTCATGTGGCGATCGATGTTCTCCACCACGATGATGGCATCGTCGACCACCAGCCCGATCGCCAGCACCAGCGCAAGCAGCGTCAGCAAATTGATCGAATAGCCGAGCGCGAGCATGAAAATGAATGCACCGACGATCGACAACGGCATCGCCAGCGCCGGAACTGCCGAGGCGCGTGGGCTGCCGAGGAAGAGAAAAATCACGACGGTGACGATCAGCAGCGTCTCGATGAGCGTGCGCACGACATCAACGATCGAGGCATAAATGAACGTCGTGCCGTCGAACACCACCTTCTGGGTGATCCCGTTCGGCAATTGCCGGGCAATCACCGGCAGGGCCGCCTTGACCCGCTTGGCCACAGTCAACACGCTCGCGCTCGGCGCGGACTTGATGCCGATGAATACGCCCGGACGGCCGCTGAAGCGCACCGCGGAGTCATAGTTCTGTGCCCCGAGCACCACAGTGGCCACGTCCTTCAGGTGCACGATCGCACCATTCTGGTCGCGGATCACGAGGTCGCGGAACGCGCGCAGGGTGTGCGGGTCGGTCGAGGCGGTGAGCTTGATGCTCACCATCTGTCCTTTGGTCTCACCGGCGGCGGAGAGGTAATTGTTCGCCGCCAGAGCCTGGTAGACGTCCGCGGCGGTGACGCCATGCGCGGCCATCCGATTCGGGTCGAGCCACGCGCGCAGCGCGAACGTGCGTCCGCCCAGCACTTCTGCGTTCTGCACGCCTGGAATCGCGTTCAGCTGAGGTTGAACGACGCGCAGCAGGAAATCAGTCAGCGCGTTGGTGGGGACGACGCTACTGAAGTACCCGATGTACATCGTGTCGGTCGTCTGGTTCTTCGCCAGCTGGATGACCGGCAGCTGCGATTGCGGCGGCAGCTGATTGCGCACCGCGTTCACCTGCGCGCTGATTTCGGTCAGCGCGCGGTTCGCACTGTAGTTCAGTCGCAGCGTCGCGGTGATCACCGAGCTGCCCGTGCTCGAGGAGGAGGCCATGTAATCGATGCCCTGCGCCTGGGCGATCGCGGCCTCGAGCGGCTGGGTGATGAATCCGGCCACGGTCTGCGCATCCGCGCCGTAGTAATCCGTGGTGACCGTGATGACCGCGCTCTGGGTCTTCGGGTACTGCGTTACCGGTAGCGAGAAGATCGCGCGGATGCCGAGCACCAGCATCAGCAGGCTCACGACCGCCGACAGGACTGGCCGGCGGATGAATATTTCGGTGAATTTCACGCCGGCCGCCTCAATGTTCCTGCGGCGAGGGGTTCGGGTTGTTCAGCGGCTGCACGCGGTTGTTGACGGTGACCGGCGAGCCATTCTTCAGTTTCAGCTGGCCGCTCGTCACGACCTGATCCCCAGCCTCGATCCCCTTCAGCACCGCGATCTGATCGCCTCGAGTCGGGCCGAGCGTCACGAACACCTGCTCGACGGTATCGCTCGCCTTTGGCCCTGTTCCCTTGTGCACCACGAACACCGTATCACCGTACGGGTTGTAGGCAATGGCGGTCTGCGGCAACGTCAGGTAGCGCTGCGCGGTACCGGACTGCACCGCGGTGTCCACGAACATCCCCGGGCGCAGCAGCCGGCCAGGATTGGCAATCGTGGCCTCGACTGTGAAGTTGCGCGTCGATGGATCGACCAGCGAATCAATCGAGGTAACCCGCCCGGAGAAGCTCTTGCCGGGAAACGCATCCGTCGTCACACGCGTCATTTCCCCGGTATGCACGCGCGAGAGGTCGCTCTGGGGCAGACTGAAGTCCACGTAAATCGGGTCGAGCGACTCCAGGCTCACGATGGCCGCGCCGGGCTGCAGGTATTGGCCCGGATTGACGGTAGTGATCCCGAGCCGACCGGCGAACGGCGCGCGCACCGTCTTCTCGGCAACCAGCGCCGCTTGCGACGTGGCCTGCGCTTCGGCGCTCTTCCAGTTCGCCGTCGCCGCATCCAGGGTCGCTTTGCCGATGGCCTGTGCCTTGTACTGCAGGACGTCGCGCTGGTAGGTCAGGGCCGCGTAATGCGCGGCAGCCTGCAGCGAGTGCAGTTGCGCGATGTCCGGCGCGGCATTGAGCTGTACGAGCACCTGTCCGGCGCGCACTGACTCACCGGAGCGGAAGTCGATGTTCTCGACCATACCGGCGAGCTGTGTGGTGACTTCGACGCCATGCACGGCGCGCAGACTGCCCACGGCGCTCACGTGCGGCTGCCAGAGCGAGTACCGCACCGTCGTCGTACTCACCGTTTGAGGCTGACTGGCGTTTTTCACCATGAACTGGTGAATGAAATGCGCCTTGATGGCGTTCCACGCCGCCACCCCGCCCAACACCAAGGCCATGGCGACGAGCACGATAATCAGTCGCCGCCACATCACGCGCTTCTCCACGACTCCCAATCTCCTATGTGCTCGCGGGGGGCAGGCGCTAAAGCCACCGGGCGTCCCGAGCCGGACGTCCGGACCGCAGCATGCGTATCCGCAGGGGTAGAGCCTACTATTTTATCCGCTTCTGAGTCCCATGCGTCTCGCCTCGGCGCGCCGTCCCAGGCGCTGGTCGTGCCTCCGAGAGCGCACCGATTCGAACCGAGCCCGAAGGCCGGCGCCGCCGATGGCGGCACCGAGATCGCCTCAGAGTCGCAATTCGGCGACAGGCGCCTGCCGACGGCGCTCGATCTCGGCCGAGAACGAGCGATTGAGCAGGGCCGTCGCCTGCACCCGGCCTTGCAGCGCAAAGTGCGAAAAGACGAATTGCCCGTCCTGCAGCGGCACGGCGAATCCCACCCGCCGAGCATGGGCGATGCTCGCCTGGAGCTTCTTGCCGTTCATCAGCGCCAGACCAAACGTGTGCTCCCCGATGGCCCCGACGCAGAAGATCGCAATGGGATTGGCGCCCGCCGCGGAATTGGCGAGCACGGGATAGACGTCTCCGAATTGGCACGGCGTATGCACCGCGAGCAGCCAGCGGCACGAGGCCGACTGGTAGTCGCAGAATTCCCCGAACAGCTCACCGCGTCGATTGACGGTCGCGGCATACGCGTAATGGCCCCCGGTAGTCATCGCCACGCGCCACTGCCCGAACGTGAGCCCCGCGGCCATGGCCGGTCCGGTCACCAGCACCACCAGCGCCAGGAGCATCCCCTGTATTCTTCTCATTCTCTATCTCCACGATCGGCCACGCAGTCCTGGCGCCTCAGGCCTGCACATTGCCCAGCCCACATATGGCGCCGCTTTCGCGTGCGAGCTTTGAATTTTGTGACTTTACTCCTTGATTTTGTCGACGCCAATGCCGTAGGCGACATATTCCAGGGGTCCTCAGCCTCGCTCGCTCGCCAGATACTCCTGCACCGGGACCCGCGCGCGGACTCGTCCGTCGGCCAAGATCACCACCTCATCGACCAGTTGCGCCAGCCCACTCAAGCGGTGCGTGATCAGCAGCACCGTGCGCTCGCACGCAGCGCTCGAGAGCGCCGCATACAGACCGTGCGCCGTGTGCGCATCTAAGCCTTCCGTCGGTTCATCGAGCACGAGCACCGGCGCGTCCTGCAGCAGCGCCCGGGCGATCGAGATGCGTCGCGCCTCGCCCCCGGAGACCAGAGCGGCGCCCTCGCCAAGCACGGTGTCATAGCCCTGCGGCAGTGATGCGACGAACGAATCCAACTGCGCCAGTCTCACGGCGCGCTCGATCTGCTCGGCGCTCGCCTCGGGTGCGGCGAGCAGCAGGTTATCGAGCAGCGATTGATTGAACAGAACCGTCTGCTGCGCGATCACCGCGATGCGCCGCCTGAGCGCATCGCCGTCGAGCGCGGCGAGGGGCCGATCGCCGAACAATACCCGTCCCGTCTGCACGGGTTGGAATTTCAATAGCGCTGCGATCAATGAACTCTTGCCCGCGCCCGACGGACCGACCAACGCCACTCGGGTGCCCGGCGAGAGCCTCAGGTCGACGTCCTGCAGCGCCCAGGGCCCCTCCCGCCCGTAGCGCAGTCCGACCCCCTCGAAGACGATTGCGGGACGCGACGAAATCGACTCGGGCTCGCGTGGTTCGTTAAACGGCGGCGGCGTGTCGGCGAGCGCAAACACGCGCTCGGCCGAAGTCCGCGTCGATGCCCAGCGGGCGAGTGATTCGGTGAGCGGCCCGATGATTTCAAAGGACGAGAGGACCAGCAGCGTCAGCAGCACCAGCAGCGGTGGGGAAAGCCGACCACCGTGCACCGCCCTCAGCGCCGCGAGCAGCACCGCGAGCAACGTCAGCTGCGCACACAACCCGACCAGCGCCCCGCCGAGCGCCTCTAAGTGCTCCACGCGGGTGCGGCGGGCGTCAAGGCCCGCCGCCGTCGCTTCGATCCGGCGGCTGTGCGCCGCCACGCCGCCCCAGGCAAGCAATTCGCTCTGCCCGCGCAACGCATCGAGCAGCAACCCCCGCAGCGCCGCGCCGGCGAGTACCGCGCGCTCTGCATCCGGCGCCGCGCGCCGCTGCACCCACAGCGGGGCCAGCACTCCGGCGAGCAGCACACCCAGCAGCAGCGCGCCGGCCGCGGCAGGCAACAGCACCAGGCACAACAGCAGAGCAGCGGCGGTGCTGAGCAGCGCCACGCTGGCGGGCACCAACACCGCCAGATAAAAATGCTCAAGCGCATCGACATCGGCGCGCAGCCGAGCGAACAGCTCCGCGCTGCGCAGCGCGGCGAGTCGTGCCGGCGCCAGAGGAATCAGGCATCGGAACAGCCAGACCCGCACCCGCGACAGACCGCGCAGCGTCGCCTCGTGGGTCACAAGGCGCTCCCCGTAGCGCCCGCCGCTGCGCATGATGGCGAACAGACGGATCGCGGCCGCGGGCGTGTAATAATTGATGGCGAGCCCAGCTGCGCCAGCAAGCGCCATGGCGGCGATGAACCAGCCGGACACCGCCATCAGCCCGACGGCCGCGATGGCCGCGAGCAACGCCAAGCCTGCCCCACCGAGCATCCAGCGACGCTCCGGGTACAGAACCGCAAGCAGGCGCCTGAGCGTTGCCCCACCCGGTCGGCTCATGAGCGCTGCGCCTGCAGCAGCGCGCTGAATGCACCGCCGGTGCGCTGCAAGAGCTCCGGAGGACCCTGCTCCACGACCCGGCCGCCGTCGAGCACGACGACCCAGTCGGCCGCGCACGCTGCGCTCAAGCGGTGCACGGCCATCAGCACCGTGCGCGAGCCGGCAGCGGCACGGATCGCCCCCTGAATCTCGCGCGCCCCGTCGCGGTCAAGATGCGCCGTCGGTTCATCGAGCAGCCATACCGTCGCTCGCTCGCGTACCCATGCGCGAGCGAGCGCCAGGCGCTGCAGCTGCCCGCCGGACAATCCAATGCCGCGCTCCCCGAGTTCGGTATCCGCGCCCTGCGGCAGACGTGCCAGTGCCGCGGCCAGCCCGCTCGCCTCGAGCGCCCGGTTCAGTGCGGCGGCGTCCGCCTCGCGATTCGCGAGCAGCAGGTTCTCGCGCACCGTGCCTTCGAACACGTGTGTACTCTGCGGCACCCAGGCAATGCATTCGCGCCACTGTCCCAGATCACATCCGGCCAGATCGACGCCATCGAGCAGGATCCGGCCGCGATCCGGCGCGGCGAAGCCGAGCAACAGATTCAACAGCGTGCTCTTGCCCGAGCCGCTCGCGCCGACCAGGGCGGTGAGCTGTGCGGGCCGGATCGTGAACGAACATTCGTGCAGACCCGCTCCACGTCCAGGGTGCAGGTACGCAACGCCCTCGAGTCGGATCTGCGGCGGGTGCCCGCAGCGCACCGGCGCGGTGCCCGCCGATGGCGCCGAGACGGCCACGGCGTCCGCTTCGAGCCCCGCAAGCTGCTCGGCCGAAGCGAGCGCATCCATGCGTGTATGACGCAGCGCGCCGAGGCCGCGCAACTGCAGGTAGAACTCCGGCGCCAAGAAGAGCACGAACAACCCGTCGCGCAGCGCGAGCTCGCCCCACAGCAGCCGAAATCCGATCAACACCGCGACGATGGCGATGCTGACCATGGCGAAGAATTCGAGTACCAGGGAGGACAAAAAGGCGATGCGCAGAACCTGCAGGCTGAGCGTGCCGTACGCCTCGCTCTCGCTCTGCACACGCACCGCGAAACGCTCCCCCGCGCCGAGCTGTCGCAGCGTCACCAGCCCTGCGAGCGCATCGACGAACGCCGCGCCGAGCCGCTGCAACTGCGCGTGGCGTTGCTCGCTCGCCCGGGCAGCCGCGCGCCCCACCAACACCATGAACAAGGGAATGAGCGGCGCGGTGAGAACCAGGATCAGACCCGAGAGCCAGTCGGCCGGAAATACGAACACTGCGAGCAGCAGCGGCACCAACACAGCGGCACCGGCCTGCGGCAGGTAACGCGCGAAGTACACCAGCACCGCCTCGATTCCATCGACGAGGCGTGTGATCAAATCGCCACTGGCGTGGCTACGCAGGCCAAGCGGGCCGAGCGCCTGAGCCCCGCGCAGCAGCCGGGCGCGCAGCGCCCCGGCAAGCTGCTGCGCCCCGTGCACTGCGCTGCGGCGCGCGAGGATATTCAGCGCGAAGCGCAGCAGCGCCAGGACCAGCAACGCCAGCCACAGCGGCCAGAGCTGCGCGATAGGATCGCGCCAGATCACGCCTGCGGCGAGAATGCCCGCCAACACCCACGCCTGCGCGACCAGGGCCAGCGCGAGCAGCGCGGTGAACAGCGCCGTGCGCAGCAGCGGTCCGCGGATGACGCGCGCCTCCCGGCGCAGCCACTCGGCGGCGCGGCGAGCGGTGGGCGGCGAGTCAGCCGCCCCGGGAGAGTTCACCCAGCGCCGCCCGCTCCGCCGTGGCGCGGCTCTGCCGGCGGCGGCCTCTGCGCGGCGTACTCCTCGTACGCATCGAGCATCGCCCCGCCGGCGGCGCTGACCAGCACGATCATCGTCGTGCCGATCAGCCAGGCGAAGTACCAGGCGCCCTCGTCGCCGAGGATGGCGGTGAGCACGGTGACCAGGATGGCAATGACCAGGAAGAGAACGAAGTAGAGGAAGCTGCGCATCGTCGTGCCCTCAGTAAGCGTGGTCGTTGCCCATGAGTGATTCCGGCGTGACCTTGCCGCGCATCACCCAGAACGCCCAGCTGGTGTACCACACTATGAGCGGCACGAAGACGGCGGTGAAGCCGATCATCCACAACAGCGTCAGCTTGCTGGAACTGGCATTCCACAGCGTGAGGCTCATCGAAGGATTGGTGCTCGAGGGCAGCATGAACGGGAACAGAGCAGCGCCCGCCGTGCCGATCACACCGACCCAGCCGAGCGCACCGAACCACCAGCCCAGATGCGAGCGAGCCGCCCGCGCGGCGAGGACTGCGCCGAGCACGCCGGCGAAGCCGACCAGGGGCACGAGCCAGAGAAGCGGCTCGAGCGCAAAGTTGTGCAACCACGCGCCGGAGGCGAGCGTCACAGTCTGCTGCAGCGGCGTCTGCAGCACGCCCTCGCCCGCACTGCTGACCAACTGATAACCCGGCAGCGCGTGCACCCAGATGCCCCCTAGTGCGAACAGCGCCAGCGCCACCGCCCCGGCCACCTGCACCAGGCCGCGGGCGCGCTGGAACATCTGTCCTTCGCTCCCGTTCATGATCGTCAGCGCCCCCATCATCACCGACAACGACAGCGAGAGCACCCCGGTCATGAGGGCGAACGGGTTGAGCAGCCCGAGAAAGCTGCCAGTGTAAAAGGACGTCATGTCCCAGTTGAAATGATACGGCACACCATGGAACAGGTTACCGAATGCCGCGCCGAACACGGTCATGGGCACCGCGCCGCTCACCAGCAGCACCCAGTCCCAGGCGTTGCGCCAGGCGGGATGTTCGATCCGGCTGCGGTATTCGAAGCCGATTGGCCGCAGGATCATGGTCCACAGCAACAGCAGCATCACCACGTAGAACCCGGAAAATGCCGTGGCGTAGATCAGCGGAAATGCCGCGAAGATCGCGCCGCCGCCGAGGATGAACCACACCTGGTTCCCGTCCCAGTGCGGCCCGATGATGTTCAGCGCAACGCGCCGCTCAGCATCCGTTCGGCCAACGTAGCGCAGGATCGTGCCGACGCCCATGTCCATGCCGACCATGACGGCCAGCCCGATCAGCAGCACCCCGAGCAGTAGCCACCAGATGATCTGCGTGATTGCAAATGTATCCATGGGTCAACCCTCCACCTTGCCGCCGTATGGCGAGGCTGGCACCGGCCGCGGCGCAAGCATCGGATGCCCCGGCGCCGATGCGCCGCCGCCTCCGCCGTGCTCGCTCGGTCCGATCCGGATCGCCCGGATCATCAGATACATCTCGATGCCGATGAAAATCGAATACAACGTCACGAAGCCGATCAGCGAGAACACCATGTAGCCGACACTGTGTGTCGAGGCGCTCATCCAGGTCGGCAGCACTCCGTACACGGTCCAGGGCTGGCGGCCGAGTTCGGCCACCAGCCACCCGGCTTCATTGGCGAGGAAGGGAACCGGAATCATCCATACGGCGACTTTGAGGATCCATGTCTTCTTCTGAATCTTGTTGCGCAACGAATAGAGTGTCGCCAGGACGAAGAACGCCATCATCAGCAGACCCAGTCCCACCATGAACCGGAACGACCAGAACACCGCGGCCACCGGAGGGATGGAGTCCTTCGCGGCCCGTTCGATCTGGGCAGGGGTCACCTTGCTGAGGTGCGGCGCATAGCGCTGCACCAGAAATCCGTACCCGAGATCCGCCCGGTGCGCTTTGAACTGCGCCATCGCCGCGGAGTTCTGCGGATCGCGCGCGAGCGCCTTCAGCGCCTCGACCGCGGGGATGCCGTTTTGGATCTTCGCCGCCGCCTGCTGCTCGAGCGTGTCGATTCCGGGCACCGTGCCGCTGAACGAGTGCGTGACCAGCAAGGACAGCAGCGCCGGGACCCGCACCGCCGCCACATCCCTCTGCTCGGCCTGTTCCGGGAACGCGATCAGGTTGAATGGCATGGGCGCCGGAGTCGACTTCCACAACCCCTCCATCGCCGCGAGCTTGGTTGGTTGCGCCTGCGCGTCGACGAATCCGAGCGCGTCACCGAGCGTGATCACACCAACCGTGGCCAGCACGCCGAACAACACCGCGATGCGGAAGGAGCGCTTGGCGATGTCCATATGTCGGTTGCGCAGCATGTAGAACGCGCTGATGCCGGCGACGAAGATCGCACCGGTCACGTAGCCGGCGATGCTGGTGTGCACGAACTTCGACTGTGCATCGGGGCTGAAGATCAATTGCTGGAAGCTGGTCAGATGCATGCGCATCGTGACCGGATCGAACGTTGCGCCCTTGGGGTCCTGCATGAAGCCATTGGCGACGAGGATCCACAGCGCCGAGAGATTCGAGCCGAGCGCAACCAGCCAGGTGACGGCCAGATGCTGCCCCTTGCGCAGACGATCCCAGCCGAAGACCATCAAGCCGACGAAGGTCGATTCCATGAAGAACGCCATCAAGCCCTCGATGGCGAGCGGCGCGCCGAAGATGTCGCCGACAAAGCTCGAATAAAACGACCAGTTGGTCCCGAACTCGAATTCCATCGTCAGACCCGTGGCGACGCCGAGCGCGAAGTTGATCATGAACAGCCGGCTCCAGAACATCGCCATCTGCTTGTAAATCACCTTGCCGGTGGTGACGTAGACGGTCTCCATCGCGACGAGCAGAAAGCTCAGCCCGAGAGTGAGCGGCACGAACAGGAAGTGATACAGCGCGGTGGCCGCAAACTGCACGCGGGAAAGATCGACAACCGTGCCGTTAATCATGGGCGCAACTCCTCTGAGGCATTCCATCGGGGGGCGGACTGGCCAAACGGTCCGTGTGCACGTGCGGTGTCCAATCGGTCGATCGCGGAGAGACGCACGCACCTCAGCGAGCAGGGGCCGGTTGGCTGCTCAGCGTGCTCGCGGACCTCTCGACCCGCAGCGTGGCCGGCAGGGCCGCAAAGACGGGCCGTGTCCGTAAGGCGGCGGGCGATTTGGGCCGGGCACACCACGCTCCGGGCCGATCCACAGGCAGATCGCGTATCGGCGGCAGATCCGCGCTGGCGGCCTGAGGCACGCGCGGTACGGCGGGTGCGTTTGCCGACCGATGGTCTCTCCGGGCGCCGCTTCGAGTCCGTCGGGTTCATGCGCGCGAGAGTATAGACCTGATCCCACAGGACGATGATGAGTAGCCCCACCCAGCGGCATTGCGTAAAATGCGTATAGGCGCCGTCGCGCGTCGGGGGGCACTCAGCGGCGCAACGCGTCCGCCGCGCCTGCAGTCATCCGCTTGAATGCGGCCGGACAATCCGTAACAATCGAGCCCGTCCGGGTGTCACCTACAATCCGGCGGAGCAAGAGTCGGCCCGCAGCCCGACCCACACAGCAGGCGCCGCAGCGCGGTCAGCTGATGAACGACACGCCCACCGACACCGAGACGCTCGAGCAGCTTCTGGCCCGCACCGCGATGCGCGATCGCGCGGCGTTCGAGCGGCTGTACCAGCGGACGTCGTCGCGACTTTTCGGTCTGTGCGTGCGCATGATGCGCGACCGAGGAGAGGCGGAGGAGGTGCTGCAGGAGGCGTTCATCACCGTGTGGCGCCGCGCCGAGGCTTACAACCCGACCCTCTCGAGCGCCAATACCTGGCTGACGACGTTGGTGCGCAACCGGATCATTGATCGGCTGCGCCAGCGCCACGAGACCACCCGCGCCGAGGCAATCGACCTCGAGCATCTGCCCGACCAGACGCCGGGTCCTGCCGCCCATGCCGAGGCCAGCGAGGACTATGCGCGCCTCGAGCGCTGCCTCGGCCAGCTCGACGCCAAATACAGCCGCTCGGTCCGTGAAGCCTTTTTCACCGGCGCTACGTATAAGGAGCTGGCAGTGCGCACCCAGGTGCCACTGGCCACCCTGAAGAGCTGGATCCGCCGCGCCCTGATGCAACTACGCACCTGCCTCGAGACATGAATACCCCGGCTGACGACTCCGCCGACGATCTGCGCTATGCCGAGTACGTACTCGGCGTGCTGGAGGCCGATGAGCGCGCCGTGGTGGAGCAGGAACTCGCCGCGAACAGTGCCGCTGCGGCCGCCGAGGCGCAGTGGCGTGAGCGGCTGCTGCCGCTCGCCGAGCAGGTGGCCCCGCAAGCCCCACCGGAGCGACTCTGGCTGCGCATCCGCGCGGCGCTCGACTTCGACTCCGCCGGCAGCCCCGGCCCCCTCTGGGACAATCTGCGCCTGTGGCACTGGCTGACCCTCGGCAGCGGCACGCTGCTCGCCGGCGCCTGCGCCGCCCTCGTCTTCATTTGGGTGCACCGACCGGCCGCCCCACCGATCCCGTTCATGGCCGCAACAATGACGGAGCACGACGGCCAGGTCGGCTGGACGGCGACCATGGACATCCGCCAGGCCCGCATGGTCGTCGTACCGGCGGCCCCGCAGACGTTTCAACCGGACCGCGCGCCCGAACTGTGGCTGATCCCGGCCGGGGGACGGCCCATCGCCGTCGGCCTGATCTCGACTCACGCGCCGATCACGCTCGCGCTGAGCGCGAACCTCGTGGCCCGCCTTGGTCCGAGCGCGCACTTGGCGGTATCCATCGAGCCGCGGGGCGGATCGCCCACCGGACAGCCCACCGGCCCGGTGGTGGCCGTCGGCCAGATAGGCGCAGCTCCGGCCGGCATCGTCCCGGCGACCGCCCAGCTCATCCGCACGACCCCGCAGCGCCCCGCCTGAGCCTGCCGTCGGGGCCGCCCCGTCACGGGGGAGCCGCGCGTGCATCCAAATCCGCTCCCGATCCGTATAGATCATCACAATCACAGATGGTGCCCTGCGATGAGCGTCTCTCCGATCCCCGTGCCCGCCCGACCCGGCGCGAAACGCCGGCCACTGCACCGGACGCTGCGGCAATGGTTCGATACCGAGGAGGGCGACCGGCCGCTCGACCCAGCCACCGCCGACCGCATCGATTGGCTGCGGGCCTCACCGTTCATCGCGCTGCATCTGGGGTGCCTCGCGGCGTTCTGGACCGGGGTCTCCGGGGTCGCACTCACCACGGCCGCGGTGCTGTACGCGGTGCGCATGTTCGCCATCACCGGCTTCTACCACCGGGGCTTCTCGCACCGCACCTTTCGCGCCTCCCGTGCGGTGCTGATGCTGTTTGCCGTGATCGGCGCCGCCTGCGTGCAGCGCGGGCCCCTGTGGTGGGCGGCGCACCACCGCAATCACCATCGTGACGCCGACACGCCGCTCGATCCGCACTCCCCGCGGGTGCATGGCTGGCTCTGGAGCCACATGGGCTGGTTCCTCACGCGCCGGGCGTTCCGTACCGACCTGAAGCGGGTCGCGGACCTCGCTCAGTACCCTGAGCTGCGCTGGCTCGACCGCTACGACATCGCCGTCCCGGTGACGCTCGCCGCGGCGCTCTACGGCCTCGGAGCGCTGCTGCAGCGCCTCGCCCCACAGCTCGGCACGGACGGGCCGCAGCTGCTCGTGTGGGGCTTTTGCATCTCCACCGTGGCGCTCTTTCATGCGACGGTGACCATCAACTCCCTGGCGCACGGCTGGGGCACCCGCCGCTTCGAGACCCATGACGACAGTCGCAACAACTTCCTGCTCGCGCTGCTGACGTTCGGGGAGGGCTGGCACAACAATCACCACCGCTTCCCGGGCACCGCCCGCCAGGGATTTCGCTGGTGGGAGATCGATCTGACCTGGTACGGGCTGCGACTGCTTGCCGCGCTCGGACTGATCCGCGGATTGAAGCCGCTGCCCCCGCGCGTGCTCGAAGCGCTCGAACGGTAAGACCATGCGCATCGCGGTCATCGGTTCGGGCATCTCGGGTCTGGCGGCGAGCTGGCTGCTCGCGCAGCGCCATGAGGTGACGTTGTTCGAGGCCAACGATTACTTCGGCGGTCATACGCACACCCATGCGGTGCAGCTGGCGGGGCACGACTATGCGGTGGACTCCGGCTTCATCGTCTTCAGCCCCCGGAACTACCCGCTGTTCACCGCGCTGCTCGATGCCCTCGGGGTCGACTCGCAACCGACGACCATGAGCTTCTCGGTGCACCACGGCGCGAGCGGCCTGGAATACAACGCAACGAGCCTCGATACGCTCTTTTGCCAACGCCGCAATCTCCTCTCCCGCCGCTTCCTCGGCATGATCCATGACCTGCTGCGCTTCTACCGGGAGGCCCCCGCACTGCTCAACGAGCAGGCCCTCGGACCGACCCTCGGGGAGTATCTCGCCGCGGGCCGCTACGGTGCGGCATTTCGGGACGAGCATCTGGTGCCGATGGCCTCGGCATTGTGGTCCTCCCCGCCTGAGCAGATCCTCTCCTTCCCGGCCCGCTATCTGGTGAGTTTCATGGCCAATCACCAGATGCTCGCGGTGAGCGGACGGCCCGAGTGGCGCGTCGTGCGCGGCGGTTCGGCCCGCTACGTGCAGGCGCTGAGGTCGCGCTGGAGCGTACGCGAGCGCCTCGGCTGCCCGGTGCATGCGGTGCGCCGCGAGGCGCACGCGGTCAGCATCGCGCACGCCGCGGGCACCGAGACCTTCGAGCAGGTGATCCTGGCCTGTCACAGCGACCAGGCCCTGGCCCTGCTGACGGACGCAAGCGAGGCGGAACGCTCGGTACTCGGGGCAATCCGCTACCAGGTGAACGAAGCGGTGCTGCACACCGACGCGGCGCTCTTACCGCGCAATCGCAAGGCCTGGGCCGCGTGGAATGCGTACGTGCCCGGTGAGCCCGGGGCGCCGTGCACGGTGAGCTACTGCATGAACCTGCTGCAGAACATCGATGCGCCAGAGACGTTCATTGTGACGCTCAATCGCAGCACCGCAATCGATCCGGCCCGCGTGCTGCGCACGATGCGCTATGCGCACCCGGTGCACACCCACGAGGCGCTCGCCGCGCAGCGCCGCCGCACGGAGATTCAAGGGGTGCGGCGCACCTGGTTCGCCGGTGCCTATTGGGGCTGGGGCTTTCACGAGGACGGCATGCGCAGCGCGGTTGACGTGGCCGAAGCGCTCGAGGGATGCAGCATGCAGGGGCTGGTCCGCAAGGCGGCCGCATGAACAGCGCACCGCCGTTCTCGAGCGCTGTGTACGAGGGCGTGGTGCACCACTGGCGTCTGGCGCCGCGTCGCCACGCGTTCAGCTATCGCATCGCGCAGCTGTGCCTGGATCTCGATGAGCTCGACAGCGTGTTCGCCGGCCGATGGCTGTGGTCGTGCGATCGGCGCAACGTGGCCGAATTCCGCCGCAGCGACTACCTGCAACTCGAGGCCCTCCCGCTGGCCGAGGCCGCCCGCGGCCTCGTCGAGCGACACACCGGCGTGCGGCCGCTCGGCCCGGTACGGCTGCTGACTCACCTGCGCTACGCCGGGTACGTCTTCAATCCGGTCAGCTTTTATTACTGCCATGACACCGCGGGCGCACTGCAGGCCGTCATCGCCGAGATCACCAACACTCCGTGGAACGAACGGCACGCCTACGTGCTCGCGCTCTCGCAGGCCGAGCGACGCGGACCGCTGTGGCAATGGGATTTCGCCAAGACCTTCCACGTCTCCCCCTTCCTGCCGCTCAAGCGCGACTATCGCTGGCGCTTCAGCGCGCCGGCCGAGCGCCTGCGAGTGCATATGTCCGTCAGCGACGGGGAGCGTGTGGAGTTCGAGGCCCACCTGAATCTGCAGCGCCGAGCACTCACGGGCGCCTCACTGGCGCGCGTGCTGTGGCGCTACCCGTTGATGGGTACCCAGGTGGTCGGTGCGATCTACTGGCAGGCGTTGCGGCTGTGGCTGAAGCGCACACCCGTCTACGACCACCCGGATCAATCACGACGTTTACGAGGTACCGCATGACTACGGCCGTCGCAACCCTCAACCGTCCGCACCCAACGCTCCTCGAGCGGCTGCTGCGCGGACAGCTGCTCGCGCGGTTGGCCGAGCTGCGCGCCGGACGGCTGCAGGTCGAGGACGCCTACGGCACGATCACGCTCGGGGCGCACGACGCGCTCGCCCCGCCGCTACGCCTCCAGGTGATCGAGCCGGCCTTCTATCGAGCGATCGCCGCCGGCGGCAGCGTC
>JBMFWZ010000006.1:0-59320 GCA_049964755.1 Steroidobacteraceae bacterium | reverse complement strand
CGCCAGGGCCAAGACCGCTCGAGTGCTGTCAGGAACAGCCCGATGAGCGGTCAGGGCGGGACTCTGAACCGGGAGATTCATGATGGCGCGCGCGGCCGGGTAAGGGCTCAGCCGTTCATCACGGCGCGCAGGTCGACAGGCTCCCCGCCGCGCCCGACGCTCGCCGCTGCGGCGAGGCCCTTCTGCCCGAGCCATGCGCGATTGAACAGACGCGACTGATATTTCGCGCCCCCGTCGCACAACATCGTGACCACCGTGTGGCCGGGGCCGAGATCGCGCGCCACGGCAACGGCGGCAGCCACGTTGATGCCGCTGGTGCTGCCGAGGAATAAGCCCTCCGCGTAGAGCAGCTGGTAGACCTGACGGACCGTCTCGGCGTCCTCGATATGCACCGCGCCGTCGATGGGCGCATCCTGCAGGTTGGCCGTGACGCGACCGATCCCGATGCCCTCGGTGATCGAGCCGGAACCGGTGGCCTTCAGCGTGCCGTTGCGTACGTATTCATACAGGCTGCTGCCGGGCGGATCGGCGAGCACGCAGCGCACGCTGGTGCGCTTCGCCTTCAGCGCGTGCGAGACGCCCGCAAAGGTTCCGCCGGTGCCCGCTGCACAGGTGAACGCATCGATGCGCCCGCCGGTCTGCTCCCAGATCTCAGGCCCCGTCGTGTCGATGTGCGCCTGGCGATTGACGGTGTTGTCGAACTGGTTGGCCCAGATCGCATTGGGCAACTGCGCGGCGAGCCGGCCGGCGACCTTCTGGTATTGGTTCGGGTGGCTGTAGGGCACCACCGGGACTTTGTGCACCTCGGCACCGAGCGCCTCGAGCAGGGCGTATTTCTCCGGCGATTGGTTATCCGGCATCACGATCACGCAGCGGTAGCCGCGCGCGTTGCACATGTGCGCCAGTCCGATGCCGGTGTTGCCCGCCGTGCCCTCGACCACCGTTCCGCCCGGCCGCAGCGCGCCGCTGCGCTCAGCTGCGAGCACGATGGCGCGGGCGGCGCGATCCTTGACCGAGCCGCCCGGGTTGGTGAATTCGGCCTTGCCGAGGATCTGGCAGCCGGTCTCCTCGCTCACGCGGCGCAGGCGGATCAGGCGGGTCTGACCGACCGCACCGACGAACCCCGATTCATCAGTCATGCACGCTCTCCAGGGGACGAAGCGCCGCGCCAGTCGCGGCCACGGGTCCTTCCGCACTCTCGCTCGCCCCGCCGAGTTGCGCAAGCGCGGCCACCTCACCCACGATGAGCAACGCCGGTGCGCCGATGCCGGCCCGCTCGGCGAGCGCTGCAATACTCGCCAGAGTGGCGCGCAGGACGCGCTGGCCGGGGAGCGTCGCGTGCTCGATGAGCGCCACCGGCAGGCTCTCGCGGGCGCCGGCGGCCGTCAGCTGCGCGCAGATGCGCGCCAGGTGAGCCACGCCCATATAGAACACCACCGTCTGGTGAGCGCGGGCGAGGGCGCTCCAGTCGAGCGCATCGTCCTTGAGCGAATGGCCGGTGACGAACGTGACGCTCTGCGACACGTCGCGATGAGTGAGTGGGATGCCGGCGGACGCGGCCGCCCCGAGTGCCGCGGTGATGCCAGGCACGATCACGAAGGGGATGCCGTGACGGGCGAGGCACTCGGCTTCCTCGCCACCGCGGCCGAACACGAACGGATCGCCGCCCTTGAGCCGAGCGACGCGCAGTCCCTGGCGCGCGTAATGCACCATCAATTCGTGGATCCGCGCCTGCGGGGTGGTCTCCTCTCTCGATCCACCGGAGTGCTTGCCGACGAACACCCGCTCAGCGTCGCGGCGCGAGCGCTCGAGTACGGCGGCGGGCACGAGACGGTCATAGAGAATGACGTCGGCCTGCTGCAGCAGTTGCAGTGCACGCAGCGTGAGCAGGTCAGCATCACCGGGGCCGGCGCCGATCAGATACACCTCGCCGAGGCGTTGCGCGCCGGTTGCGCTCGAGGCGGTCAGCTGCGCCGTGCGCAGTTCGCGTGCGTACGCGCGCTCGGCGCCGGCTCGATCGCCGGCGAGGACCCGAGCACCGGTAGGACCGTGCGCAACCCGCTCCCAGAACGGACGGCGGGCCGCCGGTGCAAGCGCCTGGCGCACCGCTTCGCGCCGAGCGCCCATGAACCGTGCCAGGGTGCCTAGGGCACCGGGCAGCAGCGCTTCGATCTGCTCGCGCACCCAGCGCGCGAGCACCGGGGCCCGTCCGCCGGAGCCGATCGCCACGATGAGCGGCGAGCGGTCGACGATCGCCGGGAAATAGAACGTCGAGAGCTCAGGATCATCGACGACGTTGATGGGCAGGAAGCGGGCGCGCGCGGCCTGCGAGACCAGGGTATTGAGGGGTCTGAGGTTGGTCGCCGCGATGACCAGGCGCATGCCCTCGAGGTGTCCGCTGGCGAACTGAGCCTCGAGGTGCTCAAGTTCTCCGCGGGCGGCCCGCTGTGCGAGCTCGGCGGTGAGCTGCGGCGCGACGACCGTGATGCGTGCCCCGACCCGCAGCAGCAGTTCGATTTTGCGCTGCGCGATGCGCCCGCCGCCGACGACGAGCACGGGCACCTCGCGCAGCTGCAGGAAGATCGGCAGATGATCCATGGGCGCAGGGCGCGAGTCAGGCTTCGGCCGCCGCGGGGCGCGCCCGCGGATGCAGGCCGCACTCGCGCGACTCCGACTGCTCCCACCACCAGCGCCCCGCGCGGTGATTCTCCCCGGGCTGGATGGCCCGTGTGCACGGGGCGCAGCCGATGCTCGGAAACTGTCGATCATGCAGCACGTTGTACGGCAGCTTGCGCTCGCGGATGTACTGCCAGATCTGCGCCTCGCTCCACTCGAGCAGCGGACTGACTTTGTACAGACCGTACTGCGTGTCCCACTCGAGCGGTTGGGCCAGGGCGCGGGCCGAGGACTGTTCGCGGCGCACTCCGGTGACCCACGCGCCGTACCCTGCGATGGCGCGCTTGAACGGCTCGACCTTGCGTACCTCGCAGCACGAGAGGCGCGCCTCGAGGCTGTGGTAGAACCCATTGACGCCCCGTTCGGCGGTGAAGCGCTCGAGCGCCTCGGCGTGCGGGTGCACCAGGCGCAGCGTGCGCCCATAGCGCCACTGCAGTTTCTCGATCAGATCGTAGGTTTCCTGGTGCAGCCGGCCGGTGTCGATGCTGAAGATCTCGATCTCCGGCACGTGCCTCCAAATGATGTCGGTGAGCACCATCGCCTCGGCCCCGAGACTGTTGGCGTAGATGACCCGTCCGTGCCTGCGCACCGCTGCGGCGAGCGCAGAGCGTACGGCCTCGGCCTTCTGTTCAATGCGGTTTGGCAGCTCACCCATCGTGGCGGCACTATAGCCAGGGGGCCGGCGGCCCTAAACGAATGATTGCTTCTGAGGCGCTGCGCGGCGGTTATGGATGCCTCCGGGGCGTTGCGCTACGCTTCGAGGCATGAAACTGCACCAACTGCGCTACCTGGCGGCGATCGCCCAAAGCGGACTGAACATCACCGCGGCGGCCCAGAAGCTGCATACGTCCCAGCCCGGGGTGAGCAAGCAGATCAAACTGCTCGAGGACGAGCTCGGGTTTCAGATCTTCGTGCGCGAGGGCCGCACATTGACCCGCATTACCCCGGCCGGGCAGCAGGTGATCGACCGGGCGCTGCGGGTGCTGCAGGAAGTGCAGAGTATCCGTGGGCTCTCGACGGAGCTGCGTGACGAGGGGCGCGGCAGTTTGTCGATCGGCACCACCCACACCCAAGCCCGCTACGTGCTGCCGGCGGTGATCCGGGAGTTCCGCGACCGGTACCCGAACGTGCGGCTGAACCTGCACCAGGGCACCTCGGAGCAGATCGCCGCCATGGTCGCGCAGGACCGCATCGACTGCGCGATCGCCACCGGGTCCGAGCAGCGCTTCGCCGGGCTGACGGTGCTGCCCTGCTACCGCTGGAGCCGGGTGGTGATCGTGCCGCGCGCGCACCCGCTGGCGCGCAGCGAGCGGCTGACCTACCAGGCGCTCGCCAAACATCCGATCATCACCTACACCTTCAGTTTCACCGGCGCGTCCTCGCTCAATGACGCGTTCGCCAAGGCGGGACTGACGCCCAACGTGGTCATCACCGCGCAGGATGCCGACGTCATCGTCACGTACGTGCGGCTCGGCCTCGGGGTGGGGATCGTGGCGCCGATGGCCGTGGCCGAGGACACCGCGGATCTGGCGGTGCTCGATGCCTCGCATCTGCTCCCCTCGCACACCACCTGGATCGGATTTCGGCGCGGCACGCTGCTGCGTAAGTTCATGTACGATTTCGCGCAACTGCTCGCCCCTCACCTGGATCGTCGCCTGGTCGACCGGGCCCACCGCGCGGCGAACACCGAGGAGACTGCCGCGTTGTTCGCCGACCTCGAGTTGCCACAGCGCTAGGAAAGCGCACCGGAGTCATCGCCTGGATACGTCGCCGCTGCCCGTGTTCGACCGCCGCCGTGCCGGGGTGCTGCTTCATCTCGCCTCGCTCGAAGCGCCGCTCGGACGCGGTGGGCGGGCCTTCGTCGACTGGCTGGCGGCGGCAGGCTTCAGCGTTTGGCAGTTTCTCCCGGTGGCGCCCACCGGGGCGGACCGCTCGCCGTATTTCGCCCGTTCGGATTTCGCCGGTAATCCGGCGCTGCTCGATCCGGCCGAGCCGCCGGCCGATGAGACGGAACGGGCGGCGTTCGCCATGGCGACGCAGTCCTGGTTAGAAGATTACGCGCTGTTCGAGGCGATCAGCGCGCGCTGCCCGGGGCTGCCGTGGTGGGAATGGCCGGAGCCGCTGCGCGCCCGGGAGGCCGGCGCGCTCGAGCGCATCCGGCGCGAGTGCATCGGGGCGCTGGAGCGGATCGGCGCCGAGCAGCGCGAGTTCTTCGCGCAGTGGAGCCGGCTGCGCCGCTATGCGCACGCACGTGGCGTGCGTCTGTTTGGCGATCTGCCGTTTTACGTCGGGCCGATGTCGGCCGAGACCTGGGCGCACCCGGGGCAGTTCCAATTGGCCCCCGACGGCCGTCCGGCGGCCGTCGCCGGGGTGCCGCCGGATTACTTCTCCGCGCTCGGTCAGGTCTGGGGCAATCCGCTCTACGACTGGGATGTGATGCAGCGCGATGGGTTTGCATTTTGGCGCGCGCGCCTCGGGGTGCAGCTCGAGCGGCTCGATGTGCTGCGCGTCGATCACTTTCGCGCCTTCGCTGCGCATTGGGCCGTGCCGGCGGGCGCTGCGGATGCGCGCGGCGGCCGGTGGTGCCCCACGCCGGGGCGAGCGCTGCTCGAGCAACTGCGCGCCGAGCGAGGCACGCTGCCGATCGTCGCGGAGGATCTCGGTCTGATCACCGCGGACGTGACGGCGCTTCGCCAGGCCTTCGGGTTGCCGGGCATGCGCGTGCTGCAGTTCGGGTTCGACGGCTCGCCGGACAATCCGCATCTGCCGGCGCGCATCGACGCGGACTGCGTCGTGTACACCGGGACGCACGACAACGACACCACCCTCGGGTGGTATCGGAGTCTCGATGAGCGGACACGAGGGTATGTGGATCGGACGCTCGGAGTCTCGCCGGACTCGATGCCCGAAGGCATGGTGCGTGCCGCGCTCGAAACGGTCGGCGCCCTCGCCGTCATCCCGGCGCAGGATCTGCTCGAGCTCGGCAGCGAGGCGCGCCTGAACATCCCCGGGACGCAGCGGGCGGAAAACTGGAGTTGGCGGCTGCCCCTCGGCTCACTCAACGCGCCGCGGGCCGCACACTGGGCCGCCGTCAACGCCGCATCAGCGCGCGTCTGACCCCATTGCATCGGCGGTGCCGGCGCGGCGGCGCACCCAGATCGGGATGTGACCGTCGGCGGCCGGCTGGTAGGCGAGACGGATCTCATCGAGCGCCTGACGGCAGGCCTCCAGATCCTGATCGGGCCGCGGCACGAGGACATCGAAGCCGCAGCGTCCGAGCCAGAACACCAGATCGCGCACCACGTCCCCGACCGCACGCAGCTCACCGCGGTAGCCCAACCGATTGCGCAGCAACACGGCCTGTGTGAGCGCGCGGCCATCGGCGAAGGTCGGAAACTGCAGCGCGATCACCGGACTGGCGGCGATCTGCGGGTAGAGCGTCTCGACATCCTCGGTATTCGGCAACAGCACCCCGAGTGCGCCGGCGCCGAGCGTGTCGCGCTCGGCGCGCCAGCGGGCGAGCGGCACGATCCAGCGCTCGGCGGCCGAGGGAACCGCGGTCGTGTCCATCGCCAGCGTCCAGTCGTCCTCGACGATGGCGCGATGACGCAGTATCTGGCTCATGCCGCGGCCGCCTCTGAGTCGGCCTCAGCGTCCGCTCCGTAGAGCCGCGCCTTGAAGGGCGCAAGTCCGATCCGCCGATAGCACTCGAGGAAGGTTTCCTCCTCGTCGCTGCGCAGTTCGAGGTAAGTCTGGATCAACCGCTCGATCCCCTCGGCGATTTCGCTGCGGGCGAGCGCGCGTCCGACGCGCTCGCCGATCGACGCGTCATTGCCGGGACTGCCGCCGAGGGTGATCTGGTACCACTCCTCACCATGCTTGTCGACGCCGAGAATCCCGATGTGCCCGACACTGTGATGGCCGCAGCCGTTCATGCAGCCGCTCATGGTGATGCGGATCGGACCGATGTCGTACTGAGCCTCGAGCGAGTCGAAGCGCCGGTAGATCTCGTGCGTCACGCCGATCGTGCCGGCATTGGCCAGACCGCAGAAATCAAGTCCCGGGCAGGCGACGATGTCGGTGGTGAGCCCGATGTTCGGCGTCGCGAGCCGCGCCGCCTCGAGTTGCCGCCACAACGCCTGCAGATCGCGCTCGGCCACGTCCGGCAGGACGAGGTTCTGATCATACGTGGCGCGCAGCTCACCGAAACTGTACGCGTCGGCGAGCTCGGCGAGCGCCTCGAACTGCTCGGCCGTGCAGTCCCCCGGGGCCTGCTCGGGCGCCTTCAGCGACACGAACACCACCCGGTAGCCCGGCATCTTGTGCGCGCGCACATTGCGCTTCAGCCAGGCGGCAAAGCGCGCCTCGGCGCTCGCCAGTTGCGTGAGGTCCGCACCGGCCTGCTGCACGGGACGGTAGGGGGGGGCGCTGAAGTGCGCGCCCATCCGCTCGATGTCCTCGGGCAACAGCCGCAGCTGCTCACCCTCGTCGCTGGCGAGGATCTTGGCGTATTCGCTCTCGATGGCCGTCCGGAATCGCTCGATGCCCCATTCGCGCAGCACGATCTTGATGCGTGCCTTGTGGATGTTGTCGCGCCGTCCGAACCGGTTGAAGGTGCGCAGAATCGCGCAGGCGTAGATCAGCAGGTCCGATTCGGGCACGAAGCCGTTCATCTCCTGCCCGAGCATCGGCAATCGGCCAAGACCGCCGCCGACGAAGAAGCGGTAGCCGATCGCACCGTCGCGCCGCAGCACGTGCACCGCCGCATCGTTGGTGCGCGTGGCGGCGCGGTCGTTCGTCGCGCCGCTGAAGCCAAATTTGAATTTGCGCGGCAGCCAATAAAACTCCGGATGCAGCGCCACGAACTGGCGCAGCAGCTCACAGTAGGGGCGCGGGTCGACCTGCTCGTCATCGGCGACCCCGGCAAGGTAATCGCAGGTGATGTTGCGCGTGTCGTTGCCGCAGGCCTGGATGCTGTGCAGCTGCACCTCGGCGAGCTCGGCGAGCAGATCCGGTACCTGTTCGAGCCGCGGCCAGTTCAGCTGGATGTTCTGGCGCGTCGTGAAGTGCGCGTATCCCTTGTCATAGGTACGAGCCACGCGCGCCATGGCGCGCAGCTGCGCGGAGCCGAGCAGTCCGTACGGCACCGAAATGCGCAGCATCGGTGCGTGGCGCTGCTGATAGAGCCCGTTGCGCAGGCGCAGCTGGCGAAAATCGTCCTCCGAGAGCTCCCCGGCGAGGTAGCGGCGCGTCTGATCGCGAAACTGCTCGGTGCGCTGGCGCAGCAGCTCGCGGTCGGTCTGATCGTAGCGGTACATGCAGAGGACTATAGGCGCTCGGCAGCGCGGGCCTAAATACCCGCTGGTTTGGCGAGCGGCCCGAGCGGTTATGAGCTCGGCCCGGCCGGTGCGATAATGGCGCATCGCCTTGACGCCAAGTGAGCGACACGATGGGACTTTATTTCGAGGAATTCACGGTCGGGCAACGGTTCGTGCACCAGGTGCGCCGCACGGTCACCGAGACCGACAATCTGCTCTTCAGCGCATTGACGATGAACCCGGCGGCGATCCATCTGGATGCCGAGTACTGCCGCGACACACCCTTCGGCGAGCGCATCGTCAACAGCGTGTTCACGCTCGGGCTGCTGGTCGGGCTGTCGGTGTACGACACCACCTTCGGCACGACTATTGGCAACCTCGGCTGGGAGGAAGTGAAGTTTCCGCGACCGGTGCGCGTCGGGGATACTTTGCGGGCGGTGACGAGCGTCTTCTCCGTGCGCGAGAGTCGCTCGCGGCCGGACTCCGGGATCGTGGTGTTCGATCACCGTGCCTACAATCAACGCGACGAGGAGGTGGCCTCGTGCCGCCGCGCCGCGCTGATGCTGAAGAAGCCCTCATGAGCGGCGCTGCGCTGCGCTCGCTGCTGTTCGTGCCGGGCGACAGCGAGCGGAAACTCGCCAAGGGGCTCGCCAGCGGCGCCGATGCGCTCATCGTCGATCTCGAGGACTCGGTGGCCCCGGAGCGCCTCGGGTTCGCGCGCGGGCTCGTGCTCGAGTTTCTGCAGGCCAACGCCGCGCTCGCTGCGCCGCAGCTGTGGGTACGGGTCAACTCACTGGCCAGCGGCCGGCTCTATGAGGATGCCACCGCGGTGCTCCCGGCGCGTCCGGCCGGACTGGTGCTGCCGAAGGTGGACAGCTATGCGGACATCGAGCGCATCGCCCTGACGCTCGAGGCGATCGAGGCGGGCAACGGCCTGGCGGTCGGCAGCACCGCGTTGCTGGTGATCGGCACCGAGACGCCATCCGGGCTGCTCGCGCTGCCGTCCTACCCGCAGGCCGCGGCGGTGCATCGCGCTTCGGCGCGGCGCCTCGCCGGCCTCACCTGGGGGATGGAGGATCTCTCGGCCGCCCTCGGCGCACGCGTGCGGTCGAACCCCGACGGGACGTTGCGACCGGTGTTCGAGCAGGCCCGCACGACGTGCCTGCTCACCGCCGCCGCACTCGGGATCGCGGCCGTCGACGGGGTGTTCGTCGATTTTCGCGAGACCGACGGATTGCGTCGGGAGGCCGAGCTCGCCCGCGGCGATGGGTTCAGCGGCAAGCTCGCCATCCATCCGGCGCAGGTCCCGGTGATCAACTCGGTGTTCACCCCGAGTGCGCACGAGCTCGACTGGGCGCGGCGGGTCGTGGCGGCGTTCGAGGCGGCCGGCGGCGCCGGCGTCACGGCGCTCGACGGTGAGATGATCGATCGGCCGCACTGGCTGCTCGCGCGGCGTATCCTCGCCCGCGAGACGGCCGCCGAGCCGCAGGGCACGTGAGGAGAGGCGCGCATGAAGCTGAGAATCAAGGGCAATGCGTTGCGGGCACGCCTGACGCAGGGCGAGGTCCGCACCTTTGCCGCCACCGGTCAGGTCGAGGAGCAGACCGAGTTTCCGGGCGGCACGACGCTCGTTTATCGGGTGCGAAAGAGTGAAAAAATTAGTGATATTTCAGTGAGATATGATGTAAATCTCATTGAATTTCAAATCCCCGCGGTGCTCGCCGAGCGCTGGTGCGGCACGGATCTGGTGACGCTTCAGGCGGCCCCGGCGCTCCCCTCCGGCAGCCTCCAGGTGGTGCTGGAGAAGGATTTCGCGTGCCTCGTGCCACGCGAGGGCGAGGATGAGCGTGATCACTTCCCGCACCCGCGGGCCGGCACGGGGCAGGAGCGCTGCTGAGCACCTCAGGTCTCTCTAGCTGCCGGTGGACCCGAGCAGTGTGATGCCCGGTGGCAGATGGGCGGCCAACTGCGCGTAGCGGGCGCGCTCCTCGAGAATCGAATCGGCATCGATGACCCCGACCGCGCGCCAGCTGCCGATGCGCGGCAGGCGGGCGAGATGCCGCTCGATGGCCTCGCGCCGCGCAGACCAATGGGTGTTGAAGAATTCCCCGAACGCCAGCCAGGCGGTGCGCGCCTGCTGCGGCGCATCGGCCGCGAGCGCCCGCTCCAGGCGCACCAGCGCCTGGCGGCTCGTGCCCTCGCGGGCGGCGAGGGCGCCCAGTTCGATCGGCACGGTATCCTCGAGCGTTCCACCCGCAGCGCCGTGGCGCTGCTCGATGAGCTCATTGAGCAGCTGGTCGCGCTGCTCGAAGCGCGCGAGCGCCCAGGCGAGATAGCCGACGCTGGCTTCACGGAACGCCGTCGGCGCGGTGGCCGGTGAGTCACGCTCGGTGCCGAACACCGCCACGCAGGCGTTGGCGACTTGGGCCGCGTGGATGCGCTCGGTGGCGAGCTGCCCGAGGAGGATATCGCTTTCATTCATGGGGGCATTCTACCGGCGGGCCGGCCCCGCCGGGGCGATCTGCTGGAGTATCCATTGCGCGCGCACTGGCGCACCAGTACAGTCGCATCGCTTCCCCCTCAGGTGATCAGCAACCCCATGTCGAATTCCGCACCCTGGGTCGTGCATAAATTCGGCGGCTCGAGCGTCGCCGACGCTGCCTGTTTCGAGCGCGTCGCGGCGATTCTCGAAGCCTCCTCGGCACCGCGCCTGGGCGTGGTGCTTTCGGCCTGCAAAGGCGTCACCGATGCGCTGCTCGGCCTGGTGGGTCTTGCCGAGGCCCAGGACGAGACCTACCGCGCGCAGATTCTGGCGCTGCGCGCCCGGCACGCCGCCATTGCCGAGGCGCTGCTGCCGCCGGAGGCCATGCGGTTGTACCTGGCCGGGTTTGACCGCGACTGTCGCGACCTCGAGGGCATCCTGCACACCGTCAAGCTGACTCGCTCGGCGGCCACCAACGTGCGCGACCTGATCGCCGGGTACGGGGAGATCTGGTCGACCAAGCTCTTTCACCGCTACCTCGAGTCCCGCCCGCAGCGGCGCGGACCGGTACAGTGGATCGATGCACGGCGAGTGATCGTGGTCGAGTGGGGCTCGCTCGGTCCGGCGGTGCAGTGGGAAGAGTCGCGCGCGCAGCTCTCGGACCTGGTCGATGCGGATTTCAAAGGCACGCTGGTCATCACCGGATTCATCGCCGCCGACCGGCGCGGGGTGCAGACCACCCTCGGGCGCAACGGCAGTGACTTCTCCTCCTCGATTTTTGGGGCGTTGCTCGGCGCGGCGGAAATCCACATCTGGACCGACGTTGACGGGGTGCTCTCGGCCGATCCGCGCCGGGTACCCGATGCCACGGTGATCGACTCGCTCTCCTACAGCGAGGCGATGGAGCTGGCCTACTTCGGCGCCAAGGTGATCCATCCGCAGACCATGGCGCCCGCCGTGGGCGATGCGATCCCAATCTGGATCCGTAACACTTTCGCCCCCGAGAAGCCCGGTACGCTGATCTGCGCCGAGCCGCGCTCGAGCCTGCCGGTCAAGGGCATCGCGAGCATCGAGCAGGTGGCGCTGGTGAACCTCGAGGGCGCCGGCATGATCGGCGTGCCCGGCACGGCGCATCGGCTCTTTGGCGCGCTGCGCGAGGAAGGCATCTCGGTGATCCTGATCTCCCAGGGCAGCTCCGAGCACTCGATCTGCTGCGCCATTCCCCAGAGCGAGGGCGAGCGGGCCGCCGCGGTAGTGCGCCGCGCGTTCGAGCGGGAGCTGCTCGAGGGCCAGATCCAGAGCGTCGAGATTGACCCCGACCTCGCCATCCTCGCCATCGTCGGGGACGGCATGGCCGGAACCCCCGGGGTCGCCGCGAAGGTCTTCAGCGCACTCGGCAGCAGCGGGGTGAACGTGCGCGCCATCGCCCAAGGGGCCTCGGAGCGCAACATTTCCGTGGTGGTGGAAGGCCGCTCGGCCACACGCGCACTGCGCGCAGCGCACGCCGGGTTGTATCTGTCCCCGCACACGCTCTCGGTGGGCATCATCGGCCCGGGCACCGTCGGTCAGGTGTTGCTCGAGCAGATTGCCTCGCAGCGCGAGCGGTTGCGCGAGCAGTTCAAGATCGACTTGCGCGTGCGGGGTATTCTCGGCTCCAAGCGCATGGTGCTCGGGGACACCGGCATTGCGCTTGGAACTTGGCGCGAGCAGTACGAGCACAGCGGCGTACCGGCGGACCTCGAGCGCTTCCTCGAGCACGTGCGCGTCGATTACCTGCCGCACACCGTGCTCATCGACTGCACGGCGAGCGGCGATGTGGCGGCTCGGTACGCCGAGTGGTTGCGCGCCGGCATACACGTGATCACGCCGAACAAGAAGGCCAACAGCGCGGATATGGCTTTCTATCGCGCGTTGCAGGCAGCGCGTCGCGCCGGTGCCGCGCACTATCTGTACGAGGCCACCGTCGGCGCCGGTCTGCCGGTGGTGCACACGCTGCGCGATCTGCGCGAGACGGGCGATGAGATCGTGAGCATCGAGGGCATTTTCTCCGGCACGCTCGCCTATCTGTTCAACGTCTACGACGGCCGCACGCCGTTCTCGGACATCGTGCGCGATGCGCGCCAGCGCGGCTACACCGAGCCGGATCCGCGCGATGATCTGTCCGGAATGGACGTGGCGCGCAAGCTGATCATTCTCGGACGGGAGATGGGTCTGGAGCTCGAGCTGTCCGACGTGCGAGTCGAATCGCTGGTCCCCCCAGGCCTCGAGCGCGGCTCGATCGAGGAATTCATGTCGCGCCTGCCGCGCTCGGATGCCGCCATGCGCGAGCGGTTCGAGGCCGCCAGGGATGCTGGCCGCGTGCTGCGCTACGTCGGGCGCCTCGGCGCCGACGGCCAGGCGAGCGTCGGACTGGTCGAGTTCGAGGCCAACCATGCCTTCGCCAACATTGCACTCACCGACAACGTGGTGCGCTTCGCCACACGCCGCTACTGCGACAACCCGCTCATCGTGCAGGGTCCGGGCGCCGGTCCCGAGGTGACCGCCGGCGGGGTGTTCGCCGACCTGCTGCGTCTCTCGGCATATCTCGGAGCGCAGCTGTGAGTGCGGCGCAGTGGGCCACGGCGTTCGCGCCGGCATCGGTCGGCAACGTTGCGATCGGTTTTGACATCCTCGGTTTCGCCGTCGATGCGCTGGGGGATCGCGTGACCGTGAGCCGCAGCGAGCGGCCCGGGGTCACGATCACCGCGGTGAGTGGAATCGCAGGGGAGTTGCCGACCGATCCGGCGCAGAACACGGCCGGCCGTGCGCTGCAGGCGATGCATGCGGCGCTGGCGCCGAGTTTCGGGTTCGAGATGCGCATCGAGAAAGGCATCCCGCTCGGTTCCGGCCTCGGCGGCTCGGCCGCCTCGGCCGTCGGCGCGGTGGTGGCCGCCAACGCGCTGCTCGAGCAACCGTACGAGCAGATCGATCTGCTGCGGTTCGCCATGCAGGGCGAGGCGGTGGCGAGTGGATCGCTGCACGTGGACAACATCTCCCCGTCGCTCTTTGGCGGTCTGGTGCTCACCGTCGGCATCGATCACCCGCGCGTCAAGCGCATCCCGGTTCCGCCGGGGGTGTGCGCGGTGCTGATCCACCCGCACATGTTTCTCGCCACACGTCAGGCTCGCGCCATCCTCAAGCGCGACGTGCCGCTTGCGGATTTCGTGTGGCAGACGGCGAACCTCGCGGGGTTCATCTCCGGATGCTATACGGATGATCTGGACATGATTCGCGCGTCATTCGAGGACGTCGTCATCGAACCGCAGCGCCAGGCGCTGATCCCGGGCTTTGCGGCCGTCCGCGCCGCGGCGATGGCCGCCGGGGCGCTCGGCTGCTCGATCTCCGGTGCCGGGCCGACGCTGTTTGCATGGGCACTCGAGACGCAGGCCCAGGGCGTGCTTGCGGCGATGCGCGCCCCGCTCACCGCCACCGGGGCCGAGGTCGATGAATGGATCGTCGATCTGCACCGTGAGGGTGCGCGTGTGGTGGCGAGCGGCTGACGGAGCGGATGAGGCGATGGGGAGTATGCGGTTTCACAGTACCCGCGATCTGCAACTGTCCGCCGGATTCGGCGCAGCGCTCGAACAGGGCCTGGCCCCCGATGGCGGCCTGTACGTGCCCGAAACGTGGCCAGAGGTCGATTCGGCGGCGCTGCGCGCGGCGCACGGGCTGGCGGACCTCGCCGGCGGGCTGATCGGGCCGTTCGCCGCCGGCGATGCGCTGGGCGCTGATCTGGGGCAGATCTGCACCGAGGCGTTCAACTTTCCAGCACCCGTGGTGCCGATCGAGGGTGAGCAGCTCGGGGTGCTCGAGCTGTTTCATGGGCCGACGGCGGCGTTCAAGGACTTCGGTGCGCGCTTTCTGGCGGCGTGCCTGACGCGCCTGCGTGCGGGGGCCAAGCGGCCGCTGACCATTCTCGTGGCGACCTCCGGGGACACCGGTGGGGCGGTGGCCGCAGCCTTTCATGGCCAGCCGGGCGTCGAAGTCGTCGTGCTCTTTCCGCGCGGTCTGGTGTCCCCGACGCAACAGCATCAGCTGACGTGCTGGGGTGGCAACGTGCGCTCCTTCGCGGTGCGTGGAACGTTCGATGACTGCCAGCGCATGGTGAAGCAGGCGTTTCTCGACGAGCCGTTGCGCGCCTCGCGCTCGCTGTCTTCGGCCAATAGCATCAACCTGGGGCGCCTGTTGCCGCAGACCGTGTATTACGCGGCGAGCAGCCTCGCGCTCGCCGGCCCGCGCGGGGAGCCGGTCTCCTACGTCATTCCGAGCGGTAACCTCGGGAACGCGGTGGCATGCATCTGGGCGCGGCGGCTCGGGCTGCCGATCGGCGAGGTGGTCCTGGCGCACAACGCCAACCGGACGGTGCCGGATTTCCTCACCGACGGACACTGGCAGCCGCGCCCGAGCGTCGCGACGCTGGCCTCGGCGATGGATGTCGGCAATCCGAGCAACATGGAGCGCCTGCGGGCGCTGTACCCGCAGCTCGAGGCGCTGCGCGGCGCGGTGAGCGCCTGCTCGGTCGACGACGAGGCGATCCGCGCGCGCATCGCCGCGGATTACCGCCGCCTCGGGCGGATCTGGTGTCCGCACACGGCCGTGGCCGCCGAGGCCTATGCGCGCCTACCCGAGGCGCGCCGGCGCGCCGGACGCTGGGTGCTGGTGGGCACGGCCCATCCGGCGAAATTCCGCGAAATCATCGCACCGCTGATCGGACGGGACGTGCCGCTGCCGCCGGCGCTCGCCGAGCTGTTCGCCCGCGCGAGCGTGTTCGAGGAAATCGACGCCGATCTGGCCTCGCTGCGCTCGGCCTTGGCGGGCGAGTCGATCTAGCATGGAACCGATCGGATCGACTCTGCATCAGCCCTGGGTGCCGTGGGTGCTGCTCGGGCTCGCCGCGGCGCTGATCATCGCCGTGATCTGGGTGCTGCGCTGGTATGGGCGCCGCCGGGCGCGCCGCGCACTGCAATCGGCGGTCGCCGCGGTGGGCCTGGAGCATTTGATCGACATGGCCGTCCCGGACGGTATGGGCGGTAGCTACCACGTCGACTTCCTTCTGCTCAGTGTGCACGGCATCCTCGTCATCGACGTCCGCCAGGTCCGCGGCAACATCTTCGGCGGCGATCAGATGGCCGAATGGACCGTGATGGACGGGCCGCACCGCTTCACCTTCGTCAATCCGCAAAGCGGGCTGTATGACCGCGTGGCGGCCGTGAAGGCGATCGTCGGGGAAGTGCCGATCGAGGGCCGAGTGGTGTTCACCCGCGATGGTCGATTCCCGAAGGGTCTGCCGAAGTGGACCGTCATGCTCGATGAGCTCGGCGCGGCGTTTCCGCCGTTCGAGGCGGATGTCGCCGAGGCGATGGCCACGCACTACCGCGAGGCCTGGGAGAGGCTGCGCGCGGCGGTGCGCCCGAGCACCACACCGCACATGCGCTGAGGCACTCGCCGCTCGTTCAGTTGCCTCGGGCCGCGGCGTGATCGGCGAGCACGATCGAGACGCAGGCGGTGAGTTTCTCCGCGTAATCCAAGTGCAGGAACTCGTTCGGTCCGTGCGCATTGGCGTGCGGGCCGAGCACCCCGGTGATGAAGAACTGGGTGCTCGGGAAGCGCTCCCCGAGCATGGCCATGAACGGGATGGTGCCGCCGCATCCGATGTGAACCGCGCCGCGGCCGTAGATCTGCTGCGAGGCGGCATCGATCGACTTCTCGAGCCAAGGCGCGAACGACGGAGCGTTCCAGCCGCAGGTCGGCGTGCCCGGTGTGAAGCGAACCTGCGCGCCGTACGGCGGTTCGTGCTCCAGCACTTCCTTCACCGCGCGCGCGGCGCGCTGCGGCTCGCAGGTCGGCGGCAGGCGCAGCGAGAGCTTCAGAGTCAATGCCGGCAGGAGCACGTTGCCGGCCGACAGCGTCGGGGGCAGGCCGTCGGCACCGGTCACCGAAAGGGTGCTCTTCCAGCTGCTGTTGATCAGCAATTCGACCGGGTCATCACTCACGGGGCGCACACCGTGGGCCCAGGGCAGCTTGCCGGCGACGCACTCCCCGAGCACTGCCGCGGCGGTGCGCGCCTGCGCGACGCGGTCCTGCGGAATGCTCACTGAGAGTTCGGGCAGTTTGAGCGATCCGTCGAGCGGGTTCTCGAGCCGCGCGAGCAGCTGCTCGATGATGCGGAAGGGATTCGGTGCGATGCCGCTCGCCATGCCCGAATGCACGCCTTCCTCGAGCACCCGCACGGTCAACTCCCCGACCAGATTCCCGCGCAGTGAGGTGGTGCACCAGAGCTGCTCGTAGTTGCCGCACTCGGCATCGAGGCACACCACGAGCGAGGGTTCGCCGAGGGCATCGCCGAGCACCGCAAGGTGTGCCGGCAGGTCAACACTGCCGCTTTCTTCGGAAGCCTCGATCAGAACGACACAGCGGGCGAGCGCGACGCCCTGGGCTTTCAGAGCCCCGATGGCGGCGAGTGAGCTGAAGATCGCATAGCCATCATCCGCAGCACCCCGTCCATACAGCTTGCCGTCGCGCAGGACCGGCTCCCAGGGGCCAAGCCCAGTATGCCAGCCGGTGAACTCCGGCTGCTTGTCGAGGTGGCCGTAGAGCAGGACGCACCCGGGTAACTCGCCCGGCACGTCCACGAGCAGCACCGGGGTGCGGCCCGGCAGGCGCTTGATCTCGATCTTCATGCCAGGAATGTCCTGCGTCCGGCACCACTGCGCCATCAGCTGTATGGCGGCCTCCATGTGGCCGTGTTTCTCCCACTCCGGGTCGAACAGCGGCGATTTGTTCGGAATGCGCACGTAGGCGGCGAGCCGCTCGACGATGGAACCGCGCCAGGCGGCACTGATGTGTTCACGCAACGCTTTCAGATCCACGCGCTCTCCCCCGAAATGTCCGCCCACGGACGACGTTCACCGTCGCGCCCTGAGCCGCTTGGCCATTATGGTAATCGATGCCGATCCGCGCAAGGCACCGCGCCGCAGAGGGAGATTAAGGCGAACCCGATGCTCTTCGCGCCCGTAGTGGCATTCAGTTCCATGCGCGGCGGCAGGTCGGGGGAAAAATTGGTCTTATTGCATTGCAACGACATTGGATCTAGCCTGCCGCACACCATATCGCTCAGGTCAATGACAACACTGACATGACATAACGATATCTGCGGGGGGATGGGCCGGCCGGAGCACGCTTGGGCAGCGCAGGAACGCGATGCAAGGCGGTGAGGTGGCCCGGATGACGTCACGATAATCACGCGCTCGCGCCGTGCCCGGATCATTTGATCGGGCACGGCGGGTTCGCGCGCGGCGGGGCGGGCGCGGGCCCGAGCCGCCGGTTCGTGCGATGTGTTGACGCAACCGCCGGCAAGTCCGGCATTCCCTCCAAGAGGTATCGCGATGACTGTGAACCAAGCGACCATCCGCACGCGGCTTGCCGTGCGCAGCGCGATGGGGATCACGTTGACCGTGGGAGTTCTGGCCTTGCTGCCGTTGAAGGTGGCACACGCACAATCCTGTGTGGCCTGGACCGACACGAATACCACGTACACGAGCGGTGAGGTGGTGACCTACAACAGCTCGACGTACACCGCGACGCAGACTTTTACCAATGCGGCCGGAGCGGGATGGGAGCCGCCGAACGTGCCGGCACTCTGGTCCGCGGGCGGTTCATGCAGTTCCTCAAGTCCGACCCCGACCCCGACCCCGACCCCGACCCCGACGCCTACGCCAACCCCAACCCCAACGCCAACCCCAACCCCGACGCCTACTCCGACCCCCACTCCCACTCCTACGCCCACACCCAGTCCCTCCGGTGGCTGCGCCGCCGCATGGGATCCGGCGACGGCGTATACCCAAGGCGAGGAGGTGAGCGAGTCGGGCGTCAATTACCAGGCGAATTGGTGGACGCAGGGCAACGATCCGGCGAGCAACAGCGGCCCGTCGGGGAGCGGTGAGCCGTGGACGTCACTAGGCGCCTGCAGCGCCTCGCCGACGCCCACCCCGACACCCACACCCACACCCACGCCGACTCCAACGCCTTCTCCGGCGCCGAGCGGTCTACTGTTCAGTCCGTACAAGGACGTGACCATCAACCTCAATTGGAATACCGACGTCATGCAGACCGCCGTGACCGGTTCGGATATCCCGGTGGTCGGACCTGGGAGCCTGGTGTCCGATGAGGTGCCGAATCTCGGAGCCATTACGCTGGCGTTTGCCACCGGGGAGTGCGGCAGCGAGAACTGGGGAGGCGTCCCCGGCAGTGCGTTCGCAGCGGCCAACATCCAATCGCTGGTCAATGCCGGCATACAGTACGTCGTCTCGACGGGCGGGCAGGCCGGAACGTTCACTTGCAGCACCAATGCTGGGATGCAGACCTTCCTGTCGCGCTACATGAGTGCGGACATGGTGGGCGTCGACTACGACATCGAGGGCGGACAGACGCAAGCGGAGATTGATGATCTGGTGAGTGAGTCCGTGTACGCGCAGTCACTGTATCCTAACTTGCGCTTCTCCTTCACGCTCGCGACGCTCGCGGCTTCGGATGGCAGCTACGGAGGCGTGAATTCTCTCGGCAACGAGGTCATGCAGGCCGTGCTCGGCTCAGGGTTGAAGAACTACACGATCAACCTGATGGTCATGGATTACGGTGCGCCATCCTCCGGGGTCTGCGTGGTGGTGAACGGTGCCTGCGAGATGGGCCAGTCGGCCATCCAGGCGGTCGAGAACCTCGAGCACACCTATGGCGTTCCGGCGAGCAGGATCGAAGTGACGCCGATGATCGGAGTGAACGACGTGAACACCGAGACGTTCACGCTCGCAGACGTTGACACCGTGGTGAGCTACGCGGTCGGCAACGGACTGGCGGGCGTGCACTTCTGGTCGCTCGATCGCGATACGCCGTGTCCGAGTGCCAGCAGCACCGCCTCACCGACCTGCAATTCGGTGAGCGGTAGCACGAGTCTCGAGTACACGGATCGGTTCGTCACCGATCTGGGGCGTTAAGCCGGTCGCGAGGTCCGGCGGCTCCGCCGCCGGACCTCCTTCGGCGCATTCGGGGGCGAGTTACGGGGCCGCGTAGCGACGCTGGCGCATCCACTTGGTCGCAATCCACTTCTCCCCGGCGAGTACCGGCAGTCCGCCGTGCAGAGTAAGGGGGTCGAGTTGACCGAGACTGTTGCAGTACTCGAAATACACCGCGGCACCCTTGCGCGGCATCACCGTGAGATTCAGATCCGGGAACACCGTGCCGCCGCCGGCGGGGACGTCATTGAGATACATCACCAAGCTCGCAACTCGCTGGCCGCCGACGAGCATCGCGGCGGCGCTGCCAGGATCTTGTGGCGGGAAGTAGTCGAAATGAGGCGTGTACTGTCCGCCCTGTCGATAATGCAAGATCTGCAGGCCTTCGCCGTTCTCGAGCGGCCAGTTCATCAAAGCGGCGATGCGCTGATCGAGGCGGGCGATAAACGGGTCGGCATTCACCGCATAGTAGGTGCCATCGCTACTGCGGTCGGGGATGACCTCATGAGTGCCACGCTGCGGATCGACCGTGGTCGATCGGCGCAAACGGGATGCGCTGCGTTCGATGAGTTCATCGCATTCCTCGGCGCTGAGGACGTCATCCAGTACCGCGATTGCGGGTCGCTCGAGCCGCATCGAGACCGTCACGGTGTGATTCGCAGCGCAAAGGCGGTTTCCGGTCGCGAGCCGAGGCGGTTCGTAGCGATAGGGCGTGCGGGGCGCGGATTGCGTCGGTGATGCCGCCGCGATCGCCTGCTGTGCGGACGCAGGGTCAAATCCTTCGCGCACCATATCGCTCAGTAGCGACTGCGGTGCGCAGCCGCGCGCGAGATTCTCGGCAATCCACGCGTGCCACTGCGGCGTCAGTTCTTTGCGGCGATCTGCAGGCTCCATGATTATTGACACGCCGATTGAGAATGGTTGCAAACATGTCATAAAGAAGTTGAATCGTCAATTTCACGTGAAAATCCAGAGGAACGGTCGCGGTGTGGCGTTGCGGTCGCTCCGTCGCGTTGATTTTCGCCAGCGACCGGATGCGTCCATCCGTGGCGCAGGCCCTACGGTGCAGAGCCTGCCCCTGGCGGGCGGAAGACGGCGGGCGTTGCCGATGCGTACGCACAGCGCTGCGGTTCATTTCCTGCGCGGTGTTTGGTCGATCCCCGAAAGTACTGCGGGCACTGCATTCAAAGGAAACTGGGTGGGAGCACCCGTGGGCGCGCGGGAACTGTGCGCTGCACTTGGCTTCTGTGAAGGTACGGCGCACAGGCACGACTGCATTGCAGCGGGGCGTCGGTCCTCCATTGGCAACGACGAAGGTGGCGCAGGCCGTCGTAGCCCTCAGGGCTGCGACGATGGCACGTGATCCGGCGGATCCCCTGGCGGTACCGGGCAGGCGCCGGCCCGAGGGCGCTGAACGATCTGTGCATCCGCGAGCGGTAGCCGCCGTGCGGGACCTGAGTCGGTTGCAGCGATGACGACTGGATATCCGCCAAGCGCCAGCGCACACTGCGGGGGCGGCCACAGAAGCCGTCGTTCAGTCCAGTCAGTCTCAAGGGGCGCATCGTGTACTCGAAGATAGCAGCTGAGTTTCTCGGTACGTTCTGGCTTGTGCTCGGGGGGTGCGGCAGCGCGGTACTCGCGGCCGCCTTCCCGCACCTCGGAATTGGCTTTGTGGGTGTCGCTCTCGCATTTGGCCTCACGGTCCTCACGGGGGTGTACGCGCTCGGCCCCATATCGGGCGGGCACTTCAATCCAGCCGTGTCGGTCGGATTGTGGGCAGGGGGGCGCTTCCCCGCCTCGCATCTCGTGCCATACATCGTGTCTCAGGTGCTCGGTGCCATTGCGGGTGCCGCCGTTCTTTACCTCATTGCGAGCGGCAAGGTGGGCTTCAGTCTCGCCGGCGGGTTTGCCTCGAATGGATACGGTGCGCACTCTCCAGGCGGCTATTCCATGCTGGCCTGCGCGGTCTGCGAGCTGGTCATGACCTTCATGTTCGTGATCGTGATTCTGGGAGCCACCCACCAGCGAGCGCCGGTAGGGTTTGCGGGCATTGCGATTGGTTTGGCCTTGACTCTTATTCATCTGATCAGCATTCCGGTGACCAATACCTCAGTGAATCCGGCGCGCAGCACCGGACCGGCGGTGTTCGCCGGAGGCTGGGCGCTTGCCCAGCTGTGGTTCTTCTGGGTCTTTCCAATCGTGGGTGGCGCGGTGGCGGGAATCGTTTACCGAACATTCTTCGAATCGGCACTGGTCGACCCACCGATCAGCGGCCGCCCGATCTGAGCGTTCGGCGCGATGGCGTTGCGCATTCGCAGCGCGTCGCGGCTCTGAAGGTCGAACGTCGGGCACGTTCGCGCTGGCGTGGCGTTCACACTGGATCTGCGGATCCTCCGGCGCCGTATGCCTGTGCGCACCGCGTCGAGCCGAGCAAGTGGATGGGATGCGTTGAAGGCGATGCGCATCCCAGGGACGACCGAGGAAATTCGAAGCGCAAGACATCCGCTGGGTCCAACGGACCTTCACGGAACGCAACCCGCTGCAGCGGGGCCTTCTGTCGGCGCTTTGGATGCGCACGATGATGGCGCGAAGGAGTACGCGGACCGCCTCAAGGGCTGCCGGAAGCCACTGATTTGCACCGCGCAGTCGCCTTCGCTTGCCGCAGAGGCGGCCCGATCACCAGCGCAGCGTTTTCCGGTCACCGCAGACCTGTTGTGCGGCCCCATGGGTGAAGATACCTACGCGCCGGTCAGTATATACTAGCGAAAAATAGATCGTGACGGTCGGTCCCGTTGCGCGAACAGTACGACGTTCCGGTGCGCCGGAACGTGCACGAAGCGTGCGCGGCAGTGAATTCCCTGGCTGTTTTTGGTGTTCAACCCGAGCCGGTGCCCGGTGTCCGTTCACGCGGTTGCGTGGGAGAGCAGATATGAGCATGTTTCGTTCATCGATGATGGTGGCGCTGGTGGCGCTCGCCTGTGTCGCCCTTGACGCTGGCGCCCACGCGCAGACCTACAGTCCCCGTCTGTTCGCGCAGTTGCGCTGGCGGCCGATCGGACCTCTGCGCGGCGGCCGCGGGCGTGCGGTCGCGGGCGTGCCCAGCGAGCCGAATGTGTTCTACATCGGCAACGACGACGGTGGGGTCTGGAAGTCCATCGACTACGGCAACAGCTGGCGACCGATTTTCGACCGCGAGCCGACCAGCTCCATCGGGGCCATTGCGGTATCGGCCTCTGACCCGAATGTGATCTATGTGGGCACCGGAGAGAGCAACATCCGTCCGGACCAAGCGACCGGCATGGGAATGTTCAAATCGACCGATGCCGGCAGGACCTGGACGTTCATCGGTCTGCGCAAGAGCGAGGACATCGCGATGATCGCGGTGGATCCGCACAATCCGGATCGGGTATTCGTCGCCGCGCTGGGTCACGTTTACGGACCGAACAGGGAACGGGGTATCTTCCGCTCCCTCGACGGCGGGAAGACCTGGCAAAAAGTGCTCTATGTGAATGAGTACACCAGCGGGGATGACATCGAGATGGATCCCCGCAACCCCAATGTTCTTTACGCCACCCTCTGGCAGCAGCAGCAGGCGCCCTGGGAAAATGGGCAGTTTGGGGGCACGGACGGAGGCATTTACAAATCCACCGACGGGGGGACGAGCTGGAAGAAACTCACCCAGGGCCTGCCGGCGGTCCAGCAGGCGCTGCTGCGCATCGCGCCGAGCGATCCGCGGGTGTTGTACGCCTCGGTGTCGAGCGGACCGGGTGCGCCCGATGGCACGGTGGGGATTTACCGGTCGAATGATGCCGGGGCGCACTGGTTCAAGGTGACCAACGACCCCAGGCCGGCGGAGAGAATCGGCGGCGGTGATCTGCCGGTGCTGGCGATCGATCCGAAGAATCCGAATATCCTCTACAGCGACACCCCGGTGTTGTGGAAATCCGTCGATGGCGGTAAGACCTGGTTCGGCTTTCGCGGTGCGCCGGGAGGCGACGATTACCAGCAAACCTGGATCAATCCGAACAACCCGGACATCATGGCCGTCAACAGCGATCAAGGCGCCATCGTGACGGTCGACGGCGGCAAGACCTGGAGTTCCTGGTACAACCAACCAACCGCTGCGATGTACAAGGTGGGAATCGACGATACCTGGCCGTACCAAGTGTGTGGAGGCCAGCAGGACAGCGGCTCAGCATGCGTTGCCGAGCGCGGGAATGACGGTGAGCTCACTGCGCACGATTGGCATCCAGTTGGCATCGAGGAATATGGCGGCGCGGCGCCCGATCCACTGCACCCGAATCTGATCTATGGCGGCAGAGTCACCGTGTACAACCGCAACACGGGCCAGATTGCGCAGGTCGGCCCCAAGGCGATCGCGGGCCGGGACTATCGCGTGCTGCGCACGATGCCGCTCGTGTTCTCACCGATTGACCGCCATCGGCTGTATTTTGCCTCCAACACGGTATGGCAAACGGACAACGGCGGGAAGAATTGGACGCAGATCAGCCCGGACCTGAGCCGCAAGAGCTGGACCGATCCGCCGAGTGTGGGCCAGTACCGCGATACCCGCGCGGCACGGCCGACGGATCGGGGTGTGGTGTACGCACTCGCCCCCTCGCCGCTGAACAAGGAGCTGATCTGGGCAGGCACCGACGATGGGCTGATTTGGGTCACACATGATGGGGGCCGGCACTGGAGTAATGTCACGCCACCGCAGCTGAAGCCGTTCTGGAGAGTCTTCAGTTTGGAAGCGAGCCACTTCAACCCGAATGAGGCGTATGCGGCGATCAATACTCTGTTTCTCAACGACATGCGGCCGCATCTGTTTCGCACCGAGGATGGCGGCAAGCATTGGACTGAGATTGATCGGGGAATCACCCCGGACGCGACGACCAACGTGATCCGTCAGGATCCGCATCGTCGCAACCTGCTGTTTGCCGGAACCGAGACCCAGGTCTGGGTCTCCTTTGACAATGGGGACCACTGGCAGTCATTGCGGCTGAACATGCCCGCGGTATCCGTGCGTGACCTGAAGATACACGGCGATGATTTGATTGCAGCGACGCACGGACGAGGTTTCATGGTCCTCGATGACATCACGCCGCTGCGGCAGATCGATGCAGAAGTCGCCCAGGCGCCGGTGACGCTGTACAAGCCGCAGATCGCGGTGCGGGTCCGCTGGGACATGAATCCGCCGACGCCCTGGCGTATGCCGGCACTGCCGAATCCGCCGCCCGGAGCGATCATTGACTACACGTTGGCGCGGCGCGCGGCCGCTCCAGTGACACTGGACATCCTGGATTCCGCGGGCAAGCTGGTGCGGCATTTCTCCAGTGCCGACCCGCAGCAGCCGCTCAATCCGGCGCACCTGGATGTACCGGCATGGTGGCCCCGACCGCCGATGAACCTCTCGAGCGCAGCCGGCATGCATCGGTTCGTGTGGGATATGCATTATCCGCCCGTGCCGGGCGCGCCCCGAGTGCTCGATGCCAATCAGGCCGTCAGACACGATACCCCGCTGCTGGCAAGCTCGCCTTGGATCATGCCGGGTCGTTACATCGTGCGTCTGACCGTGGCGGGCCGCACCTATACTCAGCCGCTCACCGTCATCATGGATCCGCGTGTGCATACCTCGATGGCGGCGCTGCGTCAGCAGTTCGACGCCTCGATGAAGGCCTATCGAAAGGCGGTTGCGGCGAGCGCCGCGGTTCGGCAGATCCGGGCGCTTGAGGTGCAGATCGCGGCGCGTAGGCCCACCGCAATGCTGACGGCGTATCGGCAGCGGTTGGAGGATCTTGCGGGGCGGCCGGTGGCCGTTCGGTCGGCCGTCTTCTTTCGCCACGAACCGCCGTCATTCGGTAGCGTCGGAATCGCTCTGCAAAGGCTCACGAGGCGCTTGCAGGGAGCGGATTGCGCACCGACGGCTGCGGACCTGCAAGCGCTGTCGAAGCTCAGTGCTGAGTACCGCGTACTGCGCCAGAGTTGGGCGACTTTGAGGCGCGAGGAGCCGCGGTCTCATTGAAGCGGCCGGTGGGGACCCTGGGCCCGCCGCTGCGGGCCCAGGCTCAACGAGGCGTGCGCGGGTCGGGCAGATGGAACACGCGCCGAGTGGTTGCGGCGGTAGCCGCGGCGAGTGCGTCGAATGATTCACCGCGCGCCGCGGCGATCGTACGGGCAATGTGGGGCAGGTAACTCGGCTCGTTGCGCCGCGTTGAGGGCTTCGGTGTCAGATCACGCGGTAGCAGGTACGGCCCGTCGGTCTCGATCATGAGTCGCTCGGCGGGAATCCGCGCCATCAAGGGGCGAAGATGCGCGCCCCTGCGCTCATCGCAGATCCAACCCGTGATACCGATCGCCAGGCCGAGGTCGAGGTAACTGTCCAGTTCCTCCGCGCCGCCGGTGAAACAATGCGCGACTCCCCCGCTGAGCGTCGGCCAATGCTCACGCAGGATGGCGAGAAAGTCTGCGTGCGCGTCTCTCTGGTGCAGGAAGACGGGTTTGCCGAGCTGTTCAGCCAATTCCAGTTGACCGTGGAAGGCGCGCTGTTGGGCGGCACGCGGTGAAAGGTCACGGAAATAGTCGAGGCCGCATTCGCCCACGGCGATCACTTCGGGGGCGCGAGCGAGCTGCGCGATCTGCGTTGCGAGCGCTTCGGTCCAATCCGCTGCGTGGTGCGGATGCAGGCCGGCCGTGGCGAACAGGTGTCTCGGCCGCGATCGGGCGAGGTCGATGGCTCGGCGTGTGCTCGGCGCGCAGGATCCAGTGACGATCATCTGTGTGACGCCCGCGTCGTAGGCGCGTGCGATCACCTCGTCCCGATCCGTATCGTAGCTGTCGTGGGCGAGGTTGATGCCGATGTCGATGAGCGCCGGGGTAGGGCAAGACATGGGTGACGTACGAGGAGAATGGGAGGAGCCCTTCAGTATGCGCGAAGCGCTCCGAACGTGTCACGGAATAATCCGTGACCGCATCCTTGATGTGGGCGGGGATTCGACTGTGGTCCGCGTGACTGCGGTACTTCCAATTCCGCTACTGAAGCGTTGAGTCGATGCATACGGCGTTCGCGCCGGCAACGAGGTGGCGCGAGTTGCGGTAGGAAGTCGATCGCGATGGCTCCCGCACGGTCGGGCCGGCGCGAGCGGTTCACCCAGGAGCTGCTGTATCGTTTCGACAAATGCTATCAGGCAAAGCAGACCGTTGCCGCCGAGCGGTCGCGCCGCGGGATTGCGGAGCGCTCGGTGCTGTTGCCCCATCAGGCGATCGTCGAGTTCGTGTTCATCCTGCCCCGGCCGTCAGGGATTGGGCAGCGCCTCGAGCGCCGAGCACAATGCGTCCACGTGCGCCGCCTCCTGGTTCCAGGCCGTTACGAGACGGGCAAGACCGGAGCGCTCCGCACCCCAGTCGTAGAATTCGAACCCCGCGGCGCGCAGGGTGCGTTTGCCCTCGATGCCGAGTTGCACGAATACCTCGTTCGCCTCGACGGGTGCGATGAGCCGCCTGCCGGCTGCCGCGCCGATGCGCAGTGCAAAACCGTTGGCACGCGCCGCGTTGCGTCGCCACAGATCCTCGTGCAGATAGGCCAGCAGCTGCGCCGAGACGAAGCGCGATTTCGACAGCAGGTGGCCCGCTCGCTTGCGGCGCAGCTCGAAATCGCGCACCAGCTGCGGATCGAAGAACACCACCGCCTCGGCGGCGAAGGCACCATTCTTGGTGGCACCGAAGGAGAGCACATCGATCCCGGCCCGCCAGGTGACTTCCGCCGGATGGCAGTCGAGGAAGGTCAGGGCATTGGCGAAACGCGCCCCGTCCATGTGGACTTTAAGACCGTGCGCGTGCGCCACTTTGCACAGCTCGGTCAGTTCCTGCGGCCGGTAGGCCGTACCGAGTTCGGTGGCCTGGCTCACCGAAACGGCTGCCGGCTGCACGGTGTGCACCGAAACCGGGTGGCCCTCGAGTGCCGCGAGGAGCGTATCGGCGCTGAGCTTCGCGTGCTGCCCCTCGAGCAGCATCAGTTGCGCTCCGCCGGAGTAGAACGCCGGTGCGCCGCACTCGTCGCATGCGATATGCGCTTCGTGGTGGGCGAAGATCGCCCCGTAGGGCGGGGTCAGTGTGGCGAGCGCGAGTGCATTGGCAGCGGTGCCGGTGGCGAGTGCGAAGGCGCGCACCGGGGTATCGAAGAAGGCACCGAGGGCGGCGTCGAGGCGCTGCGTCCACGGATCGTCCCCGTAGGCAACTTCCAGACCGTGGTTTGCCGCGGCCAGCGCCTCGAGCATCTCCGGGCAGGCGCTTGCCGTGTTGTCACTCATGAACCGCATAGTCTGCTGGGCCGTCATCACACTGTCCTCATCGGTCTAGATCCGCCACTTGAACGACCAGGCGCCAAAGGCGAGAAACACTGCCGTCACCGCGCTCAAATACAGCAGGCTCGGGGCGATGGTGCCGATGCCGGCGCCGTAGAGCATCACTTCGCGGGCCGCGTGCAGCAGCTGTGTCAGGGGCAGCGCATCGGCGATCCACTGCACCCACTTGGGCGAACCGGCGAGGGAGAACCACACGCCCGAGAGCAGCATCATCGGCCAGGTGAGCAAATTGAGGATGCCGTTCACCAGCTCCTCGCTGGCGAAGCGCGCCGCGATGGTCAGTCCGAGCGCGATCATCGAGAGCGCCCCCAGCACCGTCAGGAGCAACAGCAGCGCGAGGCTACCGGCGCTGTGGAAGTGGATCATCGCGCCGACCGAAAGGTACAGCACCGTGGTGATGATCACGATGATGGTGAGGCGCGAGAGCACCTGGGCGCTGAGGAACTCCAGCGCACTCAGCGGCGTGGCATTGAGTCGCTTGAGAAATCCGCTCTGTCGGTAGCGCAGCACGACGTAGCCGACGCCGAACAGACAGCTGAACATCATGTTCATGCCGAGGATGCCTGGGAACAGCCAGTCGAGGTAGCGGACCGTGTGGCCGCTCACCGGTTCGCGCTGTGCCCCGGGATCGGCCGCGAGGAGCAGCTTCTCGGTGATGTATCCCTTGGGCGAGTCGGTGTTCACCCAGAAGTGAGGCGGCTCGCCGGGCGCGAGCAGCAGGTCGATGCGCTGGTGGTCGATTGCGTGCAGACCGGCCGGCTCACCGTCGATTCGGATGAACTGCACGTAGTGCGTGCGCAGGAACGCATCGCCGTGCGCAGCCGCAAGCCCCCCGATCACACCGACTTTGAACAGCGGCCGCGGGGAGCCGCCGAAGATGAAGCCCATACCAATGATGATCGACACTGGCAGCAGCAGCGTGAATACCAGCGTGCCGCGGTCGCGCACGAACTCCAGGTTGCGTGCATGCCAGACGGACAGCAGACGTCGGATCATGCTCGCAGCTCCCGGCCGGTCAGTTCGAGGAAGAGATCTTCGAGATTCGGCGCGCGGATGCGCAGGTTGCGCAGTGGCACATCGGCTGCGAGCAACGTGCGCAGCGTGGCATCGAGGTCATCGGTGGTGATCTCGATACGCTCCTCGCTCTCGATCATCTGCAGCGGCAGTGCGCGAGCGGCCGCGGGGAAGTCCGCCCGTGGCAGCTCGAGCAGCACCGCCGCGAAATGCTCGCGCAGCAGCGCCTGCGGGGTCCCCTGGGCGATGATGCGGCCGCGATCGACGATGGCGATCACATCACAGAGGATCTCCGCCTCCGCCATGTAATGCGTGGTGAGGATGATGGTCTTGCGCTGCGCCTTGATGGCGTGCACCAGCGACCAGAAGTTGCGCCGCGCCTGGGGATCAAGTCCGGTGGTCGGCTCATCGAGGAACAGCACCGCCGGATCGTTCACCAGCGCGATCGCGAGCAGCAGCCGCTGCAGCTGTCCGCCGGAGAGTTTGCGATTGTCGCGCTCGGCGAGCGCCTCGAGCGAGCAGAGCTTCAGCAACTCATCGATGTCGCGGCCGTGCGCATACAGGCCACGAAACATCGAGAGGCTCTGGCGGACGGTGAGGAAGTTCTGCAGCGCCGTGGCCTGGAATAGGATGCCGGCCTCCTCGCGAAAGCGGCTGCCGAGCGGCTCGCCGCAGTAGCGCACCTCCCCGGAACTGGCGGTGAGGATCCCTTCCATGATCTCGATGGTGGTCGTCTTGCCGGCTCCGTTCGGTCCGAGCAGCCCGAAGCACACGCCCGGGGGAACGCTGAAGGAAATGCCATCGAGCGCAGTGACCCCGGGGTACTGCTTGACGAGGTCTCGGACTTCGAGAATCGGTGCGCTCATGGTGGTGTCGCTCACTGGTCACCGGCATCGTAGCTGATCGGCGGCGGTGCGTCTGCCCGAGGCAGCGGGTGCGCACGCTGGTAAACTGAGCGAGGTCAGCAGATGGCGCGAGGCGCCCGGCGGGTTTTGGCGTGATGGGTGAAGTGGCGGCGCAATTGCCGCTGTGGTCCGAGCAGGACGCAGGATGGAACGTGCGCGAGAGTAGGCGTGCGCGGCGCATGGTGGTGCGTGTGTTTCATTCCGGCCGGGTCGAAGTGGTCGTGCCGGTGAGGACACCGCCGGGGTTGATCTCGACCTTTCTGGAACGGCACCGGCAGTGGATCGAGCGCAAGCGCGCCGAAGCGCGCCGCACGGCGGTGCGCGCCGAGCCGTTCCCGCCGCAGCACGTTGAGCTCGCGGCCTGCGCCGAGCAGTGGCCGGTGCGGCTCGTCGGCGGGAGCGGGCGGCTGCGGGTGAGCCGCGCCGGCGGGCAGATCACGGTCAGCGGGCATGGCAGTGATGCCGAGCAGCTGCGCCAGGCTCTGCGGCGCTGGTTGCTCGAGCGCGCCGGGGAAGTTCTCGAGCCAGCGCTCGAGGCGTGCGCGCGCGAGTTCGGCTTCAGTTACACCCGTGTCGCCATCCGCCGCCAGCGCTCGCGCTGGGGCAGCTGCTCGGCGTCCGGCACGATCAGTCTGAATGCCTGCCTGCTGTTCCTGCCGCCGCCGGTGGTGCGCTATCTGCTGATTCACGAGCTGGCGCATACTCGTCACATGAATCACTCGCGGCGCTTCTGGCAGTGCGTGGCGGCCTGTTGTGCGGACTACCGGCGGCTCGACCGGGCGCTCTCCGACGGCTGGCGCAGCGTGCCGGGATGGGTGTTCGACGAGGCGGCATCGTGAGCCCGAAGCGGCCCGACAAGGGCGCACGGGTCGATCTGTCTGGCGAGGCAATCCATTGGGATCTCGGCACATCGCTCTCCTACGGGCAGTACCTGCACCTGGAGAAGGTGCTCGAGGCGCAAAAGCCGCTGTCGCTCGAGCACGACGAGATGCTCTTCATCATCGTGCACCAGGCGAGCGAGCTGTGGATGCGCCTGATGCTGCACGAGCTCGCGGACGTGCTCGAGTGCGTGCGACGCGATGACCTCGGGTCCTCATTCAAGCGTCTGGAGCGCATCTCGCGCGTGCAGTCGCAGCTGCTCTCGGGGTGGGAGGTGCTCTCGACGCTCACCCCGGCTGAGTACTCGGCCTTTCGCAATGCGCTCGGGCGCTCCTCGGGGTTTCAGTCCTATCAGTACCGGCTGCTCGAGTTCACGCTCGGCAACAAGAACGCCGAGATGATCAAGGTCCACCGGCGCGATCGGGCCGTCTCGGCGCGCCTGGAGCGAGCGCTCAGCGCCCCGTCGCTGTACGACGAGGCGTTACGCTTGCTGAGCCGCCGCGGCTACGGCATCCCGGAGCGCTACCTGAACCGTGATTTCCGCGAGCCGTATCGCGCCAGTAAGCAGGTGACCGGCGCCTGGCTCGGGGTGTACCACAACGCCGAGCAGGACTGGGATCTGTATCAATTTGCCGAGCGGCTGATCGACCTCGATTACAACTTCCAGCTGTGGCGCTTCCATCACCTGAAGACCGTCGAGCGCATCATCGGCTACAAGAGTGGGACCGGCGGGACCGGCGGGGTGTCCTACCTCGCCAAGGCGCTGGAGCTGAAGTTCTTCCCCGAGCTGTGGCAGGTGCGCACCTCGATGTGAGCGCCGGTGGGCCCACTCAGCGCCAGCGCTCGCAGATCAGGCCGGCGCGCGCTGCGGCGCGTCGGGCCCGGGCGCTGCCGTTGACCAGCACGCCGTGCTCAACCTGCGCCAGATGCGCAAGATCCGCCGAGGAGTTGCCGTAGGCGCTCGCCGGGCCCGGCAGTCGGGCGCGCAATGCCTGCAGACAGTGCACCTTCTCCTCGCCTTGGCGATTCGGCGTGCTCAGGCGCCCGTCGAGCCGCTCCCCGCGCCAGCGCACTTCGGTGCAAATCACCTCCTGGAAGCCCAGCGCGCGGGCGATCACCGGCACGTACAGGTCGGGGCTTGCGCTCATCAGCACGAGCCGCTCGCCTGCCCGCGCGTGCTCGGTGATGCGCGCGCGTGCCGCGGCGAACAGGCCGCGCTCGAGCAGACGGCGAACGAACTGTTCGCTCCAGGCATCGAGCTGCGCGCGGCGCACCCCGCCGAGTGCGCTGCGCATCAGCGCGGCCTTCAGCGGACCGCGGTCACAGAGTCCCACGGCAAAGGCGAGCAGCGCGGGAACGACGCCGAGGGCGCGGGGGATGCGCCAGGGATGGCGCAGCAGAAAGCCGCCCACGTAGGGGGCGAGGGTGTCGTGGCGGGTGATGGTCCCGTCGAGATCGAAGATGGCGAGCCGCATTCGCGCAGGTGACCTCGGTTCCCCTCGTCGACCGCAGCGCCGTCGGACAGCGGCGGCGCTGCGGCTCAAGGGGCCCGTTCAGCCCTGGGCGGCGAGTTGGCGCAGGACGTACTGCAGGATGCCGCCGTGGCGGTAGTACTCGCGCTCCTTCGGCGTATCGATGCGCACGCGCGCTTTGAACGTGATCGTCTTGCCGCCCTTCGGATCACGCGCTTGCACGCTCACCTCGCGATCTCCGGCGGCGAGGCCGGTGATCTCGAACACTTCCTGGCCGGTGAGGCCGAGTGACTTGACGCTCTCCCCCGGCAGGAACTGCAGCGGTGCGACGCCCATGCCGATCAGGTTCGAGCGGTGGATGCGCTCGAAGCTCTCGGCGATCACCGCACGCACCCCGAGCAGCACCGTGCCCTTGGCCGCCCAGTCGCGCGAGGATCCCGTGCCGTACTCTTTGCCGGCGAGCACCACCAGCGGGGTGCGCTCGGATTTGTAGCGCATCGCCGCATCGAAGATCGAGGCCTGCTCGCCGCTCGGCAAGTGCACCGTGACGCCGCCCTCGACGCCCGGTACCAGGTGGTTGCGCAGGCGGATGTTGGCGAAGGTGCCCCGCATCATCACCTCGTGGTTGCCGCGTCGCGCACCGTAGGAGTTGAAGTCCTTCGGCTGCACGCCGTGCTCCTCGAGGTAGCGGGCCGCCGGGCTGCTCTTGGCGATGTTACCGGCCGGGGAGATGTGATCGGTCGTCACCGAGTCCCCGAGCACCGCCAGTGCACGCGCCCCCTGGATGTCCGCGAGCGGCGGTGGCGTGTCGGTCATGCCGTCGAAGTAAGGCGGGTTCTTCACGTAGGTCGACTGCTCGTCCCAGCTGTAGATCTTCCCGGCCGGCACCCGGATGGCGCGCCAGTGCTCATCGCCCTCGAACACACTCGCATAGCTGTCCTGGAACATCTTCGAGTCGATCGACTGGGCGAGCGTCTGTTGCACTTCCTGATCGCTCGGCCAAAGGTCCGCCAGGTACACCGGCTTACCGGTGCTGTCGGTGCCGAGGGCGTCCTTGGTGAGGTCGATGTCGAGCGTGCCAGCGATGGCATAGGCGACCACGAGCGGCGGGGAGGCGAGGAAGTTCATGCGCACCTCGGGGTGCACGCGGCCCTCGAAGTTGCGGTTGCCCGAGAGCACCGAGCAGGCGGTGATGTCCCCGGTCTTCACCGCCGCGGAGATCTCCGGCTTCAGCGGCCCGGAATTGCCGATGCAGGTGGTGCAGCCGTAGCCGACCAGCTCGAAGCCGACTGCGGCCAGATCCGCCAGCACTCCGGCCTTGCGGAAGTAATCGGTGACCACGCGCGAGCCGGGTGCGAGGCTGGTCTTGACCCACGGCTGGGCCGACAGTCCGCGCTGGCGCGCCTTGCGTGCGAGCAGGCCCGCACCGAGCATTACCGAGGGGTTCGAGGTGTTGGTGCAGCTGGTGATCGCCGCGATGAGCACCGCGCCGTCCTTCAGCTCAAAGTGCTTGCCGTCGAGGCTGACCGCCGCGCTGCCCTTGGCCTGCGGGGCGCGCGCGGCGCGCTCCTCGGCGCTCTTTTGCGCCTGGGTGCGGTAGATGCTCTGCGCGGACTTCAGCGGCACGCGATCCTGCGGACGGCGCGGACCGGCAAGGCTCGGCTCGACCGAGCCCAGATCGAGCTCGAGTACGTCGGTGTACTTCGCCTCCGCGGCGCCGGCGCGGCGCCAGAAGCCCTGGTGCTGCGCATAGGCTTTGACCAGCTCGATGCGCTCACGCGCTCGGCCGGAGAGCTCGAGGTAACGCACCGTCTCCTCGTCGATCGGGAAGATGCCGCAGGTGCTGCCGTACTCCGGCGCCATGTTGGCGATGGTGGCGCGGTCGGCGAGCGGCAGGTTGGCAAGTCCGTCGCCGAAGTACTCGACGAACTTGTCGACCACGCCGCGCTTGCGCAGCATTTCGGTGAGGGTGAGCACAAGGTCGGTTGCGGTCGCGCCGGGCTTCAGCCGTCCGGTCAGGCGCACGCCAATGACCTGCGGGATCAGCATGGTGACCGGCTGGCCGAGCATGGCCGCCTCGGCCTCGATGCCCCCCACGCCCCAGCCGAGTACGCCGAGGCCGTTGATCATCGTGGTGTGTGAGTCGGTACCCACCACAGTGTCCGGATAGGCGCTCGTCACGCCATCTCGTTCGGCGTCGAACACCACGCGACCGAGGTACTCCAGGTTCACCTGGTGCACGATGCCGGTGCTTGGCGGTACGACCGCGAAATTGCGGAACGCCGACTGGCCCCAACGCAGGAAGGCGTAGCGCTCGCCGTTGCGAGCGAACTCGATGCGGGTGTTGGCGGCGAACGCACCCGGGGTGCCGTACTCATCGACCTGCACGGAGTGATCGATCACCAGCTCGACCGGGGCGAGCGGATTGACCTGCTCGGCGGCCCCACCGAGGCGCACGATCGCCTCGCGCATCGCGGCGAGGTCCACCACGCAGGGCACGCCGGTGAAGTCCTGCAGGATCACGCGTGAGGGCGTGAAGGCGATCTCGTGCGCCGGCGCGGCGGCCGGGTCCCACTCGAGCAGCGCCTCGATGTCCGCACGCGTGACATTGACGCCATCTTCGTAGCGCAGCAGGTTCTCCAGCAGGATCTTCAGTGAATACGGCAGCCGCTCGACCTTGTCGCGGGGCAGGGCCGCGAGGCTGAAAATCTGATAGGAACGGTCGCCGGCCTGAAGGGTGGTGCGCGCCTTGAAGCTGTTCGTCATGAGTGGAACTCTCCCGGGGGAAATGCGGCGCGGATTATATCGAGTCGGGGCGGCGCGCGCGCGGGACGCGCGGGCCGTTCAGCCCGTGGCGGGCTCGAGCGCCTCGATCACCGCCCCGCCGAGGCAGCGCTCGCCCTCGTAGAGCACCGCGTACTGACCGGGCGTGACCGCCCGCTGCGGCTGTTCGAAGACGATCCGCGCCGTGCCGTCCTCGAGCGGCTCGAGCCGCGCGGGCACCTCGCGCTGGCGGTAGCGCACCTTCACGGTCAGGCGCTGCGCGCTGTGCCGAGGCGGGCAGAGCCACTGCAGTGACCCGGTGCGCAGCGCCCGGCTGAAGAGCCGAGGATGCTCCCCGCCCTGCACCACGATGAGCGCATTGCGCGCAAGGTCCTTGGCCGCGACGTACCAGGGCAGCGCCGCGGCGCCGGCTCGCCCGCCGATGTTCAACCCGGCGCGCTGGCCGAGGGTGTAGAAGGCGAGGCCCCGGTGCTCACCGAGCCGCTCCCCGTCGCTCGATTCGATCGGGCCGGGGCGCTCGGCCACGAACTGCCCGAGGAATTCCCGAAACGGCCGCTCGCCGATGAAGCAAATGCCGGTGCTGTCGGGTTTGTCGAACACCGGTAGGCCCGCGGCGCGCGCGCGCGCCCGGACGGCGGATTTCTCGAGCGCACCGATGGGCATCAGCGTACGCGCGAGCTCCTGCGGTGGGACGGCATGCAGGAAGTAGCTCTGATCCTTGGCTGAATCGAGCGCCTTCAGCAGCTGCGGGCCGTCCGGGCCCGCAGCGATGCGGGCGTAATGGCCGGTGGCGAAATACTGTGCACCGAGCCGCTCGGCATAGCGCAGTGCGACGCCGAACTTGATCTCGCGGTTGCACAGCACGTCCGGGTTCGGGGTGCGCGCGGCGCGGTACTCGGTGAGGAAGTGCTCGAAGACCCGCGCGCGGTATTCGGCCGCGAAGCTCACGCGGTGCAGCAGGATGCCGAGTTCCTCGGCGACCGCGCGGGCATCCTGGAAATCCTCGGCGGCCGTGCAATAGCCGTCCTCGTCCGCCTCCCAGTTGCTCATGAACAGCCCCTGCACGTCCCAGCCCGCCTCCTTCAGGCACAGCGCGGCCACCGCCGAGTCGACCCCTCCGGAGAGCCCGACGATGACGCGCTTCACAGCACCTCCGCCGGCACCGCGAGCGCTGCGGCCAGATCGAGGCCGCCAATCGGCTCCAGTGCGCCGCTGGCGCCTGCGCGGTAATCCTCGATGCAGCGCAGCACGAGGGGGCTGCGCAGATCCCCCGGCCGGGCGCGCAGCTGCGCTTCGCTCAGCCAGCAGGTGCCGAGGATGCCGGTATCGAGTCGCTGCCGGGGGCGGTGGTCGCTGAGTGCGCCGCTGAAGGCGAAACGCTTGAACTGCCGCTGGGTGAGAGGATGGCGCCACAGGTACACCCCGAGCAGGCGCTGCGGGGTAAAGTGCCAGGCGCTCTCCTCACGTGTCTCGCGGACCACGGCCTCGAGCAGCGTCTCGCCGGGTTCCAGATGGCCGGCGGGCTGATTGAGCACGCGCCGCCCGCCGATGAGTTCCTCGACGAGCAGGAAGCGGCCCTCGGCCTCGGCCACGGCCGCGACGGTGATTTCAGGGGTGGACATGGCGGAAGTATATCCGCCGGGGACGCGCCGCTCAGGCGGGGCGAGCGATGTGCAGGCTCTCCGGCGGGGTGCAGATGTCCCAGAGCTGCTCGAACTCGTGCAGGTACAGCCGCGCGACCGGCGCATTGTCCAGGTCGGCGATCCCGTCCCAACAGTCCGCTCGCAGCCGGTACATGATCGCCCGTTCGTCGGCGATCAGGTAGGCGCAGTGCGGGGCGCCGTTGCGTGCCGGGAGGTTGCGCACGTCGATGCAGCTCGAGAGCCGCCGCGCCATGGCGAGGAAGCGGTGCCCGTCGGCGCTCGAGCGCCCGGGCTCCCCGATCAGCACGCGCACCTTGGCGAAGGGGCGGGCGAGCACCAGGCGTTTGACCACTTCGAGGAACTCGCTCTGATCATAGAGCTCAGGCTCGAGGTTAGGGGTGTAGATCGACAGCAGCCGCTGAGCCCGGGCGGACACCTGGTTCACCGCCGCGCGCGCCTCGCTCACCGAGGTCAGCACTGCGAGCGGTTCGAGCGGGACGCTCGCGCCGAAGCCCTCGGGCTCGGGAACGTAGCGCGCATGCGCCAACTCCTCGAGCACGTCGTATTGTGCGATCTCGATACTCGGCGACACGGACCCGATCCATCACAGGCGTCTGCAACTGCAGACAGTGGCGCCCATCTTAGTGAGAGCTGCGCACAGGTCGTGCCGAGCCGGTCACAAAACCGCCGCGAGCCCCGAGGGATCGATTTGTCATATTTCGCTGGCGAGTTCCGCCGCCCAGCCGATGTAGTCGGCCGGGTGCAGCTCGCGCAGCCGACGTTTGTGTTCGGCGCCGAGCGGCAAGGTGTCGATGAATTCCGCGAGCGAGGCGGCCGTGATCGAGCGGCCGCGGGTGAAGGTCTTGAGCAGTTCGTAGCCATCGGGCACGCCCGCGGCGCGCAGGACGGTCTGAATGGCCTCACCGAGCACTTCCCAGGCACCGTCGAGATCGGCGCGCATGCGCGCCGCGTCGGTCTCGACTTTACCCAAGCCGCGCTCCAGCGCGCGCCAGGCGATCAGGGCGTGGCCGAGCGCGACGCCGAGATTGCGCAGCACCGTGGAGTCGGTCAGATCGCGCTGCCAGCGCGACACCGGCAGCTTCTCGGCGAAATGTCGCAACAGTGCGTTGGCGATGCCGAGGTTGCCCTCGGCGTTCTCGAAGTCGATCGGGTTGACCTTGTGCGGCATGGTCGAGGAGCCGACTTCCCCGCTCACGGCCCGCTGCTTCAGATAGCCGAGGGAGATGTAGCCCCAGAAGTCCCGGCTGAGGTCAAGCAGCACGACGTTCAACCCGGCGAGTGCATCGCAGTACTGCGCGATCCAGTCGTGCGGCTCGATCTGGGTGGTATAGGCATTGCTCGTGAGCCCGAGCGAGTCGATGAACGCTGCGCTCACGGCGCGCCAGTCCACCTCGGGCGCTGCGACCCGGTGGGCATTGAAGTTGCCGACCGCGCCGTTCCACTTGCCGAGGATCTCGACCGCCGCCCAACGTTGCTCGGCGCGGCGCAGGCGCGCGACGAAGTTCGCAACCTCCTTGCCGAGGGTGGTGGGGCTGGCCGGCTGGCCGTGCGTGCGCGCGAGCATGGCATGCCCTGCGGCTCGGTGGGCGAGGGCGGTCAGCTCCGTGATCAGCGCTCCGAGCGGCACGCGCAGCTCATCGCGCGCAGAGCGCAGCAGCAGCGCGTAACTGAGGTTGTTGATGTCCTCAGAGGTGCAGCCAAAGTGCACCAGTTCGAGATTCGCCGGCGTGGCGCCGGCGGCGGCGAGCTGATCGCGCACGTAGTACTCAACGGCTTTGACGTCGTGATTGATGCGTGCCTCGATCGCCTTGACCGCCTCGGCGCAGCCGGCGCCGGGATCCTCGGCGAGCGCGCGGGCGCGCTCGCGCACCGCCGGGGCGAGCCCCGCCCCGGGCAGCGTCGGTACGGCGGCCGCCAGGTGTGCGAGCCACGCACCTTCCACCCGCACGCGTGCGCCGATCAGTCCGGCCTCCGACAGCAGCGCGCGCAGCGGTGCAGTGGCGGCGCGGTAGCGGCCATCGACTGGCGAGAGGGCGAGGACGGCAGGCAGGTCGCGAGGCGTTTCACTCATGAGGTTCGGGACACAGGTCGCAGGGCCGGGATGGATTATGATATCCCATTACCTCCCGTGACCGCAGGCGGCCCCCCGCGGCGCGGCGAAACTCTTCGGCGGGGCACGGAGCCATTTGCATGACGAATTCGTTTCGCATCGAGCGTGACAGCATGGGCGAGCTGCAGGTGCCGGCCGCGGCGCTCTGGGGCGCGCAGACGCAGCGGGCCGTGGAGAACTTCCCGGTCAGCGGCCGCCCCATGCCGCGCGCCTTCATCGGTGCGCTCGGTCTGGTGAAGCAGGCCGCTGCCCGCGCCAATGCGCGCCTCGGTCTGCTCGAGCAGGACATCGCCGCGGCGATCGAGTCCGCCGCGGCCGAGGTGGCCGACGGCCGGCACGATGCGCACTTTCCGATCGACGTGTTTCAGACCGGATCGGGCACCAGTACCAATATGAACGCCAATGAGGTGATCGCTGCGCTCGCCGCGCGCCGCCTCGGCAAGCCGGTGCATCCGAACGATCACGTCAACATGGGCCAGAGCAGCAACGACGTGATCCCGACGACGCTGCACGTGAGCGCCGCGCTCGCCGTGCGCCGCGAACTCGCCCCCGCGCTCGATGAGCTCGCCGGCACGCTGCGGGCGAAGGAGGCGCAGGTCGGCACGGTGGTCAAGACCGGGCGGACTCACCTGATGGATGCGATGCCGGTGACCTTCGGGCAGGAACTCTCCGGTTGGCGCGCGCAGATCGAAGGCGGACTCGAACGGCTCGCGGCGTGCGCCCCGCGCCTGCACCGCCTGGCGCAGGGCGGCACGGCGGTGGGTACAGGCATCAACGCCGATCCGCACTTCGGGGCGCGCTTCTGCCAGGCCCTCGGGGAGCTCACCGGCTGCCCGTTCGAGCCGGCACACAATTATTTCGAGGCGCTCTCGAGTCAGGATACGGCGGTCGAGCTGTCCGGGCAGCTGAAGGTGATCGCCGTCAGCCTGATGAAGATCGCGAACGACTTGCGCTGGATGAACAGCGGTCCGCTCGCCGGCCTCGGTGAGATTGCACTGCCGGCGCTGCAGCCCGGCAGCAGCATCATGCCCGGCAAGGTCAACCCGGTGATCCCGGAGGCCACCGCGATGGTGTGCGCCCAGGTGATCGGTCACGACGCGACCATCACGATCGCCGGGCAATCGGGCAATTTCCAGCTGAACGTCATGCTGCCGGTGATCGCCTACAACCTGCTCGAGAGCATCCGGCTGCTCGCCAACATCGCGCGGCTGCTCGGTGCGCGAGCCATCGCCGGTTTCAAGGTCAACCCCGAGCGTCTCGCCGAGGCGCTCGAGCGCAATCCCATCCTGGTGACCGCGCTGAACCCGGTGATCGGCTACGAGAAGGGCGCAGCGATCGCCAAGAAGGCCTATGCCGAGGGCCGCCCGATTCGCGAAATGGCCGAGAAGATGACGGATGTGCCGCCCGAGGAGCTGAAGCGATTGCTCGATCCGCAGGAGCTGACCCGCGGCGGGATCAAAGGCGGTGCTGGCGGCGGTGGCTGACAGCTCCGGGAGGCCGGGCGAAGGCGCCGCGACGCTCGCGTGCATCGAGGGGCGACTCGCCGGCAGCGCCCCGAACCACCAGCCGCAGGCCTGGTTGGTGCCGGGGCAGAGCCTTGCGCGCAGCCGTGAGCTGCGCGCGAGCTTCCCGAGGGATCCGGCCCCGGCGGCGGTGCTGGTGCCGCTCGTGGACCGGCCCGAGGGCCCGACGGTGCTGCTGACGCGCCGCGGGCGCGACCTGCGCAACCACGCCGGTCAGGTGAGCTTCCCAGGGGGGCAGATCGAGGCCAGCGATGCCGATCCGGCCGGTGCGGCGCTGCGCGAGGCGTACGAGGAAATCGGACTCGAGGGGCGTTTCGTCACGGTGATCGGTTACCTGCCCGATCACATCGTGATCAGCGGCTTTCGAGTCACGCCGGTCGTGGCCCGCGTCGCGCCCGGTTTTGCGCTGCGTCCGGACCGCCAGGAGGTCGATGTGGTCTTCGAAGTCCCGCTCGCCTACGTGTTCGATCCGCGCAATCATCGGCCACGGCGCGTGCGCTTGCGTGATTCGAGCGTCGAGATCGACATGATCGACATCCCGTTCGGTGAACACAACATCTGGGGCGCCACCGCCGGGATGCTCCTGACGCTCCAGCGGGTGTGCTGCGCCGATGCCACCGGATGACCCGGGCGCGGCGCTCGCGGCGCTGCTTCAGTTGATGGCCCGGCTGCGCGATCCGGAGCACGGCTGTCCCTGGGATCGGGCGCAGGATTTCCAGAGCATCGCCCCGTATACCATCGAGGAGGCCTACGAGGTGCGTGCGGCCATCGAGCGGGGCGATGCACACGCGCTGCGCGGGGAGCTCGGAGATCTGCTCTTTCAGGTCGTGTTTCTGGCCCGGCTCGCCGAGGAGCGCGGCTGGTTCGATTTCGCGGCGGTCGCCGCCGGGGTTCATGCGAAGCTCATCGGCCGCCATCCGCACCTGTTCGCCGCCGAGGCCACGCCGGGCAGCGCCGCCGAGCAGTCGCGCCGCTGGGAGGATCTGAAGGCACTCGAGCGGGCCGCACAGGCCCTCGGTGATGCCAGTGCGCTCGCGGACATCCCGCTGGCGCTGCCGGCGCTGATGCGCGCCGGCAAACTCGGTCGGCGGGCCGGGCGCGTCGGGTTCGATTGGACCGAGCCGCCGGCCGTGCGCGTCAAGGTGATCGAGGAGCTCGGCGAGCTCGACGCGGCGCTCGGGGCCGGCGGCGGGGCGGCCGATGCGCACGTACGCGAGGAGTTCGGCGATCTGCTCTTTGCGCTCGCCAACTGGGGCCGCCACCTCGGGATCGATCCGGAGGAGGCGCTGCGCGGGGCGAACGCCAAGTTCGAGCGGCGCTTCCGGCGCATGGAGGCGTCGGCCGCGCAGCGCGGCGCGCCGCTCGAGCAGCTGAGCGGCGCGGAGTGGGAGGCGCTTTGGTGCGAGGCGAAGGGCGAGCCGTGAGCCCCGAGCGCACCGGTCGGGGCGTATTCAGCCGGGATTCACAGGTGGTAGGCTAGGGTGGCGCACGCTGGCATGTCCGCCGGTGGGGCCTTGGGGCCGCTGCGGCGCCGGCGGGACATGACAAACGTGCGACTTCCCATGAGCAGAATACGCGCAGCACTCCTGCTTTCGGTGGCGTTGAGCATCCTGTGCGGCGGGCCGACTGCCCTGCAGGCGCGCGAGGCCGACGTCGCGCCGGCGGCGCCCCTGACGCACAGCGCGATCACCATGAACCAAGCCGTGCGCATGGTCGAGCGGCGCTTCCGGGCCCGCGTGGTACGGGCCGAGACGCGCAAGGACGGTGGTGCGACAGTGTACGTGCTGCGGCTGTTGGACCAGTCCGGGCGCGTTTTCACCGTGCGCGTCGATGCGGCGAGCGGACGGATTCTATAAGTTTCACGCGGGAGGGGCCGATGCGGGCGTTGGTGGTCGAAGATGAGGCGGCGTTGCGCGAGAGCCTGAAGAGCGAGCTCGCCGCGGCGGGCTTCTCGGTCGATGTGGCGCAGGACGGAGAGGAGGGGTTGTTCGCGGGCCTGGAGTATCCGCTCGATGTGGCGCTGATTGACTTGGGGCTGCCGAAGCTCTCCGGCCTCGAGTTGATCCGCAGGCTGCGCGCGGCGCACAAAACCTACCCGATCCTGATTCTCACCGCGCGCGACAACTGGCAGGACAAAGTCGAGGGACTTCAGGCCGGTGCGGACGATTACGTCGCCAAGCCATTTCATTTCGAGGAGGTGTTGGCACGCCTGCAGGCGCTGCTGCGCCGCGCCGGCGGATGGGCGAGCCCGGAACTCAAATGCGGCCCGGTCACCCTCGATACGCGCGCGCAGACCGTGGCGGTCGACGGTGCGGTGGTGGAGCTGACCACGTTCGAGTACCGCATTCTCGAGCACCTGATGCTGCGCGCCGGGGAGGTGATCTCCAAGGCCGAGCTCACCGAGCGGCTGTACGATCAGGACTTCGAGCGCGACAGCAACGTGATCGAAGTGCTGGTCGGGCGACTGCGCCGCAAGCTCGATCCGAACGAGCAGCTGAAACCGATCGAGACGCTGCGCGGGCGCGGCTACCGCTTCTGCCTCGCGCGTCAAGCGGCCGGCTGACGGCGCGGACACCGAGGTGCACTCCCTCAGCCAGCGGCTGCTGTTGTCGGTGGCATTGCCGCTCGCGCTGTTCTTTGGCGTCATGACGCTGGTGCTCGATCACGGCTTTCGCACGCTCTCGGACCACTCGCTGCACGAACTGCTCGACTCGCAGATCATCGCGCTCATTGCCGCGGCCGAGCGCGAGCCGAAAAAGGGCTACGTCGCGCCGCTCTCGGCACTCGATTCACGCTTCGCGACGCCGCGCTCGGGGCTGTATGCGGCCATTCGCTCCGCGCACCACCAGTGGACTTCTCCCTCGACCGCCGAGGCCAATGTGAGCTTCGGGCCGCTGCTGCCGCAGGGGGCGCGCACGTTCTCCTACACGATGGCCGGGCATCGGCGGCTCGCCGTGGAGAGCCGCGGGGTGTCGTTTGCGGATGACCCGGGTGCGAGCGGGCCGATTACCTTCAGTGTGGCGGTGAGCCTGACGCCCTATGAGGAGCAGCTCTGGGAGTTCCGCCGTCGCATGGTGTTGTGGTTCAGTGTCCTGATGTTCGTGTTGCTGGCGACGCTCGCGGTGCTCCTGCGGGCGGTGCTGGCGCCGGTACGCCGGCTCGAGCGCGAGATTCACGAGGTCGAGGAGGGGCGCAGTGAGGTGCTTGGCGGTGGCTACCCGCGCGAACTGAGCGGAGTGGCGCGCCATCTGAATGCGCTGTTGATCGGAGAGCGCAAACGTCTGGCGCGCTACCGCGATACTCTCGGTAATCTTGCCCACAGTCTCAAGACGCCTTTGGCGGTGATGCGCTCGGCGTTGCCGGCGGCCGCAGAGGCGAGCGAGTCGATCGGCACCGCAATCGACCGCATGAGCGACATCATCGAGCATCAGCTGAAACGGGCCGCGGCCTCCGGAGGCGGTCTGCTCGGGCAGGCGCCGGTGGCGGTCGCCCCCGTCGCCACGGATCTGCGCTCCGCGCTGCTGAAGGTGTACCGCGACAAAGACCTCTCGCTCGAGTTGGCCGTGCCGGCGGCGAGTCAGTTCGTCGGTGATCGGGCCGACTTGATGGAGATGCTCGGGAACCTGCTCGACAACGCCTGCAAGTGGTGTACCCAGCGGGTCCGCTTGACGGTCTCGATCGATCCGACCGGTGAGGTGCAGGAGAACATGACCCTCATCGTCGAGGATGACGGACCGGGGGTCTCGGCGGAAAACCGAGCGCGCGTGCTCGAGCGCGGCGTGCGCACCGATGAGACCGTCCCCGGTCACGGGCTCGGCCTCGCCATGGTGCGCGAGACGGTCGAGCTCTATGGGGGCACGCTTTCGCTCGACACCTCGCCGCTCGGCGGGGCACTGATCGAGCTGCATCTGCCCGGACGCCTGTAGAGGGCGTAGGGGGCGCGCGCCGGCCGGATCCGCATTTGTGCGGGGTGTTGGCAGTCGGCACGTTGCTCGATCAGCGCATGGCCTCGCGCGTCCGGCACCTGACGGCCCGCAAGGGCCAAGACCGCTCGAGTGCTGTCAGGAACAGCCCGATGAGCGGTCAGGGCGGGACTCTGATTGCCGGTCAGCCGGTCGCTCGCCGCTGACGCTCCGCGGCTACGCGCCGTGCGCCAGTCGTGTGTGCAGCCGGGAGTGTGCGAATCCGGAGGCCTCGCGCGGTTCGGGCGTCAGCCGGCGCTTCAAGATGGCGAGTGCCTCTTCGGGGCGGTCGGCGAACTCGAACAGGTTCAGATCCTGCGCATCGATCACGCCGTGACGGGCGAGCGCGTTGAAATCGATGATCTCGTTCCAGTACTCCGGGCCGTAGAGGATCACCGGAATATCTCGCGCGAGCTTGCGGGTCTGGGCAAGGGTGAGGATCTCGGTGAGTTCATCGAGCGTGCCGAGCCCTCCCGGGAATGCGATCAGTGCGCGCGCCAGGTGTGCGAACCAGAGCTTGCGCATGAAGAAGTAGTGGAACTCGAACGTCAGCTCGCTCGAGAGGTAGGGGTTCGGATGCTGTTCGCGCGGCAGACTGATGTTCAGGCCCACCGTCTTGCCGCCGGCCTCGGCGGCGCCTCGGTTGGCCGCCTCCATGATCCCGCCGCCGCCGCCGGAGCACACCACGTAGCGGTGCGTGTGCTCCGGAAGTGATGCGGACCAGCGGGTGATCAGCCCGGAGAGCTCGCGGGCATGCTCGTAGTACTGGCCGAGCGGCCCGTCGGGCCGCAGGCGCGCGGAGCCGAAGAACACGATCGTGGCGTGCACCCCGGCGCGCCGGAAACGCTCGAGTGGCTCCAGATATTCCGCCAGGATGCGCAGCGGCCGCGCCGCGTCGCTCGTGAGGAAGCTCTCCTCCTCGTACGCGAGTTGCGGATGATTGCTTGTGCCGGCGGCAGCGCTTTTGTCCATCAGTGCACCCGTTCGAAGTCAATGAAGCCCCGTTCCACGTCCACGCGCACCAGCCGCACCCGCAGCCGCTGGCCGATGTCTACACCCTCAAAGCCGCGCAGCAGCCGTCCCTCCACCACCGGACGCAGGATCCGCACCCAGGTGCCCTTGGCCGCCGCCCCGGTGACCAGAGCATCGAACACCTCGCCGATCCGTCCGGCGAGCAGCAGAGCGGCGGCGGACTTCGTCACGCGGCGCTCGACCTTGGCGGCATGATCTTCCTGCTCCGTACAGTGCGCGGCGAGCTGCTCGAGCAGACCGTAGGGATAGGGCGAGGGTCTCTCCGCCAACACCGCTTTGACCAGACGTTGGCTGATGAGATCCGGGAAGCGCCGGTTCGGTGCACTGGAGTGGGTGTAGTTGCTCACCGCGAGCCCGAAATGTTCGCTCGCGCCCCGACCGGGTTGCTGGGCCACGTACTCCCCGGAGCCGAGCGACTTGACCACTGAGAGCGACAGGTCCGCGAAGCGCTCCGGGTCAGCCGCCCGCCGACGGAGGAGAAAGCCGTTCAGCGCGAGCGCATCGGGCACCGCCGGCAGATGTTCACCGACGTCCTCGGCGAGCGCCACGATGCGCTCCCAGCGGCGCGGAGTGCGCAGGATCCGGCGCAGCGACGGGACGCCGTGCTGGTCGAGGAAGTGCGCCACGGCACCGTTGGCGGCGATCATCAGGTCCTCGATCAGCTCCTGTGCGCGATTTTTTTGGTCCGGTTCGAGGTCACGCAGCGCATCGCCGTCGAATATCGCATGGGTCTTGAGCGTCTCGAGCGTCAACGCACCGCGCAGGTGGCGCTGGGCGCGCAGCTTCTGCGCAGCGGCATCCTGCAAGCGCAGCGGGCTCTGCAGCCGCGGGTCGGCGAGTGCGGACGGTGGTGGGGCGCGGCCCTCGAGCCACTCGGCCACCGACGGATAGGCGAGCTTCGCCTGGTTGCGCACCTGTGCACGATAGAGACTCGAGGCGCTGACCTCACCGTCCTCGCGGATGTCCAATTCGATGACCAGCGCGATGCGCTCCTGTTGATCGTTGAGCGAGGTCAGGTCGGTCGAGAGCCGCTCCGGTAGCATCGGGAAGATCTGCGCCGGCGTGTACACCGAGGTGGTGTTGCGGTGCGCATGGGCGTCGATCGGTGTGCCGGCGCTCACCAGCGCATCGACATCGGCGATGGCGACCCAGATGCGCGTAGCGCCAGCGGGGAGCGCCTCTGCGGCGGAGATCTGGTCGAGATCGCGCGAGTCGTCGTTGTCGATCGACACCCACGGCAAGGTGCGCAGATCGCGCACGTTCGCCGCGCGCGCCGGCGCACTGAGCGCAGCGGCCTGATGCATCGCGGCCGGCGGAAACTCCGGCTGCAACCCGTGCTCGATCATCGCGATGCGCGCGATGTGTCGCAGGATTTGCCGCCCGCCGTGGGAAGCTGCATGCACGCCCGTTCCCTCAAATGCCGATATGCGCCATCCTAGGAGCCACGTGCGGCACGGTCAATGCGCACCCCCGCAGCCGATCGCGGAGAGTGCGTATTTACAGCGGGCCGGCGTTGCGATGGCATGATCAATGGAACGACGGCCGCCCGGCCGCGTGAAGGAGTCGGCAATGTCGCAACATGGCGGGCCGTCCACGGCTCAAGCTCTCTCTCCCGAGCAGCTGCAGCGTCTCGATGCGTACTGGCGCGCGGCGAATTATCTGTCCGTCGGACAGATCTATCTGCGCGACAACCCGCTGCTGCGCGAGCCGCTCGCGCCGCAGCACATCAAAGCGATGCTGCTCGGCCACTGGGGGACCACGCCGGGACAGAACTTCATCTACGCGCATTTGAACCGCGTGATCCGCGCGCACGATCTGGACATGATTTATCTCTCCGGTCCCGGTCACGGCGGACCGGCGCTGGTCGCCAATACCTACCTGGAGGGAACCTACAGCGAGCTGTACCCGCAGATCTCCCAGGACGAGGCGGGGCTGAGGCGCCTGTTCACCCAGTTCTCCTTCCCCGGCGGCATCCCGAGCCATGTCTCTCCGGAGTGTCCCGGCTCGATTCACGAAGGCGGGGAGCTCGGGTACTCCTTAAGCCATGCCTGCGGGGCGGTGCTCGATAATCCCGAGCTCATTGCCGCCTGCGTCGTCGGTGACGGGGAGGCCGAGACCGGTCCGCTCGCCGGCAGTTGGCATCTGAACAAGTTCATCCACCCCGCGCAGGACGGCGCGGTGCTGCCGATTTTGCATCTGAACGGTTACAAGATTTCCAACCCCACCGTGCTCGCGCGCATCGAGCGCGAGGAGCTCACGCAACTGCTGAGCGGTTACGGCTGGCGACCGTACTTCGTGAGCGGAGCGCAACCGCTGGCGATGCACACGCTGATGGCCGCGACGCTCGAGACGGTGATCGGGGAGATCCGTGCGCTTCAGCACGCCGCGCGCGCCCCCGGGGCGCGGAGCACGCGGCCGCGTTGGCCGATGATCGTGCTCGAGAGTCCCAAGGGCTGGACCGGGCCGAAGCAGCTCGACGGCAAGCGCATCGAGGGCACCTTCCGTGCGCACCAGGTGCCGATCACGGATCCGGCGAGCAATCCGCAGCACCTTCAGGCGCTCGAGGCGTGGATGCGCAGCTACCGGCCCGAGGAGTTGTTCGAACACGGACGGCTGCGCGCGGAACTCGCCGAGCTTGCCCCGCGCGGCGCGCGACGCATGGGCGCGAACCCGCACGCCAACGGCGGATTGCTGCTGCGCGAGCTGCAATTGCCGGAGTTTCGCGACTATGCGCAACCGGTGAGCAGCCCCGGGGCACTCGAGGCCTCCGACACCGGCACGCTCGGGGTGTTCCTGCGGGATGTGATTCGAATGAACCGCAGCACCTTTCGCCTGTTCGGTCCCGATGAGACGGTGTCGAACAAGCTGCAGGCGGTGTTCGAGACCACTGATCGCCAGTGGGAGGCGGGCACGCAGTCGGACGATGAGTTTCTCGCCCCCACGGGGCGGGTGCTGGAGATCCTGAGTGAGCACCAGTGCGAGGGGTGGCTCGAGGGCTACCTGCTCACCGGCCGGCACGGCCTGTTCAACTGTTACGAGGCGTTCATCCACATCATCGACTCGATGTTCAATCAGCATGCCAAGTGGCTGAAAGTCACCGCCGGGATCCCCTGGCGGCGGCCGATCGCCTCGCTGAACTACCTGCTCACCTCGCACGTCTGGCGTCAGGACCACAACGGCTTTACCCACCAGGACCCTGGTTTCATCGATCATGTGGTCAACAAGAAGGCCGGGATCGTACGGGTGTATCTGCCACCCGATGCAAACTGTCTGCTCTCGGTGATGGATCACTGCCTGCGCAGCCGTCACTACGTCAACGTGGTCATCGCCGGGAAGCATCCGGCGCCGCAGTGGTTGTCGATCGAGGCGGCCGTGGCGCATTGCACCGCCGGCATTGGCATCTGGGACTGGGCGAGCAACGATGCGGGCGCCGAGCCGGATCTGGTGATGGCGTGTGCCGGAGACGTCCCGACGCTCGAGACATTGGCGGCGGTGGCCATGCTGCGTGCGGGACTGCCGGAGCTGAAGATCCGCGTGGTCAACGTCGTCGATCTGATGCGGCTGCAGCCAAGCAGTGAACATCCGCACGGACTCAACGATGCGGACTTTGATGCGCTGTTCACCCGAGACAAACCCGTGATCTTCGCCTTCCACGGCTATCCGTGGCTGATCCATCGGTTGACGTACCGGCGCCACAACAACGCGGGCTTGCACGTGCGCGGCTACAAGGAGGAGGGGACCATCACCACGCCGTTCGACATGACTGTGCTCAACGACATGGACCGCTTCCACCTGGTTCAAGATGCGATCGATCGGTTGCCGCAGCTCGGGGATCGCGGCGCGTACCTGAAGGAGCGCGCCCGGCGCCTGCTGATCGAGCACGCGGCGTACATCCGCGGCCACGGCCGGGACATGCCGCTCGTGGCCGACTGGAAGTGGCCCGACGGTGCGGCGGCGAGCGCCTGAGCACGATGCGCCTGGTCACGATCAACAGCGGCTCGACGTCGATCAAGCTGGCCGCGTTCGAAGCGAGCGTCGGTGCGGCGCACGGGCCGGCACCGTTGCGCCCGCTCGTCTCGGTACACCACGAGGGGACGCATCTGGAGCCGGTCGAGGAACTCCGTGCGTTTCTGAAACAACTGTCCGGACCGCCGAGCGCGCTCGCACACCGAGTGGTGCACGGCGCGGATCGGTTCACCCATCCGGTGAGGATCGATGACACCGTCCGCGCGAGCATCGCGGAGCTTGCCGCGCTCGCCCCTCTGCACAACCCGCTCGCGTTGCGCTGGATCGATGCAGCACGGCAGCTGTGCGATCCGACGGTCGTGCAGGTGGCGGTGTTCGACACCGCCTACTTCGCAACCCTGCCGCGCGTTGCGGCGGAGTATGCGCTGCCGCCCTCTCTCGGGTGGGACGTCGGGGTGCGCCGCTACGGGTTCCACGGGCTTGCGCACGAGGCGATGTGGCACCGCTGGTGCGAGCTGAATCCCGGACTGCAGCGCGGGGGACGCCTGATCAGCCTGCAGCTCGGCGGGGGCTGCTCGATCACGGCACGGGGTCCGCAGGGGCCGCAGGACACCTCGATGGGGTTCTCGCCGCTCGAGGGGCTGGTGATGGCCAGCCGCTGCGGTGACGTCGATGCGGCGGTCGTGCCGTACCTCTCTGAACGGTGCGGGCTCTCGCCGGCGCGGCTGCTCGAGTCCTTCAACCGTGAGGCGGGTCTGCTCGGACTGGCCGGCCATGGCAGCCCGAGCGAGTTGCTTGAGGCGGGCGGGGCGCGGGCCGAGCGGGCACTGGAGCTCTACTGTTATCGTCTGCGCAAGTACATCGGGGCATATCTGGCGGTGCTCGGCGGTTGTGACGGCATCGTATTTGGTGGGGGCGTCGGGGAGCATGTGCCGCAGATCCGCGCGCGGGTCCTGGAGGGCCTGCGCTTTGCCGGCGTCGCGCTCGATGATGCCGCGAATGAGGCGGCGGTTGGCCGGGAGGGGCGCATCAGCGCACCGCACAGCGCAATTGCGGTCTGGACGGTGAGCGTGGCCGAAGAGCCGCTGCTCGCGAGCGCCGCGTTGCAGCTCGTTGGCTCACAGACTTGAGCGCAATTCCCCCCGGGCCTCGCCTCACCGGCGAGCTCGACGCGGGGCCGCTGGCGGCGGCCCCGCATCTGGGGTCCCTACAGCTCGAACTTGATTCCCTGCGCGAGCGGCAGCGCGCCGCTCCAGTTGATCGTGTTGGTCTGTCGGCGCATGTACGCCTTCCAGGCATCCGAGCCCGATTCCCGTCCGCCGCCGGTGTCCTTCTCCCCGCCGAATGCACCGCCGATCTCCGCTCCCGAGGTGCCGATGTTGACGTTGGCGATGCCACAGTCGCTGCCGCTCGCCCCGAGGAAGCGCTCGGCCGCACGCAGCCGCTCGGTGAACAGCGCCGAGGACAGGCCGTAGTGGCTCGCGTTCTGCTCGGCAATCGCCGCCTCGAGCGAGTCGACCGGGATCAGGTACAGGATGGGCGCGAAGGTCTCGTTCTGCACCACGGGCCAGTCGTTGCGCGCGCGGATCAGCGTCGGCGCGACGAAATGTCCGGGCCGATCGAGTACCGTGCCGCCGGCAAGCACTTCACCGCCAGCGGCACGGGCGGCCTGCACCGCCGCTTCGAAGCGCTCGCGCGCCGCAGCGTCGATCAACGGACCCATGAGCGTGCTCGGATCGAGCGGATCGCCGATGCGCACCTGGCGGTACGCGTTCACGAGACGTCGCTCGAGCTCATCGATGATCGCGCGGTGCGCGAACACCCGGCGCGTCGTGGTGCACCGCTGACCGGCGGTGCCGACCGCGCCGAACACGATGGCCGGTACGGCGAGCTCGAGGCTCGCCGACTCATCGACGATGATCGCGTTGTTGCCGCCGAGCTCGAGGAGACTCTTGCCGAGGCGGGCCGCGACGCGCTCACCGACCTTGCGGCCGACGGCCGTCGAACCGGTGAAGGACACCAGTGCGACGCGAGCGTCATCGACGAATCGCGTGGCCAGTTCGCTGCCGGCATCGATGAACAGCTGAAACACGGGCGGGAGCCCGTGTTTCGCCATCACGCGGTTGACGAGTTTCTGCACCGCGATGGCGGTGAGGGGGGTCTTCGGTGAGGGCTTCCAGACCGACACGTTGCCGCAGATCGCCGCCAGGCACGCGTTCCAGGCCCAAACGGCCACCGGGAAGTTGAAGGCGGAGATGATGCCGATCACCCCGAGCGGATGCCACTGCTCGTACATGCGGTGGCCGGGGCGCTCGGAGTGCATGGTGAGGCCGTAGAGCATGCGCGACTGGCCGACGGCGAAGTCGGCGATGTCGATCATCTCCTGCACCTCGCCGAGCCCCTCGGGGAGGATCTTGCCGTTCTCGAGCGACACCAGCGCGCCCAGATCGTCCTTCGCGGCGCGCAGCGCCTCGCCGAGCAGCCGCACCGCCTCGCCGCGCTTTGGCGCCGGCACGCTGCGCCACAGCGCGGCGGTGTCCACCGCCGAGCGCATCACGGCCTCATAGTCGGCCTCAGTGGCGCTGCGCACGGTGGCGATCGGGGCGCCAGTGGATGGATTGTGGACGGTGAGCGGCGCACCGCTGCCACGCCACTGCCCCGCACCGGCGCAGGCCCCGAGGTTCTCCCCGGCCAGTTCGAGTCGGGCCAGCAGCGCCGGGATGTTGATCGATGCACTCATCGTTCAGGCCGCCTTGTGCGGGCCGAGCTTGCGCTGGTGGCCCACTTTGCCCGAGACGATCACCTCGCTCGAGAGATCCTTGGTGCCGCCCGGGGCGTAGTACTGGCCGAAGCGGTTGGCGAGAACCTCGGGCAGACGGAACTGCTCCTGCGCCACGAAGCCGCCAAAGCGCTCCGGCCGCTCGAGCACCAGATCGACCACGGCGGTGATTCCGGCGGCGGTGGTGACCTGGATGGCCGACCACAAGCGCCCGGCGATCAGCTGCGGGTAGATCTTGTTGACGTAGTTCTCCTCGCGCAGTTGCCCATCGCGCATGCCGGTGACCGCCACGTAGACGATGATCACGTCCTGCAGCGTCTGCGGCACGGCGTTCTCGAGAATGCGCTTGAGCGTGTCGCGATCCTGATTGAGCTTCAGGTCGTTCATCAGCAGGCGCATCTGCTCGCAGTGGCCGGGGTAGCGGATGGTCTTGTAGTTCATCGACTCGGCGTGCGCGCCGTGCGTCTCGGCGAGCGAACCGAGGCCACCGGAGGTGTTGAACGCCTCATAGAGCGTGCCGTCGATTTCGATCTCCTCCAGACCCTCGAGCGGGGAGACCTCGACGCTGCGGCCATCGACGATGGCCTGACAGGGGTTGCCGTACTCGTTGATCAGGCCCTCGGTCGACCAGGTGAGGGAGTACTTCAGTACGTTGTTCGGATGCTGCGGCAGGGCGCCGACCCGCAGCTTCACCGCGCGCAGCGTCTGGAAGTGCGTGATCAGCTCGGCTGCGGCGATGCTGATGAAGCCGGGGGCGAGGCCGCACTGCGGCACGAATGCCTTGCTCGAGCCGGCGGCGATGGAGCGCACCGCGCGCGTCACCGCCACGTCCTCGGTCAGGTCGAAGTAATGGATGTTGGCGTGCCGGGCGGCCTCGGCAACCGTGATGTTGCAGTGAAACGGCAGGCTCGAGATCACCGCATCGACTGGATGGGCGGCCAGATGCCGATCGAGCGCCTCGCGGCTCTTCGCATCGAGACCGTAGGCGCTCATGCCCTTCAGATCGTGAGCCTTGACCACGGCGTCCGCCACGGCGTGATCGACGTCAGCAAGGGCTACCTCGTAGGCGCCTGAGCTGGCGAGGAGTCCGGAAATCAATGCGCCGATCTTACCGGCGCCGAGAATCAAAACGCGGTGCATGTCGCCCCCGGAATAATAGTGAAACCGACAATTGTGGACCTGCGGGTCGATTCGCGCCAGTCCATGCTACGATCAATGTCATCATGCGCTCCCCCGAAAGTACCGCTTGGCACCCGGCGAGCTGGCAGGGTCGATTGGCCCAGCAGCAGCCGACGTACGAGGATCCCTCCGCACTGGCCCAGGTCGTGGCCGAGCTCTCGCGGCTGCCCCCGATCGTCGTGTCCTGGGAAATCGAGGCGCTGCGCGAGCGCCTGGCGGCCGCCCAGCGCGGCCAGGCGTTTCTGCTGCAGGGCGGGGACTGCGCCGAGACGTTCGCCGACTGCGAATCGGACTCGATCGCCAAGAAGCTGAAGATCCTGCTGCAGATGAGTCTGGTGCTGCTGCATGGGCTGAAGAAGCCGATCATTCGCGTCGGACGCATGGCCGGGCAGTACGCCAAGCCGCGCTCGGCCGAGACCGAGTCGCGCGACGGGGTGACGCTGCCGAGCTTTCGCGGCGATCTGGTCAATCGCCCGGAGTTCACCGCCGCGGCGCGGCGGGCCGATCCGCAGTTGCTGCTGCGCGGTTACGAGCGGGCGGCCCTGACGCTGAATTTCGTCCGAGCCCTGGTCGATGGGGGCTTCGCTGACCTGCATCACCCGGAGTACTGGGATCTCGGATTCGTCAAGCACGCGCCCCTGAAGGACGCCTACCAGCGCATCGTGCAGTCGATCGGCGATGCGCTTGATTTCTTCGAGGGCATCAGCGGGCGCAGGATACACGAGGCGTCGCTGGTGGATTTCTACGCCAGTCACGAGGGCCTGCACCTGCTCTACGAGCAGGCCCAGACCCGTTTCATCCCGCGTCAGGATCGCTGGTACAACCTCTCGACGCACATGCCGTGGATCGGCATGCGCACCGCGAAGCTCGACGGGGCGCACGTGGAATTCTTCCGCGGGATCAGCAACCCGATCGGTATCAAGATCGGCGCGGCAATGGATGCGGCGTGGCTGCAGGGGCTGATCGGCACGCTCAACCCGCAGGATCAGCCCGGACGGCTCACCCTGATCCATCGCTTCGGGGTGAGGGACATCGAGACGGCGCTGCCGAGGATGATTGATGCGGTGCGCCAGAGCGGCCAGACGGTGTTGTGGGTCTGTGATCCGATGCACGGCAATACCGAGACCAGCACCGCGGGGCTGAAGACGCGGCGTTTCGAGAATATTTTGAAGGAAGTGGACCTGGCCTTTCGCATCCACGCCGAGCACGGCTCGCGCTTGGGCGGGGTGCACGTGGAACTCACCGGAGATGATGTGACCGAGTGCACCGGCGGGGCACGGGGTCTCACCGACGCGGATCTGCAGCGCGCCTACCGCTCGACGGTCGATCCGCGTCTGAATCACGAACAGGCGCTCGAACTGGCCATGCTGATCGCCGAACGCAGCCAGAGCCGCCGCCTGGTGCACCTCTGAGGTCCACGCGGGCGGACTCGCCGCCGGTGAGCTGATTCCTCATACTGATTCACGATCGGCCCCAGGTTTGCCGGTACAATGCGCCGATGCAGTACCAGCACATCACCGTCCCGGCCGAGGGACGCAAGATCTCCGTCAATCCCGATCATTCGCTGAACGTTCCGGACGCGCCCATCATCCCATTCATCGAGGGCGACGGCATCGGCGTCGATGTCACCCCGGCGATGCGCCGCGTGGTCGATGCGGCCGTGCAGAAGGCCTATGGGGCGCACCGGCGCATCTGCTGGATGGAAGTGTTCTGCGGCGAGAAGGCGAGTGCGCGTTACGGGGAGTGGTTCCCCGAGGAGTCGCTTCAGGCGCTGCGCGAGTTCGTCGTCTCGATCAAAGGACCGCTGGCGACTCCGATCGGCGGGGGGATCCGCTCGCTGAACGTGGCGATGCGCCAGAACCTCGATCTGTACGCCTGCGTCCGTCCGATCCAGTACTTCCCGGGCGTGGTCAGTCCCATGGCCGATGCCAGTCTCACCGACATGGTGATTTTTCGGGAGAACACCGAGGACATCTACGCCGGGATTGAATGGCCGGCGGGCTCCGCCGACGTGCACAAGCTGATTGCCTTCTTGCAGAAGGAGTTCGGCGTCACCGGGATTCGCTTCCCGTCGAGCTCGGCGATTGGCATCAAGCCGGTCTCCAAGGAGGGCAGCCAGCGCCTGATCCGCAAGGCGATCCAGTACGCGATCGAGCACGATCGGGTCTCCGTGACGCTGGTGCACAAGGGCAACATCATGAAGTTCACGGAGGGGGCGTTTCGCAACTGGGGCTACCAGCTCGCCCAGGAGGAATTCGGCGCCGAACCCATCGACGGTGGTCCGTGGCTGAAATTCCGCAACCCCCTCACTGGCAGCGACATCGTGATCAAGGATGTGATCGCGGACAACTTCCTGCAGCAGGTGCTGCTGCGCCCTGAGGAATACGACGTCATCGCCACGCTGAACCTCAACGGCGATTACGTCTCCGACGCGCTCGCCGCGCAGGTCGGGGGCATCGGCATCGCCCCGGGTGGCAACATCGGTGATGGACTCGCGGTGTTCGAGGCGACGCACGGCACGGCGCCGGGCTTTGCCGGCAAAGACCGGGTCAACCCCGGCTCGCTGATCCTCTCGGCCGAGATGATGCTGCGCTACCTCGGCTGGAAAGAGGCTGCGGACCTCATCCTCAAGGGGGTGAGCCTGACCATCGCTCACAAGGAGCTGACGTACGATCTGGCCCGGCTGCGCGAGGCGATCAAAGCGCCGAAGCGCGAGCTGGCCGCGCGCAAGAACGTCGAGGAAGATCTGCAGCGGCTCATTCCGGGCGCCACGCTCATGAGCTGCTCGGGATTTGCCACCGCCATCATCCGTCACATGGATGACTGAGCGGGCGCAATACGATCCGGACTGCCGTCGCTGCCCGCGCCTTGCCGGTTTCCTCGGCGAGGTGCGGGCGCGCTATCCGGACTATTGGGCACGGCCGGTGCCGTCCTTCGGGGCGGCCGATCCGCGCATCCTGATCGTGGGCCTCGCTCCCGGTCTGCACGGGGCGAACCGCACGGGTCGCCCGTTCACCGGTGATTACGCCGGTATCCTGCTGTACCAGACGCTCTACGAGGCGGGACTGGCGAGCCGGCCACACTCCGAGACGCGCGAGGATGCGCTGAAGCTGCGCCAGGCGCGCATCGTCAATTCGGTCAAGTGCGTGCCGCCGCAGAACAAGCCGACCCCAGCGGAGATCCGCACCTGCAACGATTATCTCGGCGCGGAGCTGGCGAGCCTCGGGCGCGTGCGCGTGGTGCTCGCCCTCGGTCGCATCGCCCACGAGGCGTTTCTGCGCGCTGCGGGTCTTAAGCCCTCGGCATTCCCGTTCGGACATGGCCGCGAGCATCCACTTGAGGACGGGCGGGTACTGCTCGATTCCTATCACTGCAGCCGATACAACACCTCGACCCGCCGGCTCACCGCGCAGATGTTCCAGCGCGTGGTTGCCCGCGCGTGCGCGCTCGCGGGCGTTTAAAATAGGCGGGTGAACGCCGCCTTCGACGCCAAGTCCTTCGTCGCCGCGCTGCCGCGGCGGCCGGGCGTCTACCGCATGTTCGACCGTCGGCACGAGCTGCTCTACGTCGGCAAGGCGCGCAGCCTGAAGGATCGGGTCGGCAGCTACTTCAACGCCGGCAACGTCAGTCCGAAGGTCCAGGCGCTGGTGCAGCTGATCGCCGACATGGAGGTCACGGTCACGCATTCTGAGACCGAGGCGCTGCTGCTCGAGTTCAATCTGATCAAGGCGCACCGGCCGCGCTTCAACGTGGTGCTGCGCGATGACAAGAGCTACCCGTACATCCTGCTCGGCACCGGCCACGCGTTTCCGCGCCTGACGCTGTACCGCGGGGCACGAGCCCCCGGTGCGCGCTATTTCGGGCCCTTCCCGAGCAGTACGGCGGTGCGCGAGACGCTCAATCAGCTGCAGAAGCTCTTTCGGATCCGCAACTGCCGGGACAGTTTCTTCGCCCACCGCAGCAGAGCGTGCCTGCAGCACCAGATCGGGCGCTGTTCGGGGCCGTGCGTCGGGCTGATCAGTTCCGAGGCGTACGCCCAGGACATCGAGGCGGCGGTGAAGGTGCTCGAAGGGCGCAGCGATGAGGTCAACGCGTTGCTGCGCACCCGCATGGAGGCGGCCGCCGAGCGGTTCGAGTACGAGCGGGCCGCGCAACTGCGCGATCAGCTGGCGGCGCTGCGGGAGATCCAGGCGCAGCAGGTGGTCACCGCCGAGCATGAGCGCGACGTCGATGTGTTCGCCATCGCCGGGGAGCCGGGCGAATATGCGGTCAGCACTTTGCTGGTGCGCGGCGGGCGCAATCTCGGCACCACCAGCAGCTTTCCGCGCGCGGCGTTCGCCGAGCCGGAGGAAGCGCTGTCCTCATTTCTGATGCAGTATTACGCCCAACACGAGCCGCCGGCCGAAGTGCTGGTGGGGCGGCGGCTCGAGGATGCCGAGGCGCTCACCGAGGCGCTCGCCGAGCGGGCCGGCCATGCGCTCGTGGTGCGCTGCCCGGCACGCGGTTTAGCGGCGCGCTGGGTGGAGATGGCCCATGAGAATGCCGCGCAGGCGCTCAGGATGCGGCTGGCGCGTCGCCAGGGCATGGAGGAGATGCTCGCGGCCCTCGCCGCGGCCCTCGATCTGCCGGCACCGCCGGCCCGGATGGAGTGCTTCGACATCAGCCATACCGGCGGGGAGGGCACCGTGGCCTCGTGCGTGGTGTTCGGGCCCGAGGGCCCGCTGAAGAAGGAGTACCGGCGCTTCAACATTACCGGTATCACGCCCGGGGACGATTACGGGGCGCTGCGCCAGGCCCTCAAACGCCGCTATACGCGAGTGCGCAACGAGGAGGTTCCGGCGCCCGATCTGCTGTTGATCGACGGCGGTCTCGGCCAGATCGAGGGCGTACACGCGGAACTGGTCGCCCTCGGCGTCGCGGGTGTCGCGCTGGTGGGCGTGGCGAAGGGACCGGACCGGCGAGCTGGCCAGGAGCGGCTGTTCGTCTACGGGGAGTCCGCGGCGCGGATCCCGCCGGCCCATTCCCCGGCGTCCCGCCTGATCCAGCGCATCCGCGACGAGGCGCACCGATTCGCGATCACCGGCCACCGCCGCAAGCGGGCGCGCCGCTACACCGAATCGGTGCTTGAGACCATCCCGGGCTTAGGTCCGGCCAAGCGGCGGGCGCTGCTGACGCATTTCGGCGGCCTGCAGGGGGTGCTGCGCGCCGGGGTCGCCGATCTGGCCCAAGTGAACGGAATTGGAGCAAGCCTCGCGCGCACCCTTTATGATCACCTGCACCCCGGATCATGAGCTGCGAATGCCCTGGAACGTTCCGAATACGCTGACGTGGCTGCGCATTGGAGCCATTCCGCTCATCGTGCTGCTGTTCATGCTGCCGTACCACTGGGCGGATCCGGCCTCGGGGCTGCTGTTCGCCGCCGCGGGCATCACGGATTCCCTGGACGGCTATTTCGCGCGCCGTCTCGGGCAGACCTCGCGGCTCGGGGCCTTTCTCGACCCGGTGGCCGACAAGCTGATCGTGGCGGCGGCGCTGGTGCTGCTGGTGAGCCGCGATACCCGAGCGCTGATCGTGCTCACCGCGGTGGTCATCATCGGGCGTGAGATCACCATCTCTGCGCTGCGGGAGTGGATGGCCGAGATCGGTGCACGGCGCAAAGTGGCGGTGTCGCAGCTCGGCAAGGTCAAGACCGTGCTGCAGATCGTCGGACTCTCGATGATGCTCTATCGTCAGCCCATTCGCGGGCTGCCGATCTATTCCACGGGCGTACTCATGACGGAGCTCGCGGCGGCCGCGACGCTGGTGTCGATGGTGGCCTACCTGCGTGCGGCCTGGCCTGAGCTCACGCAGTGATGCAGATGCCTTGACTTCGTCCTGCGGGCCCCTAAAATGCGCCCTCGCCTTGCAGTGCGGGAATAGCTCAGTTGGTAGAGCGCAACCTTGCCAAGGTTGAGGTCGCGAGTTCGAGCCTCGTTTCCCGCTCCAGATTCTCGAAAAAGAGGGAAGCCAAGCTTCCCTTTTTTGTGCTCGGTGCGCGTGGACCTGGCCCAGCAAGATCGATGTGCAACAGATCCTGGTCCGGCGCAGCAAACCGGCACGTTTTTGCGTACGATCTCGCTCCTGTTGCGCAAAAGCCCATCCCCGGCGGGGTGGCAGAGTGGTTAT
>JBMFWZ010000005.1:0-63747 GCA_049964755.1 Steroidobacteraceae bacterium | reverse complement strand
CCCGAGCGCAGCACCGGGCGACGGGCCGCCGCGGCCCGATAACCCTCACAGCCGGGTCCAGATGATGTCTGATACCACAGAGCCTGCCTACGACGTGACCGCCCGTCACTGTCTGATCCTGGAACTCCCCGAGCTCTCCGACGAGGCCGCTTCGCACCTCTCCGAGTTCCTCCAGTCCCTCGCTGAGCACATCGGCGCCCATTACTCGGCGCAGATCTCGCGCGCATACCGGGATCACGAGTGCGAGCGCGAACGGCTCTACCGGGAACGGGTCCGCCTCGAAGCGCAGCAGCCGCTTCCCTTCCCCGACCCGCCGTTCTGACCGGCGCGCATCGCTATGCCGTCGCCACAATCACTCACGCCGCACGTCCATCACCGAACGTGAAAACCGGGCCATCAAATATCGTGGCGCGTCTCAACTGACACGGGATTTGCTACCAAAGTTGTCACCGGCCTTGGTCGTTGTCAGCATCGCTCAGGCAGATGTGCCTTTGGAGGTCTGTCGCTCCTTTCTGGGTAGGGCTGAGCTCGCCTTGAAGCGGTAGCTGTCGTTGCTCGTCTCAACGATGTAGGAACCCGTCCGGTAATCGGACTGACCGGTGACGTACGCGCGTACACGTGAATCGAAATTGGATGCAAATCAACAGGCAGCTGATTGATCGCATTCGGACGTCATTTAGACGAAGCTTCCCCGTGACGCCAGAGCGCGCCGAAAGACGGGCCAGGCAACACATCGCCAGGACCGTGTGTTGGCGGAGACGAGGAAGCGCGTGATTTTGGGGTGAGGGGCGATTTTTCGAGGCGCCGCCAGGGGCCGGTGGCGACGCCGGCGCCTACGGACGCACGACCACGACCAGACGCAGCTGCAGTGGAATCAAGAAGTTGTTTGGCGAGCTGAAGAAAGAGACCTGCAGAACAAGTAATCGCCGTGCCAGAAAATCGCGAAAGCGCGTCGATCAACAGAAAGAGGCGGATCTCAATCCTCATCAACACCGTGCCAACTGACATTTGGAACGTCCAGTGAGCAGTCGGATTTTCAAGGTGGATTATCGCTTCTGAGTTGGAGCGGAAATCCTGAAGTGTCATGTCACCTCGATAGGACACGACTTTATTCCCGAGGGTACGATTTTAATTACAGGCCACAGTCCGGCAGGCCGCTAGTGCACACTCATTCGACGGTGACGCTCTTGGCAAGATTGCGCGGCTGATCGACGTCCGTGCCTTTCAGGATGGCCACATGGTAAGCCAGTAGCTGCAGCGGGACGGCGTATACCGCTGGCGCCTGGAAGTAGGTGACGTGTTTGGGCATCTCGATGACCGTCACCCCATCACTCGGTTGCAGACCAGACTCCGGATCGGCGAACACGATCAGCTCTCCGCCACGGGCGCGCACCTCCATGAGGTTCGACTTCAGCTTCTCGAGCAAGTCATTGTTCGGTGCCACCGCAATGACCGGCATGTCGGCATCGACGAGCGCGAGCGGACCGTGCTTCAGTTCGCCAGCCGGGTAGCTCTCGGCGTGGATGTAGGAGATCTCCTTCAGCTTCAGCGCACCTTCCATTGCGATCGGGTACAGCGCACCGCGCCCGAGAAACAGCGTGTGATGCTTGTCCGCGAAGCGCTCCGCCAGTCGATGAATCAAAGGATCGAGCGTGAGCACTTTTTCGATCATGCCCGGCAGTTCGATGAGGCGGCTCACCAGTCCGTGTTCGCGCTCGGCGTCCGCACCGTGGTGCCGCGCCAGCGCAATGGTCAGCATCGCAAGCGCCGTAAGCTGCGTGGTAAACGCCTTGGTTGATGCCACTCCAATCTCCGGTCCGGCGCGCGTCAGCATCACCAGATCGGACTCGCGCACCAGAGAGCTCTCCGGAACATTGCAAATCGCGAGCGTCGAGAGGTAACCGGATTGACGGGCGAGTCGCAAGGCCGCAAGCGTGTCGGCGGTTTCCCCCGACTGCGAGATGGTCACGAACAGCGTGTCGCGCGGCACGAGTGGATTGCGATAGCGGTATTCGCTGGCGATGTCGACCGCGCACGGAATCCGGCAGATCTGTTCGATGAAATGCCGCACGACTGAAGCGGCGTGATAGCTCGTGCCGCAAGCGACGATGTGCACGCAAGTGGTGCGCTTGAAGACTTCAGCCGCCGCCGGTCCGAATGCGGCTTCGAGCAACCGGCCGTTGGCGACGCGTTCGGCCAGGGTGTCTGCGATGGCACGCGGCTGCTCGTGGATCTCCTTGAGCATGAAGTGCCGGTAGGGGCCTTTTTCGGCGGCATCGGCACTGAGTTCGCTCTCGCGCACCGCCCGTTCGACCGTGTGGCCGTGCCGATCGGTGATCCGCACCGAGGTTCGGCGAAGCTCCGCGAGGTCGCCCTCTTCGAGGAACATGAAGCGTCGGGTCACCGGCAGGAGCGCGGCCACATCGGAAGCCACGAAGTTCTCCTCGACACCCAATCCAATGACGACCGGACAGCCGGCGCGGGCGACGATCAGACGGTCGGATTCCTGTTCACTGATCACCGCAAGGGCATAGGCACCCTGAAGTTCCGCGACCGTGGCACGCACGGCCGTAACCAGATCCTGTTGGCGCTGGAGGTGGTAGTGGATGCGATGGGCGATGACTTCAGTGTCCGTCTCGGACTCGAATCGGTAACCGCGCTGTTCGAGGTCTGCGCGCAGTGCTTCGTGGTTCTCGATGATGCCATTGTGGACGATGGCAATGCCGGCCTGCGACAGGTGCGGGTGGGCATTGCGTTCACTCGGAGCGCCATGTGTCGCCCAGCGCGTATGCGCGATACCGGTGGCACCACCGGCCGGCGCTGCAACGAGGGCCTCTTCGAGTTTCTTGACCTTGCCGACGGTGCGCACACGGACCAGTTTGCCGCCGCCGATCACGGCCAGACCGGCCGAGTCGTAGCCTCGATATTCCAGGCGACGCAGACCCTCGATGAGGACTGGGACGATGTTGCGCTCGGCAACGGCGCCAACGATTCCGCACATGAATCAGGCCTTCGGACTCGACACGGGGCGGACAGTTTGCCTCAAGTCGGTCCGCCGAGGCAGGAACCGCGCACGGTTTACGCCAGCGACCGGCTCACAGACATCGAAGCGGCTTCCCGAACAGCGGCGCACCGTCCAATGGGTGCACAGCTCCGTAGTTTTCGGCGAATATTGCGACATTAGCCGGCATTTGTTCGCATTTCTAGACAGCTCCCGGGGAGTCTCGCAGACCAGGGGAAACCGCGGTCACTGCGGATAGACCGCCGACGTCGGTCCGTCTAGCGTGGGAAGATGAGCGTACCGCGCTGCAGCCCGCGCCTCCTGCCCCCGAATGTGCGCCGCATCGCCCTGGACAGCCTGGCGGATGCGGTTGCGCTTCTGGGACAACGACCCTTATCCGATCGGGCGGTGCATGGTGTGCGCAAGGCTCTGAAGCGTGCCCGAGCCATGCTGCGGCTGATGCGCGATGGCCTGGGGGAGCACGAGTATCATCGCGGGAACACCGCGCTGCGCGATGTCGCCCGGGACCTCAGTGCGGCCCGAGACGGCAAAGCCCTCCTCGACACTCTGCGGAATCTGCCCCGGCACGGCTCGACTTCGGATCTGCGCTCGCGCCTGCGCAAGGAACAGGCCCTCGCGCGCAGCCACCTGCGGACCGATGTGTCCTCGCTGAAGCACGCCCGTCGGACCTTACGCACTGTCGGGCGCGCACTGAGCGAGTTCTCCGGGGAGCGCTTCGACTGGCCGATCCTACAGATGGGTCTGCGGCGGGTCTATGCACGAGCGCAGGCCGCGCTCGTGCAGGCTCGCCGGCACCCCACCGCGGAGAACTGGCATGAGCTGCGCAAGCAGACGAAGTACCTCTGGCACCAACTGCAGACCCTCCCTGCGGTACGACCGCGCGAGGCGCCGTGCCTTGTGACTGCGGCGCATCACCTTTCGGATCTTCTCGGTGGCGAACACGACCTCACCGCACTGCGCCGCCGTGCGCTCGAGGCCCCGGTACACGGCGGCACTCGGACCTGGCTGCTGGCGCACATCGATGCGCGCAGCGCTCGCCAGCGTGATCAGGCCATGACGCTGGCGTCACAGATCTATCGTGATCCGCCTGCCGTGTTCACGGCCCGTGTGCTGCGCGGATGGGCACGGCATCCGGTTGCACGGACTGCCCCTACTTCTTCTTGATCGGCCGCTGCCATTCATCAATCGTGGTCTGACGCGCCCGCGCGATGGTGAGCTTGCCGGCCGGCACGTCTCGGGTGACAGTCGAGCCAGCGGCGATGGTGGCGCCCTCGCCGACCGTAATGGGGGCCACCAGCACACTGTTCGATCCAGTATGCGCACCGCTTCCAATGCGAGTGCGGTGCTTGTTGGCCCCGTCATAATTGGCAACGATGGTTCCGGCGCCCACGTTAACCTGCGCGCCCACTTCGGCGTCGCCGACGTAGGAGAGATGGTTGGCCTTCGACTCGGTGTCGAGCGTCGCGTTCTTGACCTCGACGAAATTGCCGATGTGTACGCGATCACCGAGCTCCGTGGTGGGTCGGATGCGCGAGAATGGACCGATGCGCGCGCCGCAGCCGATCGTCGCGCCGTCTAGCACGCAGTGCGCGAACACCTCCGTGTCATCGCCGATGCGGCAGTCGCGAACGATACAGCCGGGACCGATCCGCACGTTGTCGCCGAGCGTGACGTGCCCTTCGAGAACGACATTGACGTCCAAGAATACGTCCTGCCCATGCACGACTTCACCGCGCACATCCACACGCGCAGGATCCGCAATGGTCACGCCTGCACGCATCAGGGTCCTGGCCGCATTGCGGCGGCACACTGCCTCGAGTTCGGCCAGCTGCTCTTTGTCGTTGACGCCGAGCGCTTCGATCGGATCGGCAAGCGGCACCGGCGTCACGTTGACACCGGACCGTGCGGCGAGTCCGACGATGTCCGTCAGATAGTACTCGCCTTGGGCGTTGTCGTTGCGCAGCGCCGAAAGCCACTGTTTCAGGAGGCCGGCTGGCGCGGCCAGCACTCCCGTATTGCATTCGCCGATACGCCGTTCGGCCGTCGAGGCGTCCTTGTGTTCGACGATCCGAGCCACGTGGCCGGCCGCATCGCGCACGATCCGCCCGTAACCGGTCGGATCGGCCGGCTGCATGGTGAGGACCGCGAGCGCGCCCGCGGCCGCGATGTCCAGCAGCCCGGCGAGCGACTGCGCGCGCAGGAGCGGCACGTCGCCGTAGAGCACCAGCACCGTCGCGGCATCCTCGAGCCCGGGTGCGGCCTGCTGCAGAGCATGTCCGGTGCCGAGCTGTTCGGCCTGATGCACCCACGTCAGCCCGGCCTCGGGGAAGGTGGCACGCACGTGCTCCCCGCCGTGTCCGTAGACGATGTGGATCGCCGACGGCGACAGCGCCTGCGCGGTCTGAAGCACGTGGGCTAGCAGTGGCCGGCCGGCCAGACTCTGCAGCACCTTCGGCCGGCGGGACTTCATCCGCTTGCCTTCGCCGGCGGCCAGAATGACGACCGAGAGAGCCGCGTTCGACGCGGCGGCGGGCCTGTTCATGCGGCGATTATCGCCCGGACGGGCACGGTGCGCGATCAGCCGCGCACTTTGCGCAGCTTCGCGATGAGCTTCAGCTGAGCCGCGGCGCGAGCCAATTCCGCCAGCGCCTCGGCCTGACTGATATGGCTGCTGCGATCCTTCAGCGCCTCCTCCGCGCGCTGTTTCGCCGCGAGCGCTGCCGCCTCGTCGAGGTCCTTGGCGCGCAATGCCGTATCGGCGAGCACAGTCACGCGGTGCGGCTGCACCTCGATCGCGCCTCCGCCGACGAAAAAGAACAGCTCCTCACCGGCGGGCGTCTGCACCCGCACCTCGCCGGGCTTGAGCATCGAGAGCAGCGGTGCGTGGCGCGGCGCCACGCCGATGTCGCCCTGCGAGGCCGGCGCGAACACCATGGTCGCCAGCCCGGAGAAAATCTCACCCTCGGCGCTGACGACATCGACCTGGAGGGTATGCGGCTCGGCCATGAAGGGCTCTCCTACTGAAGCGTCTTGGCCTTGGCCACGGCCTCATCGATGGTGCCGACCATGTAGAACGCCTGCTCGGGCAGGTGATCGAACTCACCATTGATGATGCCCTTGAAACCGCGGATGGTCTCGGCGAGCGGCACGGTCTTACCGTCCTGGCCGGTGAACACCTTGGCGACGTTGAACGGCTGAGACAGGAACCGCTGCACTTTACGGGCGCGGTACACCGTCAGCTTGTCGTCCTCGGACAGCTCGTCCATGCCGAGGATGGCGATGATGTCCTGCAGCTCCTTGTAGCGCTGCAGGACCGCCTGCACGCCGCGCGCAACGTTGTAGTGCTCCTCCCCGACGACCAGCGGATCGAGCTGGCGGCTGGTCGACTCCAGCGGATCGACCGCCGGGTAGATCCCGAGGGTCGCAATCTGCCGCGACAGCGCCACGATCGCGTCCAAGTGCGCGAACGTGGTCGCCGGCGACGGATCCGTCATGTCGTCCGCCGGGACGTAGACGGCCTGGATGGAAGTGATCGAGCCGGTCTTGGTCGAGGTGATGCGCTCCTGCAGCGCGCCCATTTCCTCCGCCAGAGTCGGCTGGTAGCCCACCGCCGAGGGCATGCGCCCGAGCAGCGCCGAGACTTCGGTGCCGGCGAGCGTGTAGCGATAGATGTTGTCGATGAACAGCAGCACGTCGCGGCCACGGGTGCCATCCGGGTGTTCCTCATCGCGGAAATACTCGGCCATGGTGAGGCCGGTGAGCGCCACGCGCAGCCGGTTGCCCGGCGGCTCGTTCATCTGACCGTAGACCATCGCAACCTTGGAGTTGCTGAGTTCCTGTGCGTCGATGACGCCCGCCTCGATCATCTCGTGGTAGAAGTCGTTGCCCTCGCGGGTGCGCTCACCGACGCCGGCGAACACCGACAGGCCACTGTACTGCTTGGCGATGTTGTTGATCAGCTCGAGCATGTTGACGGTCTTGCCCACACCAGCACCGCCGAAGAGGCCCACCTTGCCGCCCTTGGCGAACGGCACCAGCAGGTCGATGACTTTGATGCCGGTGACCAGCAGATCCTGTCCGCCCGCCTGCTCCTCGAACGACGGCGGCGGCCGGTGGATCGGCAGGCTATGCTCGGATGTGACCGGACCGCGGTTGTCCTGCGGCGCGCCCAGCACGTCCATGATGCGCCCGAGGGTCGGTTTGCCGACCGGTACGGTGATCGGATGACCGGTGGCGAGAACCGCGAGGCCGCGCTTGAGGCCCTCGGAGGGCCCCATGGCGATCGTGCGCACGATGCCGTCGCCGAGCTCCTGCTGAACCTCGAGCGTCAGGTCGACGTCCTTGAGCTTCAGCGCCTCATAGATGTGCGGAATCGCCTCGCGCGGAAACTCGACATCGATGACGGCACCGATGATCTGGGTGATCTTGCCTTCGGCCATGCTTGCCATGTGTTGTCTCTCTCAAACCGCGGCCGCGCCGCCCACGATCTCAGCCAATTCCTTGGTGATCGCGGCTTGACGGGCCTTGTTGTAGATCAGCTGCATTTCGTTGATGAGTTTGCCGGCGTTGTCGGTGGCCGCCTTCATCGCGACCATGCGCGCGGCCATCTCCGAGGCCACGTTTTCCACCGCCGCACGATAAACCTGCGACTCGATGTAGCGCATCAGCAGCGCATCGAGAATCTGCGCAGCTTCCGGCTCGTAAATATAGTCCCAATGTTCCTGCAGATCCTGCGCCGGCGGCTCAGCGACCGGCAGAAGCTGGGTCACCACGGGACGCTGGGTCATCGTGTTGACGAATTCCGAACCGACCAGGAACAACCGATCGATCGTGCGATCGCTGTACTGGTCCAGCATCACCTTGACCGCGCCGATCAGATCTTTCACATGCGGCCGATCGCCCACATGCGACACGTTGGCCACGATCGGCGTGTCCAGCCGGCGGAAGAAGGTCATGCCCTTCGCGCCGATCAGGCACAGCTTCACGGCCGCGCCTTTGTCTTGCCATTCGCGCATCAGCAACAGCGTCTGCTTGAAGACGTTGGCGTTGAGCGCCCCGGCAAGCCCGCGGTCGGTCGACACGACGATGATGCCGATCGCCCCGACCGTCGGCCGTTCCTGCAGAAACGGGCTGCGATAGTCCGGATTGGCGGCACCCAGGTTGGCGATGACGCTGCGCATCTTGTCCGCATACGGTCGGGCCGCCCGCATGCGCTCTTGCGCGCGACGCATCTTGCTGGTGGCCACCATTTGCATGGCGCGGGTGATCTTCTGAGTGCTCTTGACACTCGTGATCTTGGCGCGGATTTCCTTGGTGCCTGGCATCAGCGGTCTCGCTCAGCGTGTCCGGCTAAGGACATCACCGTCAGTAGGTCCCAGTGGCGATGAAGTCCTCGACGCACTTCTTCAGCTCCGCCTCGTTCTCCTTGCTCAACTTCGGCTCGCGGTTGATCCGATCGAGCATCGCGGCGTAGTTCGAATGGGCAAAGGCCTGCAGGGCTGCCTCGAACGCGACCACTTTCTTCAGGTCCACCTTGTCCATGTAGCCGCTGTTGACGGCGTAGATCGACAGCGCCATCTCCGCGACCGACATCGGCCCGTACTGCTTCTGCTTCATCATCTCGGTGACGCGCTGACCGCGCTCGAGCTGCTTGCGGGTCGTCTCGTCGAGGTCCGAGGCAAACTGCGAGAAGGCCGCCAGCTCACGGAACTGGGCGAGCGCGAGACGGATACCGCCACCGAGCTTCTTGATGATATCGGTCTGCGCCGCACCGCCGACACGCGAGACGGAAATGCCGGCGTTCATGGCCGGACGCACGCCGGCATTGAACAGATCGGTCTCGAGGAAGATCTGTCCGTCGGTGATCGAGATGACGTTGGTCGGCACGAACGCGGTGACATCGCCCGCCTGGGTCTCGATGATCGGCAGACCGGTCAGCGAGCCGGTTTTGCCCTTCACGGCACCGTTGGTCTGCATCTCGACGTACTGGTCGTTGACGCGGGCGCTGCGCTCGAGCAGGCGCGAGTGCAGGTAGAACACATCGCCCGGGAACGCTTCGCGCCCGGGCGGCCGGCGCAGCAGCAACGAGATCTGGCGGTACGCCACGGCCTGCTTGGACAGGTCATCGTAGACGATCAGCGCATCCTCGCCGTTGTCCATGAAGTACTCGCCCATGGCACAACCGGAGTAGGCGGCGATGTACTGCATCGCAGCCGGCGCTGATGCCGGGGCTGCGACGATCACGGTGTGCGCGAGGGCGCCGTGCTCCTCGAGCTTCTTCACTACGCCGGCGATGGTCGATTGCTTCTGGCCGATCGCGACGTAGATACACTTAATCCCGGAGGACTTCTGGTTGATGATGGTATCGACGGCGAGTGCCGTCTTGCCGGTCTGGCGATCGCCGATGATCAGTTCGCGCTGTCCACGGCCGACCGGCACCATCGAATCGACGGCCTTGTAGCCGGTCTGCACCGGTTGAGTCACCGACTTGCGGTAAATCACGCCCGGCGCGACGCGCTCGATCGGCGCGGTACGCTTGGCGTTGATCGGTCCGCGGCCATCGATCGGCTGGCCAAGCGCATCGACCACCCGGCCGAGCAGCTCCGGTCCCACCGGCACCTCGAGGATGCGCCCGGTCGTCTTGACGGTGTCGCCCTCGCGCAGGTGTTTGTAATCCCCGAGGACCACGGCACCGACGGAGTCCTGCTCGAGGTTCAGCGCCAGGCCGAACACGTTGCCCGGATATTCGATCATCTCGCCGTAGCGCGCGTCGGCCAGACCATGGATGCGAGTAATGCCGTCGGTCACCGAGACGATGGTGCCGACATCGCGCGCCTCGGTCACGGACTTGAAGTTCTCGATCCGCTGTTTGATCAGATCGCTGATTTCGGATGCCTTGATGGCCATAACAATGTTTCCCCGGAAATTGGCTTACGCGGTCAGCTGATGCGTGATGCGCTCGAGTTTGCTGCGCAGCGATCCATCGATGACGAGATCACCGGCACGCACGCTGGCGCCGCCGATCAGCGTCGGATCGAGCACGCAGCGCAGGCGCACGGTGCGCCGCAGGCGGCGCTCGAGAGCGTTCGCGAGCGCGCGCTGCTGCGCATCGGTGAGCGGTGCCGCCGAGGCGACTTCGACGTCCATGGTTCCCTCGGCTTCGGCCTTGAGCTCATCGAAGCGCGCGGCGACCTCTGGCAGGCACTCGAGCCGCCGGTTGTCCGCGAGCGCGCGGATGAAGTTGCACCCCGTCTCATCGAGATGCGGCCCGGCGATCGAGCAGATCAGCTCGGCGAGCTGACCGGGCGTGACGTGCGGGCTGTCGAGCAGCGCCGCGACGCGTGCGTCGGCGACCACTGCCGCCGCCCGGTGCAGCCCCTCGGACCATTCGCCCAAGCGGCCGCTGGCCGCCTCGAATGCAGCCTTGGCGTAGGGCCTGGCGATGGTGCTCTTGTCCGGCATCGTGTGCTCCGCCTACAACTGCGCGGCAAACTCGTTGAGCAGCGCCTCGTGCGCGCCAGCGTCGATTTCTCGCTCAAGCAGCTTCGCGGCGGCCGCAACGGCGAGCGCCCCGACCTGCTGACGCAACTGCTCCTTGGCGCGCGCCGCGTCGAGCTCGATCTGCTGCTGCGCGGCGGCCACCAGACGCTGACCTTCCTGCGTGGCGGCGCCGCGGGCCTGCTCGAGAATCTCATTCGCGCTGCGCTGCGCCTGATCGACGATGACCCCGGCGCGCTCACGCGCCTCGCGCAGGATTGCCTCGGCACCGGCGCGGGCCTGCTTGAGCTCCTCTTCGCCCTTGTTGGCCGCGGCCAGACCCTGCGCGATCCGGCGCTCACGTTCCTGCATCGGACCGAGGATCATCGGCCAGACGAATTTCATCGTGAACCAGATGAGGACGGCGAACACCGCCATCTGGATGACGAGCGTCAGATTGATGTGCACGATCGCCTCCTTCCGAGGAGCGCTCTGTCAGCGGCTCGCAAACGGCTCAATGCGCTACGGCGGTCAGCGCCGAGACGAACGGGTTCGCGAAGGTGAAGAACAGCGCGAAGCCGATGCCGATCATGGCCACCGCATCGAGCAGACCGGCCACCAGGAACATCTTGACCTGCAGGGCAGGCATCAGTTCGGGCTGACGGGCCGAGCCCTCGATGAAGCGGCCGCCGAGAATGCCGAAGCCGATGGCGGTGCCGAGCGCGCCCATGCCGAAGATGATGCCCACGGCGAGCACGGTCATGGCTTGGATCAGTGCAACGTTATGCATTCAAGTCTCCTCGAGGATCAATGGGTCAAAAAATCGGATCGGTCAGTGATGCTCGTGCGCCATCGCCAGGTAAACGATGGTGAGCACCATGAAGATGAACGCCTGGATGGTGATGATCAGCAGATGGAACACACCCCAGACGAAAGTCAGCAGCGCCTGCAGGAGCATCAGCCCCCAGCCCGAGAGGTGCGCGAGCCCCGCGTAGCTATGCTCGAGCGTGAGCAACGCGAGCAGCACGAAAATCATCTCGCCGGCGAAGATATTGCCGAACAGTCGCAGCGCGAGGGATACCGGGCGGGCGAGCAGCGTCACCGACTCGAGCACGAAATTCACCGGCACGAACAGCGCCTGCACGAGTTTATTCCTGCTGCTGAACGGATGCAGAGTCAGCTCGCCGAGAAAGCCGAGTGGCCCCTTCACCTTGATGCTGTAGAAGAGAGTCAGCAGGAAGACCGTCAGCGACAAGCCGAACACCCCGTTGAGGTCGGTGCTCGGCACGACCTTCAGGTGCGCCAGGCCCACCGTCTTGGCAAGGTCCGGCAGCAGGTCAACGGGCACCAGATCCATGAAGTTGAACAGGTACACCCAGCAGAAGATGGTGAGCGCGAGCGGCGCGATCAGACGGTTGGTACCGTGGTAGACGTCCCGCACCTGCGAGTCGACCCACTCCACGATCATCTCCACGAAGCTCTGGAAGCCGCGCGGGGTGCTTTTGACGCTGCCGCCGGCGCGGCGCGCGACCCAGTAGAAGCTGCCGGCGAACAAGACCGCGAGCAGCACGGAGAAGAACACCGTGTCGTAATCGATCACGGTGAAATTCACCAGCGACGTCTGCGGTTTGTTGGTCAGAAAGGTGAGGTGTTCGAGAATGTACCCACCGATCTGTGGCTTCGCTGCTGCCATGAACGTCAATCTCTCACTGTGTGCGTGGCGTCCGCCGTTTTCTTGCGCGGCGCCGGTTCGGCAATTCTCTGGTCGCGCGCGCGGTCACTCGGCCACAAGGCGGTGGCGAGCGCGATCCAGTACACGAAAAAAGTCGCAGCGAAGGCCGCGAACATCGCCAGCGGCGCGACCTTCGTCAGTCTGAAGACCGCCATAAACAGCCCGACGACGACGACGAGCTTCAGCGCCTCCCCCCGATAAAAGGCCCGCAGCGCCCCTTCGGGACTCGCGGCCCGCCGGCTGAACCCGGCCAGCGCCAAAATCAGGCTCGACGCGGTTCCAATGCCCCCGCCGAGCAACGCGGAGAAAGCCGCATGCTCGCCGGAGATCGCCCAGGCGAGCAATCCGGCCAGTACCGTTGCGGCCGCCTGGCCCAGCACGACGCCGAAAGCCAGCCGCCGCGCTTGGGGCAGGTCGATCACGGTCACCGATGTCTCACTCGCGGGCGTACGCTGCGCGCCGGATCGCTTCCGGCCCGTCGGTGCATTTTTCCGCCGGGCCGTAAAGCCGCGCGATTATATTGACCGCTCTGCAGGGAGTCCACTCCATCCGCAGCTGTTCTAAGCCTGTGAAATGGGTGTGAAATTTTCGCCGCGAAGGGTGCCGGATGACGGCCCGGGCGGCCATTGCGGAAGATCCTAATGGATATGGGCGAGGATCCCGTCCAGTTCGTCGAGAGTGTTGTAGTTCACCGTCAGCGTACCCTTGCCGCCCGCGCCGGAGCGAATGGCGACCCGGGCACCGAGCTTTTCCGACAATTGCTGCTCCAGCTGGCGCACGTCGGGGTCACCGCGGCGCCCGGCGTCCCCCTGAGGCGCCGGCGGGCGCTGCATCCGCCGCACGAGCGCCTCGGTGTCCCGCACCGAGAGGCCCTTGGCGATCACCTCGGCGGCCGCCTGACACTGCTCGGCGCGCTGCGCCAGGCTGAGCAGCGCGCGCGCATGGCCCATCTCGATCTGGCGCCGCTCGATCAATTCGCAGACCTCGGCAGGCAGCTCGAGCAGACGCAGCAGATTGCTGACGCCGGCCCGGGAACGTCCCACCGCTTCGGCCGCCTGCGCGTGGGTGAGCTCGAATTCGCTGATCAGACGCTGCAGCGCGCGAGCCTCCTCGAGCGGATTGAGGTTCTCACGCTGGATGTTCTCGATGAGCGCCACGGCGATCGCGGCCGCATCGGGGATGTGCCGCACGATGGCCGGGATATCCTCGAGCCCCGCGAGCTGCGCGGCGCGCCAGCGCCGCTCTCCAGCGATGATCTCGTAGCGCATCGGTGCCCCCGGGGCACCGGCGAGCGGCCGCACCACGATCGGTTGCACCACCCCCTGCGCCTTGATGGAGCCGGCCAGCTCCTCGAGCGACTCCGGATGCATGTCGGAGCGGGGCTGGTACTTGCCGCGCTGCAGCACATCGAGCGGCAGGCGCTTCAATTCATCGCCCGCGGGGGCGGGCGCAGCGGAACCCGCCGGCGTCGCCGGCGTCGTCGGGGCGCCGCGGGTACCTGGACCGAGCAGGTCGGCGAGCCCTCGGCCGAGCGTCGGCTTCTTCTGCGTCACGGCGCGGCCTCCCCGTTCACCGTCGCCAGCTCATCGGCGCTCGGCGGCTCGGCCGTGCCCTCGGCGCGGCGGATCATCTCCCCGGCGAGCGCGAGATAGGCGAGCGCGCCGCGCGAGTCCTTGTCGTGGAACAGCACCGGCCGGCCGAAGGATGGGGCCTCGGCCAGGCGAATGTTGCGCGGAATGATGGTGCGGAACACCTTGTCGCCGAAGTGCATGATGAGCTGGGCGCTCACTTCATTGGCCAGGTTATTGCGCGGATCGAACATGGTTCGCAGGATGCCCTCGATGTCGAGCGGCGGATTCACCGCCGCGCGGATCTGCTCGACGGTGGCGAGCAGCGCCGAGAGCCCCTCGAGCGCGTAGTACTCGCACTGCATCGGGATCAGAACGCTGTCGGCGGCCACGAGCGCATTGACGGTGAGCATGTTCAGCGCCGGCGGGCAGTCGATGAGGATGACGTCGTACGCCTCGCGCACCGGCGCGAGCGCCTGGCGCAACCGGGTCTCGCGCCCGACGGTCAGACCGAGCAGGCGAACCTCGGCGGCGGTAAGATCCTGGTTGGCCGGCAGCAACGCATAACCGCCCTGCTCGACCGTGCACAGCGCCCCGGCGAGCTCGGCCTCCCCGAGCAGCACTTCGCAGGCGCTGCGCTCGAGCTGCGCCTTGTCGATGCCGCTGCCCATGGTGGCGTTACCCTGCGGATCGAGGTCGAGCAGCAGCACCCGCCGCCGGGTGGCCGCGAGCGAAGCGGCCAGATTGACCGCAGTCGTGGTTTTGCCGACGCCGCCTTTCTGATTGGCGATCGCGATGACGCGTTTCATGAGGGCGACAGTGTACTTCACTGTCGCCCTGCTCCGGGGCCGGGGCGCTTCGAGTGAGCCTCAGGCAGGCCGGCCGCCGGCCTGCAGCCGCTCGCGCGCCATCTGGTCCGCCACCGTGCTGGTTGGCCGCGATTCCTGCCGGGCCCGCTCGAAAATCGCCGTGAGTCGCTCGGGGATTCTCTTGATTGCCGCGTGCACCGCCGCCTCGGACGAGCCGCCGCGGTACTCATGGGCCACATTGATGATGCCGCCGGCGTTGATCACGTAATCCGGTGCGTACAGGATGTCGGCCTTCATGAGCAGCTCACCGTCGGATTCGCGCGCCAGCTGGTTGTTCGCCGCACCGGCGACGATCCGCGCGCGCAGCCGAGGGATCGACTGCGCGCTCAGCACCGCGCCCAGAGCGCATGGCGCGAACACGTCTGCTTCCTGCTCGAGAAGCCTATCGACCGGTACGACTGCCGCGCCGAGTTCCTCGCGGACCCGCTCGGCGAGTTCGGCGCGGGCATCGGCAACCTTCAGGCGCGCGCCCTCGGCGGCCAGCAGCCGGCACAGCGGATGGCCGACGCCGCCAAGTCCCTGCACGGCGACCGTCAACCCCTCGAGGCCACGGCCCAGCTGAAACCGCACCGCCGCCTGGATCCCGAGGAACACCCCGAGGGCCGTCTTGGGGCCTGGGTCCCCGCCCACCTCGCCCGAGGCACGCTTCAGGCCACTGACGTACGGCGTGACGGCGGCCACCTGCTCCATGTCCGTGGTGCTCGTGCCGACATCCTCGGCGGTGATGTAGCGCCCGCCGAGCGAATCGATGAGTCGGCCGAAGGCCTGAAACAGAGCCGGCGTCTTGTGCGCACGCGAATCCCCGATGATCACGGCCTTGCCGCCGCCCAGATCGAGCTCCGCCATGGCGTTCTTGTAACTCATGCCGCGGGAGAGTCGCAGCGCGTCGGTCAGCGCCTCGTCACTCGACGGATAGGCCCACATCCTGCAACCGCCTGCGGCAGGCCCGAGCGCCGAGGAGTGAATCGCGATGATGGCGCGCAGGCCCGTGGCGCGGTCGTGACCGAACACGACCTGTTCATGGCCGTCGAAATCCGGCAGAGAGAAAAGATCCATGATGGCTCCCAAAGGTCTCCGGGGCTGCACCCGGCGGGCGCCACCTTACGCCCGCGAGGTGCACGGCGCGTCACAAAGCTTGCCCTTTGGGCCACTCCGGTGAATGATTCATTCCATCATTTGCGGATTCAATGAGATATTTTATGCAGACCGATCTCGACCGAAGCGATGTGCGCATCCTGGATCTGGTCCAGGAGCACGGCAATCTGTCGGCAGCGGAGTTGGCCGAACGGCTCGGGATGACCGCCTCGACGTGCTGGCGACGCATGAGCCGCCTGGAGGAAACCGGGGTGATCCGGCGGCGCGTGGCGCTCCTGGATCGGGAAAAGGTGGGCCTGAACGTGCTGGTGTTCTCCCAGGTCAAGCTCGCCGGCCACGGTCGCGATGCGCTGCTGAGGTTCGAGCAGGCCGTGCGCCAGCACCCGGAGATCCTCGAGTGCTACACGCTGATGGGCGAGACGGACTTCCTGCTTCGCATTGCCTGCCGCGACATCAAGTCCTACGAGGCGTTCTTCCTCGATCACCTCTCGCGCTTCCCCGGCGTGCAGTCGGTGCACTCCTTCATCGCGCTGTCGGTCATCAAGGAGACCACCGCGCTGCCGCTCAGTGCCGGGCCGAAGGGGGCCCCGCGCTGAGGATCACGAGGCAGCGCTCCTCGGCCAGGCCGGGCACGCTGAGCGGCACGGTCTCGGCCTGCCAGTCATGGGGCAGGGCCTCGAGCTCGGCCTTCGGCCGCTTGCCCTTCAGCGCGAGGATACGCGTGCCGGGACCGCAGAGCGGCTCGACGGCGCTCACCAGCCCCGGCAAAGCCGCAAAGGCGCGCGCCAACACCGTGTCGAAGGGCGCCTCCGGACGGAGCGCCTCGACACGCGCCTGAACAGCCTCCACGTTGACCAATCCGAGCGCATGGGCGGCGTGCGAGACGAAGCGGACCTTCTTGCCGTTCGAATCGACCAGCGTAAAACACCGCTCGGGGTTGGCGAGCGCGAGCGGCAGCCCGGGGAACCCCGCTCCGGTGCCGACATCGGCAATGCGCGCACCGTGCAAATGCCGGTGCACGGCCAGACTGTCGAGCAGGTGATGCGTTACCATATCCGCCGGCTCGGTGATCGCCGTCAGGTTGAAGCGGCGGTTCCAGTGAGCCAATTCCTCCAGCAGCCGCAGCAGCCGCAGCGCATCGTGCTCCGTCAACGCCACACCCAGCGCGGCGGCGGCGTGGATGAGCGAGCGGGCGGTGTGCTGGGCGTCGAGCGCCCCGAACGTCGGCTGGGAGGAACTCATGGCTCGAGCGGCCTCGGAGAGGCGCGATTGTCGCAGAGGCCCGCAGCGCGCGCTGAAGAAATTTTTGTGCCGGCGAGGCCGGTCGAGGCATCAATATTGAGACTGCTGCTCGTGGAAGACGACACCATGATCGGCGAGGCGATCCGCGCCGGGTTGCGGCGCGAGGGGTTCGCGCTCGACTGGGTGCATGATGGGGAAACGGCCGAGCAGGTGCTCAAGAGCGAGCCGTTCGATCTGCTGCTGCTTGACCTCGGTCTGCCACGGCGCACGGGCCTGGCGGTGCTCATGGCGCTGCGCGCCCGGGGCGATGCACTCCCGGTGATTATTCTGACGGCGCGCGATGCCGTCTCGGACCGCGTTCAGGGCCTGGATGCCGGTGCCGACGATTACCTCGTCAAGCCCTTTGACCTCGATGAGCTCGCCGCGCGCATCCGCGCGCTGCTGCGGCGCAAATCCGGGCAGGCGGCCCCGGCGATCGAGCACCTCGGCGTGATTCTCAACCCGGCGGCGCACACCGTGCAGCGAAACGGGAAGGACGTGGCGCTCTCGCCGAAAGAATTTGCGCTGCTGCAGCTGCTGATGGAGCGTCCCGGCACGCTCCATCCGCGCGCCCGGATCGAGGAGCGGCTCTACGGCTGGGGCGAGGAAGTCGAGAGCAACGCCGTGGAGGTGCACGTCCACGGCCTGCGCCGCAAGTTGGGTGCAGATTTCATCCTGACCGTGCGCGGCGTCGGCTATCGGGTGCGGCCCGCATGACGCTGCGCTCACTGCGGGCTCGGCTGCTCGCCTGGCTGCTCGGCGGCATTGCGGTGGTCTGGCTGATCGGCGGATTCGTCGTGTACCGCAACACGCTGAAGCAGGCCGACACCTTCTTCGACTACCACCTTGAGCAGATGGCGCTGCTGCTGCGCGACCAGCCGGTGGAGTATCTGCTGCCGCTCGAGATCCCCTCGCGCGTTGCCGAGTACGGCTTCGTGGTGCAGGTGTGGACCGCCAACGGCCGGCGGATCTGGGCCCCGCCGCACACGGTGTTGCCCAATTACACCGCGCTCGGGTTCTCCACGGTCAAGACTAGCGAGGGGCGTTGGCGGGTCTTCGGCGTCGCCTCACCGAGCCGCGTGATCCAGGTGGCGCAGCTGATGCGGGTGCGTCGCCAGCAGGCCGTCCAACTGGTGCTGAAGACCCTCGAGCCGTTCATGCTCACGGTGCCGATCCTCGGCATCCTCGTCTGGTTCGCCGTCGGGCACGCGCTCGAGCCCCTGCAGCGGCTGGCCAGCTCGGTCAAGGCGCGCCGGGTGGCTGCGCTCGAGCCGCTCGCGCACGAGCAGCTGCCGGAGGAGGTGCAGCCGTTGGTGGCGGCGTTGAACGATCTGCTCGGCCGGCTCTCATCAGCGCTCGAGCGCGAGCGGGCGTTCCTGGCGGATGCAGCGCACGAGCTGCGCACGCCGCTCACGGCGCTGCATCTGCAGCTCGACGCATTGGCCCGCGCCGGCACCGACGGGGAGCGCGCAGAAGCCATGGAGCGGCTCTCGGCCGGCGTGCAGCGCTCGATCCGCTTAGTCGAACAACTGCTCTCACTCGCCCGGCAGGAGCCGCGCGCCGAGCCGGCGCGCGAACCGATCGCGCTCGATGAGCTCGCGCGCGACGTGGTCGCCGAACTCGTGCCACTCGCCGACGCCCGCCACATCGACCTTGGCATCACCGATGCACAACCCGTGGTGATCTCAGGCGAGCGCGAGGCGATCGCGACGCTGGTGCGCAACCTAGTCGACAACGCGGTGCGCTACACGCCGCGCGGCGGACGCGTCGACGTGACGGTCCTCGGGGGCAGCGAGCCCGGCCGGGCCATGTTGAAAGTCGCCGACAACGGTCCGGGCATTGCACCGGCGGAGCGGGCCCGGGTCTTCGATCGCTTCTACCGTCAAGCGGGCGCGAGCGCCCCAGGCAGCGGTCTTGGCCTCGCCATCGTCAAAACGATCGCCGCGGCGCACGGAGCGCAGGTGGAGCTCGGCGCGGGCGAGGAGGCGCGGGGACTGACCGTGACCGTCACGTTTGCCGCCGCGCCGGTCTGAGCCGCGCGGCTCACCTGGCCCGGCGCGACTTCTGCGCCTGCAAGAACTTCGCCGCCGCCCAGTACAGGGCATGCAGGTCCGCCGGTGTCGCAAACCGCCGCCCGGCAAGGGCGCTCGTCAGCAAGTGGACACGCTCGCCGTGGAAGCGCAGCAGGTAGGCGAGCTGCTGCTCGTCCGCGGCGCGAATCGGGTCGCCAGCCAATCCCTGCACCATCAGCAGCGGCGCGCGGATGCGTGCGACCTCCCCGAGTGGGGAGATGCGCCGCAGGAAGTCCGACATGAACCCGCCGCCCGGGTCGCCGAACGCCGCGCGGCGGAACGCCTGCTCGGCCACTGGGGCACGCGCGATGTAATCATTCAGACTGGCGATGCCGTCGACATCGATCGCACCGAGCAGATGGCCGTCGAACGTGGCGAGGCAGTTCAGCGCGAGCCACCCGCCGTAGCCGCGCCCCATCAGCACCACGCGGTGCACATCCAAGCCCGGCTGCATGCCGATCCACACCAGCAGCGAGCCGATGTCGCGCACCGCATCGTTGCGGCGCATCCCGTCCGTGAGGGCGCGGAAGCTGCGCCCGTAGCCGCCGGAACCGCGCACGTTCGGGGCGATCACCGCATAACCGAGCGTGTTGGTCACGAATTGCAGGAACGGGTGCCAACCGGGCCGGAACTGACCGGCGCGATGCGCGTGCAGCACGAGCAGCACCGGAGCCGGTCCGGCGCCCGGCGGCAGGTACACATACGCCGTGAGCTGCCGCCAGTGACCCCCGATGCGATCCCAGGTCGGAAAATGGACGCGCTCGGCGCGCACCCATCCGGCGGCCTCGAGCGGCGTCGGCGGACCGGTGAGCCAGCGCTGCAGCTGTCCGCTGCCGGCCCGGTACACCTCGATGCGAGGCGGCCGGCGACTGGCCTCGAACGTGAATGCCAGGCGGTGGCCGGCATCGAAGCGCAACGTATCGATCACGCCGTGCCGCAGCTGCGGCACGGCCACATCGAGTTTCAGCCGCCGATCGCGCACGTGCAGGCGGCTGTCGCCGTCGTGATCGAGGGTGTAGGCGAGAAACCGTCCGTCCGGGCTGGCGGCAAACTGACGCACGTCCCAGTCGCTCGGAACCGACTCCGCCCGGACTCGCCCGCTCGCCGGATCGAGACGCAGCAGCCGCTCGTATTCGCTATTGGCGTTCGAGATCAGATAGATCGCGGTGCCATCCGGCGCGAAGCGCGCCGTACGAATGCGCGCGGTCGGCAGCGGGATGCGAGTCAGCGCTCCGTCATGCAGGTGCAGCAGGTACAGCGAATCGGCATCGGGCGCCGTGTCGTGTACGAGCAGCAGACGCTGGCCGTCCGCGGACCAATCGAGCAGGCGCCAGCGTCCCGTGAGGGCACCGGCGAGCAGACGCGGCACGCCCCCGCGCACGATGTTCTCGACGTAGACCGCCTCACGGTCTGCGTGCGGCACCGTACTGAGCAGCGCGACGCGCTGTCCGCCCACGGACCAGACCGGTCGGCCGATGATGGCCTGGCCGGCGGCGAGAGGGTGCGGCGACGGTCCCGCCAGCACTTTCCAGTCCGTCACGCCGTCCGCCCGCTGCGGGTAGAGGACTGCGGTACCGACGCGCGGGGCGAGGGCCACACGGATTCCGGTGGCGAGCCGCGTCAGCACCGTGGGCTTCGCGGCAGGCGAGGCCACACGCTCGAGCAGAATCTGGCGTCCGGTGTGCGCCTCGAAGAGCACCTGTCCGCTGGAGAGCCAGGCGAGGAAGCGCTCGCCGCGCCAGTGCTCGACGCGACGCAACTGCTGCGCAAGCGGCACCGTCGCGGGCGTAGCGGCGGCGGGGGCGGCGCCCACTGCCAGATACAACGTCATCAGTGCCGCGGCGACGAGCGCCCGGCCGGCCAGTGTCGGGAAGGTCATATCGCTATGCTAGCGCAACCGGATACCATCGCTGGATGAGAGATGAAACGCCGGCATTGCCCACCCCCAGGCTGTGGCGCCATCCCGATGGCATCACCGCCATCGATACCGAATACCTGCACCCCGGACACGCCGCGGCTCATCTGATCGAGCAGGGCGGGCGGGCGGCCTTCGTCGACGTCGGCACCAATGATTCGGTGCCGTACCTGCTCGCTGCGCTGCGCAGCCTCGCGCTCGCGCCCGAGGACGTCGAATACGTGCTGCTCACGCACGTGCATCTGGATCACGCCGGCGGGGCCGGCCGGCTGATGCGTGAGCTGCCAAACGCGTTGTGCGTGGTGCACCCGCGCGGGGCGCCGCACATGATCGATCCGTCGCGCCTGAGCGCCGGCGCCGAGGCGGTCTACGGCCGCGACCGCTTCGCGCAGTGGTACGGTCGGATCGAGCCGATCGCCGCCGAGCGCGTCCGGCGCACGCAGGACGGGGAGCGGATCAGTCTAGCGGGGCGCTCGCTCGACATCCTGCATACGCCCGGCCACGCGCTGCACCACCAGGTCTTTGTCGACCGTGCGCACCGCTGCATCTTCACCGGGGACACATTCGGCATCTCGTACCGAGAGCTCGACAGCGCCGCCGGGGCATTCATCACACCGACCACCACGCCGACACAGTTCGACCCGGATCAGATGTGCGCCTCGATCGAGCGACTGCTCGCCTGTGCGCCCGAGGCGATGTACCTGATGCACTACAGCCGCGTCACGGACGTGCCGCGACTTGGCGCGACGCTGCTCGGCCAGGTGCGCGAGCTCGAGCGCATTGCGCGGCGCAATGCCACAGCGGCGGACCGTGCCGGTGCGATCCGCGCCGAACTCTGGTCGCTCTGGCGCTCGCTCGCCGAGCGCCACGGGTGTGCGCTGAGCGAGGCTCGCCTGGCGGAGCTGCTCGCCGGGGACCTCGAACTGAACACCCAGGGCCTGGTGCACTGGCTGGACACCCGTGCCGGATGAGCGGATAACGGCGACGCACCCGGCAGACGGACCGGTCTTAAGGGTTACTTAAGGTTGCGCGCGTATCTTCAAACTCTAGACTCGTTCGTGTCCAGACCATCGGATGTGCAGAGGCTGATATGACCATGAGGAATGTGATTCGAAATCCGTTGATCGCCGCGGCGCTCGGTGCGCTGATCGGTGCCGCCCCGCTGGCCGCCCTCTACGGTGTACGGGCCGCACAGGCCACGACGCCACCGGCGGGCCTGACCTCAAGCGCCGCACAGGGCGGTGTCGCGGTCGTGCTGCCGGACTTCTCGACCCTGGTCAAGCGCTACGGTCCGGCCGTGGTGAGTATCCGCGTCATCGAGAAGTCCCCGAGCGCCAGCACGCAGGGTGCTCCGTTCGGCCCGAACAGTCCGTTCGCGCCGTTCTTCCACAACCTCCCGTTCCAAGCGCCGCAGCAGGGGCCGATCGAGGGCGAGGGCTCCGGGTTCATCATCCGCCCCAACGGCCTGATTCTAACCAACGCGCACGTCGTGGCGGGCGCGAGCAAGATCACCGTGCAGCTGCGCGACCGGCGCCAGTTCCCCGGCAAGGTGATCGGCATCGACAAGGTCTCCGACGTCGCGGTGGTCAAGATCGCCGCCAATAACCTGCCGACGGTGAACATCGGGAACTCGAATAAGCTCGAGGTCGGGCAGTGGGTGCTCGCCATCGGTGCGCCATTCGGCCTGAAGAACAGCGCCACCGCCGGCATCGTCAGCGCCAAGGGCCGAATGCTACCGCACTCGAACTACGTGCCGTTCATCCAGACCGACGTGCCGATCAACCCGGGCAACTCCGGTGGCCCACTGTTCAACATGCAGGGCCAGGTGGTGGGTATCAACTCGCAGATCTACAGCCGTTCCGGCGGCTACATGGGCCTGTCGTTCTCGATCCCGATCAACGTGGCGATGCACGTCGCCGACCAGCTGATCGCCACCGGGCATGTGCGCCGCGGCGAGCTCGGGATCTACATCCAGCCGGTCGACCAGGGGCTTGCGGATTCCTTCGGTCTGCCTGAGCCGGAGGGCGCGCTGGTCTCGAGCGTCAACCCGGGCAGCCCCGCGCAGGCCGCCGGCATCCAGCCCGGCGATGTGATCATCGCGCTCAACGGACAGAAGATCGAGAACTCGAACGATCTGCCGGTGCGCGTCGCGAGCCTGATGCCGGGCAGCAAGGTGAACCTGACGATCTGGCGCAATCACGCCGAGAAGCATGTCATCGCGACCCTCGGAGCCATGGGCAACAACCTGATGGCGGCCGCCGGCAGCACCGCCCAGCCGGGCGGGCGGCTCGGGTTGATCGTGCGGGCGCTGACGCCCGATGAGCAGCAACAGGACAACACGCACGGCGGCGTGATCGTTCAGGGCGTGAGCGGGCCGGCCGAGGATGCGGGCATCGAGCCGGGGGACATCGTCCTGTCGGCCAACGGCGCTGCGGTCTCCACGCCCGCCCAGCTGGCCGACGCGGTGGCCAAGTCCAAGGGTCACGTGGCGCTGCTGATCCAGCGCGGCGACTCGCGGATCTTCGTGCCGGTGAGCGTGCAGTGATGCGATATCGGGGCGGCCACTCGGCCGCCCCGACACTTGCGGTGAGCGACGAGTGGAGCAGGGACGAACGGCCACGGCAGGAGCAGAACGCGGGCGGCCCGCGTTCATCGCCGTGAACTGAATCCAGGGCGCGGGGCGCGCCCAGCCGACTCCGGTTCCCCGGCCGGTGTATTGCGGTCCGGGAAGGGTTGAGCCCTTCCCGGACCGTGTTGTCTCAGAGGACGATCGACCTCAGCGGCCGGACCAGCGCGTATAGGGCCGCGGCACGGTGTGCAGCCCGGGCTTGAGATGACTGAAGTACGCCGCCACGGCGCGGATCTGCGCATTGGTGAGGGAATGCGCGATGGCGCCCATGATGGGACTCTGACGGTAGCCGCTCTGGTACTCGTGCAGGACCCGGATCAGATAACTCTCGTGCTGCCCGGCCAGGGTCGGGTACATCGGGGCGACCCCGATGCCATTGCTGCCGTGGCACGAGGCGCACACGCTGGCCGCCGCAGGCACCGCGGCGGCCGGGACCGGCTTGGCCGTCACGGGCTTTCCACCGAGATAAGCCGCCACGTCGGCGATCTGCTGCGCAGAGAGCGACAGCGCCTGCAGATGCATGGTGGGATAAGCGCGCTGTCCGTTGCGGTATTCCTCAAGGGCGCTGATCAGGTACGTCACCGACTGGCCCCGCAGCCGCGGCACGGCGTAGTCGGGGTAGGCGTTGCGGTATCCTTCGATACCGTGACACCCGAGGCAGGTGTACCCGATGATCTTGCCCTGCTGCGCGTTGCCCACGGGGGGCTGCTGGGCCGGCGCAGGTGCCGCGAGCAACGCGCACATCCCGAAGGCCGCCGCCATGGCAACCCGCCGACCCAAACGCACGTACGAATCCAGCCAAAGTTCCGACATGGTGATCTCCGGCCCAGTGCGCAAAGCAGTCTCCGATCTTATCGGAGCGGCCACCTCGAACGCCAGCCGAGCGAAAACGGCATGATCGGGCTGATCCAGCGCGTCACCCGCGCCGAGGTCCGTGTCGCGGGTGAAAGCCTCGGGGCGATCGGCCCGGGGATCCTCGCGCTGATCGGGGTCCGGCGCGGGGACGAGCCGCCTGCGGCGGACCGGTTGCTCGAGCGTCTGCTCGGCTATCGGATCTTCCCGGATGCTGCCGGCCGCATGAACCGCTCGCTGCGCGAGCACGGCGGTGGGCTGCTCCTGGTACCACAGTTCACGCTGGCGGCCGAGACGCGCCAGGGCACCCGGGCGAGCTTCAGCACGGCCGCGCCGCCGGCACCGGCGCGCGAGCTGTTCGCCTATCTGCTGCACCAGGCCGAGTCCCGGCACTCGCCGGTGGCCAGCGGGGCGTTCGGCGCGCAGATGCAGGTGGAGCTGGTCAACGACGGCCCGGTGACCTTCTGGCTGGAGAGCTGAGCGGGGAGCGCATTGCGGTTTACACCGACCCAGATAGGCAGAAACTTTCTCGGCCCGTGCACGCCAATTGGCCTATGATGGGCCGCTGAGCTTTTCGTTAGTCTTATTTGCGCAAGCGGAGTCCAGAACGTATGGATTTCGATTTCAAAACCCTGCTGGTCATCCTGGTCGTCGTGCTGCTGATCTTCGGCGGCAAGAAGCTGCGTACGATCGGCGATGATCTCGGCCATGCGGTGCGGGGTTTCAAGAAGGCGATGAACGAAGGTGACAAGGAAGGGTCCGCCTCGAGCGCCGAGGCCCGGCAGATTCGCTCCGATGAGGCCGACGCCGAATTCCCCGAATCGCTGAAGGGCAACGCCCAGGCCTCCACCCAGGCCCCCAAGGGCGGCCGCAACACCTGAGGCCCGAGGCGAGGGGTCCGGGGACGGACCGGCTGCGGCCGGCACCTTCCCGCTCTGCGCCCAAGGCATGCGCTGAGAGGCCATGTTCGACTTCGGCTTTTCCGAAATCCTCGTCATTCTGGTCCTGGCCCTGATCGTGCTCGGGCCGGAGAGGCTCCCCGGCGTCGTGCGCCGCGTCGGCCGCTGGGTCGGCCGGGCACGCGCCATGGCGAGGCAGTTCCAGGATCAGCTGGAGGAGGAACTGGATCTCGAGGAGCGGCGCCGCGCTGCACCGGGCGAGGCGCAGCACGCCGCGCCGGCGGCCCCAGCACCCCACGCCGAGCCGGCCTACCCGGACTTCACATCGCCCGCGGCCGCGGTGGAACCGGCCGAATCAGCCGAGCCACCGGCCCATCCGGCCCCGCCGGAACCGGCGAACCCGCCTCCCGAGGCCGCGCAGGTCCATGAGCCCAGAGCCTGACAGCCTGGCCGAAGGCACGTTGATCTCGCATCTGCTCGAGCTGCGCGAGCGGTTGATCCGTGCGCTGGTCGCCATTGGCATCCTGTTCGTGCCGTGCGCGCTGTACGCCAATCAGCTGTTCACCTGGCTCGCCGACCCGCTGCTGAAGATGTTGCCGAAGGGCGCGAGCCTGATCGCCACGGGGGTGGCGGCGCCCTTCACCACACCGTTCAAGCTCGCCTTCTTCGTCGCACTGTTCGGCGCCATGCCCTACGTGCTGTACCAGGTGTGGGCGTTCATCGCCCCGGGGCTGTACCGGCACGAGAAGCGCTTCGCGCTGCCGCTGCTGATCTCCTCGATCGTGCTGTTCTATGCCGGTATGACGTTCGCGTACTTCGCGGTGTTTCCGGCGATCTTCCACTTCTTCGCCGCGACGACGCCGAAGGGCGTCGCGATGATGACCGACATCTCGCAGTACCTGGACTTCGTGCTGGTGTTGTTCTTCGCGTTCGGAGCCGCGTTCGAAGTGCCCGTAGCGGTGGTGCTGCTGGTGGTGATGAACTTAGTGACAGTGCAGAAACTGCGCGCGATCCGCGGCTACGTGCTGCTCGGTGTATTCATCGTCGCCGCGTTCATCACGCCACCGGATGCCGTCTCGCAGTCGATCATGGCCGTGCCGATGTACCTGCTGTTCGAAGCCGGGGTGATCATGGCGCACATCCTGGTGCGCCCCGCGTCGACGGCCGCCGGGGAGGAGCCGAGCACGACGTCGTAAGCGCCGCGACCGCTCGATGAGGCGCACAACAAGAACACCAGGCGGGGGATGATGAGCACATCTGACAATGACGCGCGCAGCAGCAGCGCGGCGGGCGAAGCGACGCTGTTCGGCCACCCGCGCGGACTGGCGACTCTGTTCTTCACCGAGATGTGGGAGCGGTTCACCTACTACGGCATCCAGTCCATCCTGATTCTGTTCATGGTCGCCGCGAGCGGTCGCGGCGGCCTCGGCTTCAGCGACCGCAACGCCAGCGCCATCGTCGGACTGTATTTCGGCGGCACCTACCTGCTCTCGCTGCTCGGGGGCTGGATCGCCGACCGTCTGGTCGGCGGACAGCTCTCCGTGCTCGGCGGTGGCATCCTCATCACGATCGGCAACGCGCTGCTCGCCGCCGGCAGCCGGCGGGCCTTTTTCCTCGGCCTGGTCTTCAACGTCCTGGGCGTCGGGCTGCTCAAGCCCAATGTCAGCGCCACCGTCGGGGAGCTGTACCCGGAGGGCGGGTCGCGCCGCGACGCGGGCTTCTCGATCTTCTATATGGGCATCAATCTCGGCTCGCTCCTCGGCCCGCTGCTGGTGCCGATCGTGGCGCGCGATGTCGGCTGGCACGCCGGCTTCGCACTGCCGGCGGTGGGCATGCTGTTTGGCGTCGTGCAGTTCCTCGCCACGCGCCGCTATCTCGGGGACAGCGGTAGGGCGCCCACGGTCACGCAACGGCGCTCCTGGTTCGCGCTCGCCGCCTTCGTCACGCTGATCGTCGTACTGATGTCCGTGACCCTAGGCGGCTGGGTCCGGTTCGATCCGGTGGCCCTCTCGGCCGGGCTCTCGTGGGTGGTGGCGGTGCTGATGGCGCTGTACCTGCTCTACATGGCGCTGCTCGCCGGACTGTCGCGCCAGGAGCGTCGGCGCGTGTTCGCCATGCTGGTGCTGTTCGGCGCATCCACCGTGTTCTGGATGGGCTACATGCAGATGTTCGCCTCGTTCAACCTGTTCGCCCAGCAATACACCGACCGCTACATCTTCGGCTGGAAGATGCCGGCCGGTGACATGCAGATCATCGACCCGGTGTTCGTCATCGCGCTCGCCCCGGTGTTCGCGGCGCTGTGGGTATGGCTCGGTCGGCGCGGCCGCGACTTGTCCTCCCCGGGGAAGTTCGCCTGGGGGCTGTTGCTGCTCGGCGCGGGCTTCTGGGTGATGTACATCGCAGCGCTGCGCGTGCTGCACGGGGTACAGGTCTCCCCACTGTGGCTGACTGCGACGTACTTTCTCGATGCCTGCGGGGAGCTGTGTCTCTCGCCGGTCGGATTGTCCTCGACTACTCAGCTCGCACCGCGCCGCTTCGCCGGTCAGACCATGGGGCTGTGGTTCCTGACGCTCGCGCTCGGCAGCATTCTGGCCGGTCTGCTCTCCAGCGATTTCAACGCTGCGCACCTCTCGACGCTCCCGGCACTGTTTCTGAAGCTGTTCTGGTGGGGCATGATCGGCGGCGTGGCGATGCTGCTCGCGACGCCGGCAGTGAAGCGCCTGATGAGCGGCGTTCAGTAACGGGCGCCGCGCGGCACGACGATGAGACTGATCCGCAAATTCACCGACCTGACCGCAGCGCAGCGGCACGCCTACTTCGCCGCACTTGGCGGCTGGACGCTCGATGCGTTCGATTTCTTCATCTTCATCGTCGCGCTGCATGCGATCGGAGAGGACTTCCACGCCAGTCTCACCGCGGTGAGCTTCGGCATCACGCTGACGCTGGCGATGCGTCCCGTGGGGGCGTTGCTGTTCGGTGCGCTCGCGGAGAAGTACGGCCGCCGGCCCATCCTGATCGCCAACGTGCTCTCCTACGCCCTGATCGAACTGGCCTCGGCGTTCGCGCCGAACCTCACCGTGCTTCTGGTGCTGCGCGCAGCATTCGGCCTGGCCATGGGCGGGGAGTGGGGCGTCGGTGCGGCACTCGCGTTCGAGACGTTGCCGGCAGAGGGCCGCGGGTTCTTCTCCGGGCTGCTGCAGGAGGGCTACGTACTCGGCTTTCTGCTCGCCGCGCTGGTCTCGCGGCTGTTCTTCGCCTCCGTCGGCTGGCGCGGCCTGTTCGTCATCGGCGCGCTGCCGGCGCTGCTGGTGCTCTACATTCGCCGCGGAGTCGCGGAGTCCCCGGCGTGGCTCGAGGGCCGGCACCGGCGCCGCGCCTCGGTGCGCGAACTGATGCGCATCGTCGCGACCAACGCACCGGCGCTACTGTACATGATCGGGCTGATGGCGCTGTTCAACGCCTTCTCGCACGGCTCGCAGGATCTGTACAAGCCGTTCCTGCTACAGCGCTACGGCCTCGGTGGGGCGCGCGCCGACGACGTGCTGATGCTGATGAATGTCGGGGCGCTGTTCGGCGGCATGCTCTTCGGGGCGCTCTCGGAGCGGATGGGCCGGCGCAAGGCGATCGCCTGCGCGACGCTGCTCGCTCTGCCGGTGATCCCGCTGTGGGCGTACGCGCCGAGCATTCCGCTTGTGGCGCTCGGGGCCTTCCTGATGCAGTTCATGGTGCAGGGCGCCTGGGGCATCGTGCCGGCGCACCTGAACGAACTGTCCCCGCCCGGAGTGCGGGCTGTGCTGCCCGCCTTCGCCTATCAGTTGGGTAATTTTGCGATGGCGTTGCTCGCGCCCCTGCAGTCGAGCATCGCGGCCCGCCACGGGCACGATCTGGCCGCCGTCCTCGCCTGGACGATCGGCATCGTGGCCGTCACGCTGAGCGCCGCAACGTTGCTCGGCCGGGAGGCCAAGAGCGCCGCATTCCTCGGCGCGAGCGAGGAGCGCTGAGCGGGACGGCGCGGCGCCGTCCCGCTCAGCTGCGCTCAGTCGGCCGGCTTGACGAACCTCAGCGTGTAGTCATCGGCGTAGCCGATCGCCGCATAACGCCGGCGCGCCGCTGCCGAACGGTCCGCGAGCGTCGGCGGCAGGAAGAACACCGGGATGTTGCGCGGGTCCTTGGGGTTGGCGAGGATCTCGGACGTCCCGGCGAGCCGAAAACCGGCCGCTTCGGCCTCGTGGATCACGAACGCCTGCGGCAGACGTGCCATCGGAAAGCACGTCTCGAGCGGCGTGCCGGGCGCGCAGCGATGCCCGACGATGCCGAGCACTCCGTCGGGCTTCAGCACGTGATACGCGCTGCGCAGGAAGGTCTCGAGGAAGATCGGCGTCACCTCGTGATGCACGTTCTCGAACATCAGGTCGTGCATGTTGTTGAAGGTGACCACCATGTCGGCCGAGTCCGGTGCGCCGAGGTGCATGTAGCCGGGCAGCTCGAACGGTTCGCGCCGCACGTTGCCGTAGACCGCGGGGTCGGCTGCGAGCTTGCGCTCAAACGCCAGCGCCGAGCGGTGGGCCCAGCCGCTCGTGCCCGCCACCGGCGAGGTCGCCTCGATCAGCTGGCCGTGCGCATGCAGAAACGGGGCGAGGATTTCGGTGTACCAACCGCCACCGGGCAGCACCTCGATGACGCGCATGTCCGGACGGATGCCGAAGAACTCCAGCGTCTGCAGCGGATGGCGATACGGATCGCGCGTCTTGAATGCCGGGGTACGCTGCGGCCCGTTGATGGCGGCCTCGAGGGCACGCTGCACGGCAGGCGGCGTGGCGGCGTAGGCCGCCGGCGCCAGTGCCAGTGCCGTGAGGCCGACGGCGGCCCACAGCAGCAGTCGAACGGGAGCTGAGGCGAAGCGGTGTGGAGCGATCGGGGCGGGTACTCGCATGGAACGGCCTCCGGAGGGTAAGGGGGGCCACAATAGCGCGGTGCCGCGCGCCGACCAAGTCTGCTGATCAGGGTGAGCGTCGCAGGAGCGGACGCAGGTAGGGCCAGACGTTGTTGAGTACCAGCGGTTCGCCGCGCGCGTTTGGATGCAGTCCGTCGGATTGCATCAGGCCCGGTGCGAGCGCTACGTGCGCGAGCAGAAACGGCACCAGGGGCACGTGAAGGCGACGCGCCAGGTGCGGGTAAAGGGCCGCGAACTGGTGGGTGTAGCGCGGACCGTAGTTCGGCGGAATGAGGATGCCGAGCAGCAGCACGCGCGCGCCCGCGGCGCGCGCCAGGCGCACCATGGCGGCCAGATGGCGCGCTACGAGCGGTACCGGGAGGCCGCGCAATCCATCATTGGCGCCGAGCTCGAGGACGACGATCGCCGGATGGCAAGCGCGCAGCTCGTGCGGCAGCCGCGCCAGCCCCCCGGTGGTCGTCTCGCCGCTCACGCTGGCGTTGACGATGCGGTATCGGTACCCTTCGGTGCGCAGACGCTGTCCGAGCAGCGCCACCCATCCTTGTTCCGGTCGCAATCCGTGCGCGGCGCTCAGGCTGTCGCCGAACACCAGAAGGGTGCGCTCGGCGGCCCGGACCGTCGAGACGACCCCGAGCAGGGCGATGCCCACCACGACAGCGAGCCAAGACGGCGTGATGCGGGAGTGCGTTCTCAAAGCCGAGCACCTCACGAAGACGGTCGACAGTCCGGCCGGACCGCTCACTATTGTGCATGAGGTGTCGCTCGAGGTCGCCGCCGGCGAGACCCTGGCGGTGACCGGACCGTCGGGGGCGGGCAAATCGACGCTACTCGCGCTGCTGGCCGGCCTCGACCTGCCCAGCAGCGGCCGGGTGCTGCTCGCCGGGGAGGACCTCGGCGCGCTCGATGAGGACGGTCGCGCCCGGGTCCGTGCGCGCCACGTCGGGTTCGTCTTTCAGGCATTCCATCTCGTCCCGGCACTGACGGCGCTCGAAAATGTCGCTTTGCCGCTGGAGCTGCTGCGCCAGCGCGGCGCACGCGCCGCGGCACTTGCGGCGCTCGAGCACGTGGGACTCGCGGCCCGCGCGGCTCATTATCCTCGGCAGCTCTCGGGCGGCGAACAACAGCGCGTCGCGCTGGCCAGAGCGTTCGTCGCGCGACCCGAAGTGCTGTTTGCCGACGAACCGACCGGCAATCTCGACAGCCTGACCGGCGCCAACATCATCGAACGGCTGTTCAAATTGAACACCGAGGCGAATACCACGCTCGTGCTCGTGACCCATGACTCCGAGCTCGCCGCGCGCTGCTCGCGCACGGTGCGCATGGACACCGGTCGGTTGCTCTGAAGATGCGCACGGTGCGCTTCGCGCTGCGCATGCTCACCCGCGAGTGGCGCGGCGGGGAGCTCGGCGTATTGCTGCTGGCGCTGACCGTCGCGGTCGGAGCGATCTCGGGTGTCGGCTTCCTGGTGGGCCGCATCCGTGCGGCGGTCACGCTGCAGGCCTCATCGGTGCTGGCTGCGGACATCCGGGTGGACTCGGCTCGGCCGATCGCCCCGGCGGTGTTCGCGGCAGCGGCCCGCGATGGCCTGCGCAGCGCGCGCACTGTCGGGATGTTGAGCGTGGTGTTCTCTGGGCAGCGCAGCGAGCTCACCGACCTGTACGCGGTCACCGACGGGTATCCGCTGCGGGGCCGGGTGTTCACCGCTGAGGCACCGTTTGCGCCGGGGAGCGCCGCGCGAGGCATTCCGCCGCGCGGGGTCGTGTGGGCCGATTCGCGGCTGCTCGCCTCACTCGGCGCACGTCCCGGGGCTCGCCTGACGATCGGCGCGGCCACCTTCACGGTCGGCCGGGTGTTGATCACGCGGCCGGACCAGGCCGGGACCTTCTCCGGGCTGGTGCCGAGCCTGCTGATGAACGCGGCGGATTTGCCCCGCACGCAGCTCATCGAACCGGGCAGCCGCGTGCACTACAGCGCCCTGTTCGCCGGCAGCGCACGGCGCGTCGAGGCACTGCGTGCATGGCTGCACTCGCACCTCGGGGCCGGGGAGCGGCTGCGCACGATCGCGCAGGCCAGCCGGCAGATCCACAGCGCCGTGCAGCGCTCGGGGCGGTTTCTCAATCTGGCGAGTCTCACCGCGCTGCTGCTGTGTGCAGCCGCGGTGGCCATGGCCGCGCGCCGTTACGTCGCTCGGCATCTGGACACCGTGGCGCTGCTGAAGACCCTCGGTGCCACACGACGCTTCGTCCTCGCCATGACGCTGGCGCAGTTGCTCGCGATCGCGCTCCTCGCAGGCGCCGCCGGCAACGCGATCGGCTACCTCACGCAGATGTGGCTCGTGCGTGCGTTGCGCGGGGTGCTGACGCAGCGGGCACTGCCGCCCGCCGGCCTCGCACCGGCCGGCATCGGGATGCTGATCGCATTCGCACTGCTGGCAGGATTCGCGCTGCCGCCGCTGCTGCAGCTGACGCACACGCCTGCGCTGCGGGTTCTGCGGCGCGACCTCGGCCCACCGCGCCCGGGCATGCTGCTCGCCTTCGGCCCGGCCGTCGCGCTTCTGGTTCTGTTGATCCGGTGGGTGATGGGACCGGGGCGACCATTCGTCATGCTGTCGTTGGGGTTGGCCGCGTTCCTCGCCGCGCTGCTCGGCGCGGCCTTGCTGCTGGTGGGGATCGCGAACCGCTTGCGCGGCCGGGTCGGCATCGCTTGGCGCTACGGTATCGCCAACCTCGGGCGCCGCCGCATGGACAGCGTCGTACAGATCGTGGCCTTCGGCACGGGCATCATGGCGCTCTCGCTGCTCGGGATCATCCGCGCCGATCTCACGGGCGGCTGGCGCCACACGCTGCCGGCGGATCTGCCCAATTATTTCTTCATCAACATTCCGGCGGCCCGTCGCTCGCAATTCGCCACCGCGCTGCAGAGGCTGGGCGCGCGGCCGCAGCGTATGCTGCCGCTGTTGCGCGGCCGCCTGCGTGCGATCGACGGCCGGCCCGTCGAGTCGATCCATTTTGCCACCCCGCGCGGGCGGCATTTCGCGCTGCGCGAGCAGAATTTCACCGCTTCGGCGGTGCTCGGCAGCAGCAATCGCATCATCGCCGGCCGCTGGTGGAGCGCCGCCGACGCTGGCCAGCCGCTGGTGTCGGTCGCCAGTCAGTACATGCGCTGGCTGGGCCTGCGGCTCGGTGAGTCGCTGACGTTCGAGGTGGGCGGCAACACCCTCACCGTGCGCATCGCGAGCGTTCGGCGGGTTCGTTGGGACAGCTTCAAGCCGAATTTCTTTCTCGTGTTCGCCCCGGGTCTGCTGCGCAAGGAAACCGGCACGTACATCACCAGTGCCTATCTGATGCCGCAGCAGGCGCGCGCCCTGGCGCAACTCGCTCGGCGCTTCCCGAGTGTGTCGATTTTCGACATCAACGCGCTGTTGCGGGATGTGCGCTCCATGTTGACGAAGGCCATCCTCGCGGTGCAGAGCGTGTTCCTGTTCACGCTGGCCGCCGGACTGATCGTGCTGCTCGCCGCGGTGCGCTCCAGCGGCGAGCAGCGCCGCTTCGAGAGCGCGATGCTGCGCGCGCTCGGGGCGAGCCGGGCCACGGTGGCCCAAGGGATCTGGGCGGAATTCGCCGCGCTCGGAGCCCTTGCAGGGCTGATCGGCGCGGCCGGCGCGAGCGCCGGGGCGTGGTACGTGACGCGCGAGGTGCTCAATCTGCCCTACGTGTTCGATCCGCTCGCGTGCGCTGCTGCACTCCTCGGTGGCACGCTGCTCGTGGCGACGAGTGGGTGGCTTGCGACCCGCGCCGTGCTGCGCCATCCGCCGCTCGCGGTACTGCGCGAGGGCTCCTAGGGCCGTGCGGTTCCGAGTGCACGCAGCAGCGCCGCGGTGAGCGGCTTGAGGAAATACGAAGCGGCGGGTGTCAGCTGCGGCTGGATACCGCGGCGCCGCAGGGCCTCGGCGGTGACCGGCCCGATGGCCGCGACCAGCGTCTGGCCGAGCGCGCTGCGCACTGATTCTTCCCCCGCGACGCTGATCAGCCGTTCGAGCTGCGTGGCGCTGGTGAAGGCGATGGCGTCGATGTCCCCGGTACGTATTCGCTCCAGCAGCGCGCGTACCGCCTGTTCATCCGCATCGTCCGCATAGACGTAGGGAGCGACGGCCGAGACGACCGCACCGGTGCTGCGCAGGAACTCGATCAGCGCCCGATTCGGCTCGCTGCCGTAGAGCTGCACCCCGATGTGCCAGCCGCCGAGTGCGCGGCCCGACAGCGCGTCGATCACGCCGCGGCTGGTCGGCTCGGGCGCCGCCAGATCGGCGGCGAGTCCCCACTGGCGCAGCACCTGCACGGGCTTGGGGCCACGCGTGATCTTGTACGCACGCGCGAGCGCGGCGAGGAAGGCCGGACACAGGGTGGGCTCGTGCCGCTCAAGGGCGCCGCGCAGACGGCGCAGGCCCTCCCCGGTGAGGAGGATCACCGCGTCGAACTGATCGCGGGCCAACGCGCGGCACCAGTCGAGCACCGGGGCAGGATCCGGCGCATCGTGAATGGCGAGCAACGGGCAGCGGATCACGCGCGCACCGCGCCGCTCGAGCAGGCCGGCGAAAACCTCCAGCGCTCGTGCTTCGGGAATGGCAATGGTGCGACCGGCCAGCGATACGGAGCTCATCGGCGCAATGCTACCTGCGCCGCGGTGAGCCTGCCGACCGCCAAGGCCATGCTTGCGGCCCCGCTGCCGCTTGACGTGGAGGACAATTGCCATTCGAATGGGCGCGTGCGCGCCCAGAGTGCGGCCGCACCGTCGGGGTGCATTCGCCGCCGACTCGCCTGATTTCAAGGAATTGCACGTGCCCACAGGTTTGACCCCGTACGGTCCGTTCACGCGAACGGATGCGATCCGCAGCGCACCACTGCGCTCGCCGTCCACACCGAGGTCGGGCGTTTAGACGCAACGACGTGACGGCCGACGGTACACACATCAGCGCGGTGAGGCGATGAAGGCCCGGCGCGCGCTGCTCTGGGCCATTGCGGTCGATGGGCTCATCGCGGTCGCCGTGGTGAGCTGGCTGCACTACGGGTACGTGCGCCAGGCGCAGCGTCGTGCGCTCATCGCCACGGTCCAGCAACTCGGCGCCGAGGCGGACGCGTTCGTGGACGCCGCGACCCAGGCGGCGGTGGCAGCCACACAGGGCGCGATCGCTGGGACGCGTCCGGACATGCACTCGATGCAGCTGATGCCGCGCGCCTCCCGTTCGTCGGTGAGTGGCCCGGGGTGTCCGACGGCCTCCCCGACGCTGGCCGTGCCCCGTTACCCGACTGCACCGCTGTCGCCCTCCTGCGTGCGCCGCCTCGCGCGCCACCCGAGGCGCATGTTTCGCGACATCGAGCGGCGGACGTTCGATTACTTCTGGACGACGGCGGATCCGGTGACCGGCTTGACGCCGGACCGCTGGCCCTCGCCCCACGGTCCGGCGAGCATCTCGGCGGTCGGCTTCGCGCTGACGGCAGACGTGATCGGCGCGTATCGTGGATACGTCACCCGGCATGCGGCGGCCAAAAGAGTGCGTAAGGTTCTCTCCTTCCTGCTGCACCTGCCGCAGGGCGCCGGAGCGCACGGCTACGCCGGCTACCATGGATTCTTCTACCACTTCCTCAATATGCACACGGGCCTGCGCTTCGGTCACAGTGAGCTCTCCACCATCGACACCGCGCTGCTCATGGCGGGCGTGCTGACGGCCGGGGAATATTTCGACCACGACACCCCGACGGAGCAGCAGGTGCGCTCACTCGCCAACCGCCTGTACCGCCGCGTCAATTGGAGCTGGTCGGCGCCCGGCGGGAACTCCCTGGTGAGCATGGCGTGGATGCCGCGCACGGGGTTCTCGAAGCTGCGCTGGCATGGGTACAACGAGGCGTCGATCCTCTACATCCTCGGCCTCGGCTCCCCGACCCACCCGCTCGGCCACAACGCCTGGAGCGCCTGGACCGCCACCGACCACCACGACCTGCGGCGCGTCGGCGGGCTGACGCTGCTGTCCTTCGGACCACAATTCGGCTACCAATACACCGCCGTGTGGGTCGATCTGCGCGGCATCGCCGACCCGTTCATGCGCGCACAGGGTGAGACCTACTTCTTAAATGGCGTGATCGCGACGCTCGTGCAGCGCCGCTACGCCATCATCAACCCGCACGGCTGGGCGGGATACGGCGCGAACATTTGGGGACTGACGGCCTGTGACGGACCGGGATACGTCCGCGCCCGCTATGACGGGCGGATGCGCCAGTTCTACGGTTATGTGGCACGCGGGATCAGTAAACACAGCGTCGATGACGGGACGCTGGCGCCGACCGCGGTCATCGGCTCGCTCATGTTCGTGCCGCGCTACGTGACGCAAGCCACGCAGGCGCTGCTGCGTCAGTACGGCGACATGATCTACACCCGGTATGGCTTTCTCGATTCTTTCAACCCGAGCTTCCGCGATGCCCGCCTGGCCCGCGCCGGCCATGTGGTGCCAGGGCATGGCTGGGTCGACAACGCCTTCCTCGGCATCGACCAGGGGCCGATCATCGCGATGATCGAAAACGAGCGCAGCCGGCTGATCTGGCGCCTGATGCGCCACAACACCTACATCCGCGTCGGACTGCAGCGCGCGGACTTCACGGGCGGGTGGCTCAGCGCCGCACAAGCGCGCGATGCGCTCAGCCTGAAAAAGAAGCGTGCGCTGCGCGTGCTCGGCGGCAAAGGGCACACTGTGAGCGATCCACGAGGAAAGAAACGTGCGCTGCGCGTGCTCGGTAAGCTGGCGCGCACGCGGCCTTGAGTCCCTCCGCGGAGCGCGTGCGACGACGGTTCAGCGCGCGGGACGTGCGCCGAGAATGAGATCGGCGGCCTTCTCCGCGATCATGATGACCGGCGCGTTGGTATTGCCGCTCACCAGCGTCGGCATAATCGAGGCATCTGCCACCCGCAGGCCCTCCAGGCCGTGCACCCTCAGCTGCGGATCGACCACCGCCTCGGCATCCGTGCCCATCTTGCAGGTCCCGACGGGGTGGTATTCCGTCTCGGCGGCGGAGCGGATGAAGTGTTCGAGGTCGGCATCGGTGCGCTGCGCTGCGCCGGGAAACACCTCCTCTCCCAGATCCGCGCGCAGAGGCGCCTGGGCATAGATGTCGCGCGCTCGCCGGATTCCGACAATCAGCGGTGCCAGGTCAGACGGATCGGTGAGGTAGCCCGGATCGATGCGCGGCGAAGCGGTCGGCTCCGCCGAGGCGAGCCGAACCGCGCCACGACTGCCCGGACGCAGGTAACACACGTGCAGCGTCATGCCATAGCCCGGCATCCTGCGCCGTCCGTGATCAACGACGTAGGCCGGTATGAAATGCATCTGCAGGTCGGGCGTTGCGGTCTGCCTCGACGTGCGCAGAAAGGCACCGGCCTCGGCCACGTTGCTCACGCCAGGTCCGTCCCGCAACAGCGCGTAACGCAACGCCGTGCGCAGCGCCCCGAAGCCATGGGCCCGAGAATCGAGCGTCACCGCTCGGGTACACGCGTGAATGACGTGTACATCGAGATGGTCCTGCAGGTTGCGTCCGACGCCGGGCAGGTCGTGATGCACTTGAAGATCGTGCGCCCGCAGCTCATCGGCCGGACCGATCCCCGAGAGCAGCAACAGGTGCGCAGAGTTGATGGCCCCACCGGCAAGCAGGACTTCGCGCTGCGCGCGAACCTCGGTCCGAGTGCCGCCGCACACGTATTCGATGCCGACGGCGCGGCGCCCCGCGAGCACGACTCGCACCGCCAGCGCGCCAGTGAGCACCGTCAGGTTGGGCCGGCGGGCGATCGGGTGCAAATAGGCGCTGGCGGCACTGCAACGCCGACCGGCCTTCTGAGTCACCTGGTACAACCCGGCCCCCTCCTGTTCGCGGCCGTTGAAGTCGGGGTTGGCGGCGAGACCGGCGGCTTCAGCGGCCGCCACGAACTGCAGGCTGAGCGGGTTGGTGTAACGGCGCACACAGACGTTCAGCGGACCGCCACGGCCGTGCCATTCGTCCTCGAGGGATTCGTTGTGTTCGGCACGGCGGAAATAGGGCAGCACGGACTCGAATCCCCAACCGGAGTTGCCGAGACGGCACCAGTGATCGTAATCCGCGCGCTGACCGCGGATGTACACCATGGCGTTGATCGAGCTCGAACCACCTAGCGTCTTGCCGCGGGGCCAGAACAGGCGACGGCCGGCGAGCTCACGCTGCGGTTCGGTCTGATAGAGCCAGTTGACCGCCGGTGTAGTGAGGCGCGCGATGCCCGCCGGCATGTGGATCAGAAACGACGTATCGCGCGGGCCGGCCTCCAGCAACAGCACCCGCAGCGCCGGATCGGCGCTCAGGCGGTTCGCAAGCACGCAGCCGGCTGACCCGGCGCCGACGATGATGTAGTCGTACGGGGCGGCCATGTTCGGCGGCGCGCAGATGCGCTCACCCCCGCGGCCGATGGTGTTTGCGCTCGCCGTGGGCCGCCTCGCAGGGACGCTCGCGGTACGGCTCGGTCGGCCCGCGGCGGCCGCGCCGCGACGGCACAGCGCCGGCGGTGAGGACCGCGGGCTGGCACGCGGTGTCGGTGCGGGAAACCTGGATCGGCTGTGGTCGCATGGGCGTGCGCAGCGCCCCGGGCGCATGGCCGGGCACTTCCTCGACCATCATACTGACGCGCCGCCGGACGGCGGTACCGCGATCGGGGAGCGCCTCACGAAACCTCGGGATGCGTACGGTGTCGTTTGAGAAAGGTCAGCCCCACGGGCACCAACGACACCCCAATGATCAGGAGAGTCACCAGACCGAAGTTGCGCTTCACCAGCGGCACGTTGCCGAAGAAATACCCGCCCCAGATCAACAGCGAGACCCAGGCGAAGCCACCGAGGACGTTGTAGCCCTGGAAACGTCCGTAGGGCATGCGGCCGACGCCGGCCACGAACGGCATGCAGGTGCGAATGATCGGAATGAACCGCGACAGCGCGATTGCCCGACCGCCGTGGCGCAGGAAAAAGGCCTCGGTGCGACGCAGGTAGTCGACCTTCAGCAGCCGGTAGCGGCCGCTGAAGGCGGGCGGTCCGATCAGGCGGCCGGCGGTGTAATTGACCGTATTGCCGAGGATCGCCGCGACGGCGAGCACCAGCGTCGCGAGCGGCGCGCTCAGGGTGCCACTGGCATCGGCGGCGGCGACCGCGCCGATGCCGAAGAGCAGCGAATCGCCGGGCAGGAACGGCGTCACCACCAGACCTGTCTCGGCAAAGATGATCGCGAAGAGGATCGCGTAGGTCCAGGCGCCGACCTGCGCGAGCAGAGCCGTGAGGTGGTGGTTCAGGTGCAGAATGAAATCGATGAGCCAGTGCAGCATGGTCACAGTCTAGCGGGCATGATGCTCGAGCCACAGCCTCGGATCGATCGGACGGGTCCCCAGGCGGATTCCGAAGTACAGCTCCGGACGGCTCGCCCCGCCGCTGTCCCCCGCAGCGGCGATCAATTGTCCGGCGGCGACTTGCTCCCCGACGCGGGCATACAGGTGGTCATTGTGCCCGTACAGACTCATGTAACCGCCGCCGTGATCCACGATGATGAGCAGGCCGAGGCCGGCCAGCCAGTCGGCGAATACCACCCGCCCGGGTGCGACTGCGTACACGGGTGCATCAAGTCGCGTCGCAATCAGGTCTCCATCCCAGCGCAGGCCACCGGCACGCGGCTGGCCGAACCGCGCAATCAGCTGCCCTGCGACCGGCCAGGGCAGATGGCCGCGCAGACGCGTGAAGTGCTGCGGCCGCTCGGCAGGCAGTCGCGCCTCGGCGCGGCGCAGCGCCGCGAGCAGCACGAGCAGGCCATGCTGTTCGCGGCGCAGGCGCGCCAAGCGCTGCGTCCCGGTACGGGTGCGCGCGGCGATGCGGGCGAGCACCTGGCGGCGCTCGACGGTCGCGTGCTCGAGGGTCGTGACCTGAGCATTGCGCTGCTGCTCGAGCCGCTGCAGCTGCGAGTCGGCCGCACGCAGCTCGGTCCGCAGCTGCACCAGGCTCTTTAAGTCCGCCTCGATGGCCGCGATGTCCGTGGCACGCTGGCGGCCGAAATAGCTGTAATAGGCGAACATCCGCTGCATCCGGCCTGGGTCGCCTTGGTTCAGCAGCAGCTTCAGCGGCCCCTGTCGCCCAATCAGGTACGCCGAGCGCAACTCGGCGGCGAGGACCTGCTGCGCACGCGCGAGGTCTGCCTGGCGCGTGCGGCGGCGCGCGGAGAGGCGGGCGCGACGGGCGGCGAGCGCAGCGCGCTGGCGGCGGATGGCCGCGAGCGCCGCCCGAGCCGCCCCCGCCGACTGCTCGGTGCTGCGCAGCGCCACGGTGAGGCGGCTCTGCTCGAGACGGGATTGCTCGACCTGGTGCGCGATGCGGGCAATCTGTCCCTGCACCGCCTGCAGCCGAGCCTGCGCCCGGTGCGCGGCGATCTGGGGGGGCACGTGCGCCAGGGCGAGCGGCAGCAGGCCCAGCACCAGCGCCAGCGCGAGCGCAACCATGAACGGGGCCGGTCGGGGCCACCGTGCGCTTCGGTTCATGCCGAATTGCATAGGGGCGCTATAATGCGCGACCTTTTGGCAGGCGATACGGTCTTCTGGCCCCAGTGTTCACGGATCATCTTTCTCAATACTTCCACCTCCACCCCTGGCTGGTCGCAGGGACCGCCGCCGTGGCAATGTTCGCCGTCCTGATTGAGATACGCGCGCGCAGCGAGCAGTTCGCGTCGATCTCGACTCAGGAGGCGATCCAGCTGATGAACCGCGGTGCACTCACCATTGATCTGCGGTCCGCCGAGCAGTTCACCGCCGGTCACGTCGCGGGAGCCCGGCGCATGGACGGGGAACAGATCCTCAAGGCCGAGGAACTGCTGAAGAAGCACAAGCAGAAACCGCTCATCGTGTACTGTAACAGCGGCTCGCTGGCCGCAGCGGCGGTGCGCAAGCTGCGCGAACAGGGCTTTGCGCAGGCCGTGAATCTGCGTGGCGGCATCGCGGCGTGGCGCACGGAGAATCTGCCCGTCGAGAAGGGCTCGGGAAGCAACGCATGAGCCCACCGAGGGTGCTGATGTACGCCACCAGCTGGTGTCCGTACTGCGCTCGCGCGCGGCAGTTGTTTGAGCGCAAGGGCGTCACGATCCAGGAAATCGACGTCGAGCAGTTCCCCGAGGCGCGCGCCGAGATGACCGCGCGCAGCCATCGGCATACCGTGCCGCAGATTTTCATCGGCGAGACGCACATCGGCGGCTGCGACGATCTCTACTCGCTCGAGGCCCGCGGCGGGCTCGACACACTTTTACAAAGCGGAGTCTGAATCATGGCGAATGAAGCGGCCGGCACCGTGCCGGCACCCGAAGAGACCAACGGCCCGGTGCTGCAGTTGCAGCACGTCTACCTGAAGGACTGCTCGTACGAGGCCCCCAATGGTCCGCGCGGCGACGGCAACTGGAACCCGCAGATCAATCTGGATCTGCAGACCGCGGTGACGGCGCTCGCACCCGATGTGCAGGAAGTGGTGCTGACAGTGACCGTGTCGGCCAAGCAGGGTGAGGCCACGGCGTTCCTGGTCGAGGTGAAGCAGGCGGGGGTCTTCCTGCTGCGCAACCTCGCCGAGGAAGACACCAAGCGAGCCATCGGGGCCATCTGCCCCGGCGTGCTCTTCCCGTACGCCCGCGCCGAGGTCTCGCACCTGATCACCCAGGGCGGCTTCCCGCAGCTGCTGCTCCCGCCGGTGAACTTCGACGCGCTGTACGCGGCGAACCAGAACCCGCAGGGAATGCCGGCGAACCAGCAAGCCAACTGAGCCCCTGCCCGCGCTCGATCATGAACGCCGTATCCGGTGATCACCGGCCGGTGGCCGTGCTCGGCGCGGGGTCCTGGGGGACCGCGCTCGCAATTCAATTCGCACGCAGCGGTCGGGCGACTCGGCTCTGGGGCCGGGACGGCGCGCAGCTCTCGCGCATGGCCGAGACGCGCTGCAACGAGCGCTATCTTCCCTCGGGCATCTTCCCCGCGGCCCTGCGCATCGAGGCTGATCTGGCTGGCGCCGTCGACGCGGCGGCGGATGTCCTGGTTGCCGTCCCGAGTCACGCGCTGCGCGCCCTGCTGGTGCGGATCGGCCCGCTGCTCACGCCCTCGACGCGGCTCGCCTGGGCCACCAAAGGGTTCGAGTTGCCCTCCGGATTGCTGCCGCATCAGGTGGCCCGCGAGGTGCTCGGCGCCGGCCGTTCCGTGGCCGTGCTGTCAGGTCCGACGTTCGCCCGCGAAGTCGGCGCCGGACTGCCGACCGCGATGACCATCGCGGCGGCCGATGCGGCCTTCGCGACCGCACTGGCGCAGGATCTGTCGGCGGATCACTTCCGCGCCTATACCTCCACGGACATCGTCGGCGTCGAGGTCGGCGGTGCCGTGAAAAACGTGCTCGCGGTGGGCGCGGGCCTGTCCGACGGGCTCGGGTTCGGTGCCAACACCCGCGTGGCGCTGATCACGCGCGGGCTGGCGGAGATGATGCGCCTCGGCGTTGCGCTCGGCGCGCACCGTGAGACCTTCATGGGGCTTGCCGGACTCGGCGATCTGGTGCTCACCTGCACCGATGATCAGTCGCGCAATCGGCGCTTCGGGCTACGGCTGGCCGTCGGCAGCACACCGGCCGAGGCGCTCGCCGCGATCGGCCAGGTGGTGGAGGGGTACCCTGCGGCGCGTGCGCTGCACGAGGTGGCCGCCCGCCACGCAGTGGAAATGCCCCTCAGCCAAAGCGTCTACCGCGTGCTCTACGAGGGCGTCACGCCGCGTGAAGCGGTCCGCGACCTGATGCGCCGGCCGATCAAATCCGAGACCGAGTGAGCCGCGCCGGCTCACCCCCCGTGCAGCCACAAGGCGCGCGCCGCGCCGAACAGCGCTCCGAGCAGCAGCAGCACGATCGGACCGCTCGAGAGCGCGAACCCCAGTGAACGCGTCTTCGGATCCTTCACGTAGGACACGAAGTAGACCCCTCGGCCGATGAGGTAGAGCGTCCCGAGTCCGGCGGCCGTGGCGGGACTCAGATCGCGGGCGAACAGCCACAGCGCCGGAATCAACAGCACCAGCAGCTCCAGGGTGTTCATCTGCACTCGGTAGTAGCGTTCGAACCTCTCATTTCCAGTGGTCGCGGGTGCAACGACCCCGTAGGTCTCACGCGCCTTGCCGACGGCGACGGCAAAAGCAAAGAACTGCAGCAGAGCCAGCACGATCACCAGTTGGACGAGCGCCATCGAAGTCTCCACGGACAGCCGCACGTGCGGCCGCGCGTATTGTGCCCGGCGGCGCTGCGGCGCGCGATCACGCCCGTACACCGCGCCGTCCTCTGCAGGCGTGCCGCCGCGATGGCACAATGGCAGCCATGGAGAAGACCCGGGGCTACGCCCATCGGCTCGACCTGCGCACCGGCCTCACCCCGGTGTGGGCGGCACTGAGCGAGTCACGACTGCTGGGGCAGTGGTGCTCTCCGGGCGCGGTCATCAGCGCGCGGCCCGGGGGACTGTTTCGGGCGTGCGTCGATCGGGTCACCGAGCTCGAAGCCTGCATCGACGTGTTCGTGCCCGGCCAGCGGCTGCGGCTGATCTATCTGCCCTGCGCGACGTTACCGCCGGCCGAGAGCGCTCTGGTTGATGACTTCATCCTCGAGCCGGCACGCACCGGGACGATCCTGCGGCTCCTCGGGTCCGGCATCCCCGGCTCACCGGAGTGGGACATCCCCTATCTGCGCCAGCGCACCGGCTGGCAGGCTGCGCTGGTGCGGTTGCGTGCGCTGCTCGACGCCCCGGACGCGGAGACGCTGTGACGACATTCGTGCTGCGCGCAGTAGTCAGCGCGCTCGGACTTTGGCTCGCGACGCGGTGGGTGCCCGGCATCCACATCGATAACGCCGGTACGCTGATCCTGGCCGGCGTGCTGCTCGGGATCGTCAACGCCATTGTCCGGCCCGTCGTCATCCTGCTGACGCTGCCGCTGACGCTGCTCACCCTGGGGGTGTTCCTGCTGGTGGTCAACACCGCCATGCTGGCGCTCGTCGCCTGGATGCTGCCGGGCTTTCATCTCACGGGCGGGTTCTGGACGGCATTTGAGGCGGCCCTGATCGTCTGGCTGGCCGGATGGCTCGCCGCCTGGCTGATCGGGCCGAAAGGCCGCATCCAAATCCACATCCACCGGGAGTGAGATCGTGACGGGGCGTTCGGGATGCGATAATGGCCGGCCATGCCGGCGCGCGCGCCGAGCCTCGGACCTGATATCGCAATGACCGACACATCGAGTTCTGCGGCAGAATCGCTGCACCTGAAGTTCTGCGGCCTGTCGCTCACCTCGCCCATCGTGCTGCTGTCCGGCTGCGTGGGCTTTGGCGAGGAATACACTCGCATCGAGGGCTTCTCCAATCGCGATGCCGGGGCCGTCGTCCTGAAGGGCACCACGCTCGCCGCCCGGCTCGGCAATCCCGCGCACCGGGTCTGTGAGACCGCCGCCGGCATGCTCAACGCCATCGGGCTGCAGAACCCCGGCACCGGGCACGTCATCGAGCGCATCTTGCCGGAGCTGGATTTCAGTGAAACTCGATTCATCGCCAACGTATCCGGCTCGACGATCGAGGAGTACGCCGAGGTCACCCGCCTGTTCGACCAGTCGCCGATCGACGCGATCGAGATCAACATCTCCTGCCCGAACGTGAAGGAGGGCGGGGTGGCGTTCGGCAATTACCCGGACATGTCCGCGCAGGTGGTCGAGGCGTGCCGGCGCGTGACCGGCAAACCGCTCATCACCAAGCTCTCGCCCAACCAGACCGACATCCGCGAGAACGCGCGGCGCTGCATCGAGGCGGGCACAGACGGGCTCGCCGTGATCAACACCGTGATGGGCATGGCGATCGATGCAAACACGCGCCGGCCGGTGATCGGGAACATCCAGGGTGGTCTGTCCGGGCCGGCAATCAAGCCGATCGCGCTGCTGAAGGTGCACCAGGTGTACGAGGTGGCCCGCAAGCACGGCATACCCATCATCGGCCAGGGTGGAATCACCACCGCCACGGATGCCATCGAGTTTCTCATCGCAGGGGCGAGCGCAGTCGGCATCGGCACGGCTCTGTTCTACGATCCGATGGTGTGCAAACGCGTCAATGCCGGCATCGCGCAATATCTGCGCGAGCACGGCATCGCCAGCGTGACCGAGTTGACCGGCACGCTGCGCATTTGAGGGCGGGTTAGGGCGACTCCTCGCCGCTCTGATCCGCGTCGGTATGCGGGATGTCCAGGCGCAACTCCTTGAGCTTGCGGGTCAGGGTGTTGCGGCCCCAGCCGAGCAGCCGGGCCGCTTCCTGCCGATGCCCCTGCGTGCGCTTCAGCGCGGCACAGATCAGGACCCGCTCAAATTGCGGCAGCGCCACGTCGAGCAGCGCGACCTCGCCGCTGGCCGCCTGGCGCGCCGCCCACTCTGCGAGCGCGCTCTGCCATTCGCCCGGTTGATTCGACCCGACCGCGACGATTTCCATCGGCAGGTCCTCCGCGCCAATTTCCCGGCCGGGTGCGAGCACCGAGAGGCGCCGGCAGACGTTGACGAGTTCGCGCACGTTGCCCGGCCAGCGATAGGCGAGCAGCCGCTGCTCGGCCTGGGGGGCGAGCGTCTTGGCCTCGACGCCCAGATCACGAGCGGCGGTGCGCAGATAGTGCCGCAGCAGCAGCGGGATGTCCTCGGCACGCTCGCGCAGGGCCGGTAGGGCGAGGCGGATCACGTTCAGGCGATGGTACAGATCCTCGCGGAAGGCCCCCTGTGCGACTCGGTCCTGCAGGTTCTGATGGGTCGCGGCGATCACGCGCACGTCGACTCGGATCGGCGTCTGGCCGCCCACGCGGTAGAACTCGCCCTCGGCCAGCACCCGCAGCAGACGGGTCTGCAGCGGCGTGGACATGTCGCCGATTTCATCGAGGAACAATGTGCCGCCGTCGGCCTGCTCGAAGCGCCCGCGGCGTTGGGCGTCAGCGCCGGTGAACGCGCCGCGCTCGTGGCCGAACAGCTCTGATTCCAACAGGTCGCCCGGAATGGCGGCGGTGTTGAGCGCGATGAACGGCCGGCCGGCGCGCGGACTGTGTTCGTGCAGGGCGCGCGCCACCAGTTCCTTGCCGGTCCCGGACTCCCCGGTGATCAGCACCGTCACGCTGGAGCGCGACAGCCGGCCGATGCTGCGAAACACCTGCTGCATCGCCGGGGCGGTGCCGAGCAGCTCGGACATGCGCGGCTCCGCAGTGCCCTCGGTGGTCGCGATATCCGGCACGCGCGCCGCGCGGCGCACCAGCGCAACCGCCTGATCGATGTCGAACGGCTTCGGCAGATATTCGAACGCCCCGCCCTCGTAGGCAGATACGGCGCTGCCCAGATCGGAGTGCGCCGTCATGACGATGACCGGCAGCAGCGGGCGCGTGGTGCGCACGCGCCGCAGCAGCTCCAAGCCCGACTGCCCCGGCATGCGGATGTCGGTCATCAGCGCATCCGGCGCGTCGTTGCGCAGCGCCTCGAGCGCCGCTTCGGCCGAGTCAAAGGCGCGCACAGCCACTCCGTCGTTGCGCAGTGCGCGCTCGAGCACCCAGCGGATCGAGGCGTCGTCGTCGATGATCCACACTCTGAGCGCAGCGCTCACACGTCCTCCAGCAGCGGCAGCAGCACAGTGAAGATGGTGCGACCCGGCTCGCTGTCGAATTCGATCAGGCCGCCGTTGCGGCTCACGAGCTCCTGAGCCACCGCGAGCCCGAGGCCGGTGCCGTCGGGGCGGCCCGTCACCAGCGGATAGAAGAGACTCGTGTGCAGTTGCGGCGGCACGCCCGGCCCATCGTCCTGAACCTGAACGCTCGCGACCCACCGGTGGCGGGCCGAGCCGATGCGCGCGTTGGTCAGGGCGCGGGTGCGCAGCACGATGCGTCCGCGCCCGCCGAGCGCCTGCAGCGCGTTGCGAGCCACGTTGAGCAACGCCTGGATGAGCTGATGGCGGTCGAGCAGCGCACTCGGCAGGCTGGGGTCGTAGTCGCGCTCGATCAGGACCTCGGCGGCCGCCTCGGCGCGCAACAGCCGAAACACGTGCTCGCAGATCTCGTGCACGTTGAGCAGCGATTTCTCCGGGGCGCGCGCCGGACCTGCGATCGAGTCGACGAGCGCGACCAATCGGTCGGCCTCCCCGATGATCACCTGGGTGTATTCCTTCAGAGCGGCGCTCAGCAGCTCGCGCTCGAGCAGCTGCGCCGCGCCGCGCAGGCCGCCGAGCGGGTTTTTGATCTCGTGCGCCAGCTGTCGGATCATCAGACGGCTGCCGTCGAGCCGTGCGAGTAAGTCGTTCTCGCGCGTGATGCGCTGGCGCTGCGTGGCGTCGGCGAGCTCCAGCAGCAGGTGATTGCCGGTGATCTGGCCTTCGAGCGGCGTCATCGTGATGTCGAGCGTGCGCGTCTCACGGGGCGTCGCGGCGGGCCGCACGGTGAGCTCTCGCTCCGCGATGCCCTCTCCGCTCGATAGGACGCGCCGCAACAGTGTCCGCAGCGCATTGCTGTCGTGCAGAAAGTCCGTGAAGGGCCGGCCGCGTGCCTGATTCAAGCTGAAGGCGAGCAGGTCCTGTGCGGCCACGTTGGCATAGATGGCGCACAGCTGCGCATCGAGCACGATGATCCCCGTGGAGAGCGCCTCGAACAGGCCGGCCGGATCGAAGTGCTCGAGCGCCGAGGCTCCGGTGTGCTCACGGGCCACCGCGCGCCTCCGGTAAGCCGCGCGATTCGGCGGCGGCGTGTCTCAGTGCGGATGAACGGGGTTGTGCGGATTCTGGATCGACGGCTGATGGACGTAGAAAGTCACCGTTGGCGTCTCGCAGAGGATCTGCCCGTAGCCGTTGACGACGACGGCCGACACCGAATGCTGTCCGCGCACGACCGGGAAGGTGAACGACGGCCCCACGCCCGGCATGCGCCGTCCGTCGAGGAACAGCTGCACGCGATTGCCGGGCAGCAGACCAGGCTGCGTACTGACGAGCGCCGTCGCGCGGTAGACGTTCATCAGCATTTGCTGATCGTGCGGCTCGACGACCTCGCAGCTGCTGTAGGCGTGCGCCGAGTGCGTACGCTGCGGGGTCTGCGTGGCGCCGAGGTCGGCGGGCATCGGTGGCGGCGGCGCATAGGTCTGCGCGCCGCGGATGGTGAGCTTGGTGGCGTTGGTGTGAGGCTGATCGCTGTAGTGGATCACGCCGTGCGCGTCGACCCACTTGTACACAGTGGAATGTCCGCCGTTGCCGGCCCAGCCGGAGGTCGGCAGGCCCGCGCACAGCAGCGCGGCCAAGGCCGTCCGAACGATCAAACGGGTGACGCTGCTCATGGAGCGCCAGCATAGCCCCTCGGCCGTCCGAGTACAAAAGTACAGGCGCCTGTCGCCGTGCTGCGACGCCTGCGTCTCCCCCCGAACCGCAGCGCGCCCCCGGGACGGGGGCGGCCACGGCGCAGATTGAGAACGGCGCGGTCACGCTCGCTCAGCAGCTGTAGTAGAGGTCGAGCTCCACCGGGTGCGTGGCCATCCGGAAGCGGGTGACCTCCTGCATCTTCAGATTGATGTAGGCATCGATCACGTCGTTGGTGAACACGCCGCCGCGGGTCAGGAACTCCCGGTCCTTGTCGAGGTGCTCGAGCGCCATGTCCAGGGAGTGGCACACGGTCGGGATGTGCTTGGCCTCTTCCGGCTCCAAGTCGTACAGATCCTTGTCGGCCGGCTCGCCCGGATGGATCTTGTTCTGGATGCCATCGAGTCCCGCGAGCATCATCGCGGTGAAGGCGAAATACGGGTTTGCGGTGGAGTCCGGGAAGCGCACCTCGATGCGACGCGCCTTCGGGTTCGACACCCACGGAATGCGGATCGAAGCGGAGCGATTGCGCGCCGAGTAGGCGAGCATCACCGGCGCCTCGAACCCGGGGACCAGACGCTTGTAGCTGTTCGTGCCGGCGTTGGTGAAGGCGTTGAGCGCCTTAGCGTGCTTGATGATGCCACCGATGTAGTACAGCGCGAGCTCCGAGAGTCCCCCGTACTTGTCCCCGGCGAACAGCGCCTTGCCGTCCTTCTGCAGTGACTGGTGCACGTGCATGCCGCTGCCGTTGTCGCCGACGAGCGGCTTCGGCATGAACGTCGCGGTCTTGCCGTAGCGCTGCGCGACGTTAAGCACAGCGTACTTCAGCAGCTGCACCTGGTCGGCCTTCTGGATGAGCGTGCCGGCGCCGATGCCGATTTCACTCTGACCGCCGGTGGCCACCTCGTGGTGGTGCACCTCGACCGTCAGGCCGAGTTCCTCGCAGGCCAGACACATCGCGGAGCGGATGTCTTGAAAGGCGTCCACCGGCGGCACCGGGAAATAGCCGCCCTTGACGCCCGGTCGATGTCCGGTGTTGCCCTCGGGGAACTCGCTGCCCGAGCTCCACGCGCCCTGCACCGAATCGATGGAGTAGAAGCAGCCGCGCATCTCGTTGCCGAAGCGCACGCTGTCGAAAATGAAGAATTCGTTCTCCGGTCCGAACGTCGCGATATCAGCGATGCCGGTGGACTTCAGGTACGCCTCGGCGCGCTTGGCGAGCGAGCGCGGATCGCGCTCGTAGCCCTGCATCGTGGCCGGCTCGATGACGTCGCAGCGCAGGTTGACCGTGTTTTCCTCGAAGAACGGATCGAGGACCGCGGTGGCCGCATCGGGCATCAGGATCATGTCGGACTCGTTGATCCCCTTCCAACCGGCGATCGAGGAACCATCGAACATCTTCCCATCGCGAAACAGGTCCGCATCGACCAGACGCGCAGGGATGGTGACGTGCTGTTCCTTGCCGCGGGTATCAGTGAATCGCAGATCCGCGAACTTGACGTCTTTGTCCTGGATCAGCTTCAGTACATCGCTCGGTGTCATATCGCCTCCGAAGGAATAAGGTAGGCCCGCCGCATCGGGACAGCCCGAGCCGCCGCTGGAGCCGGTCGTTCCCGACCGCCGGCGGTGTTGCTCGACGTTCATCCGCAGGTGCGCCGCGTGGCGGAGCACCTCCTGAGTGCAGGCGCCGTGCCAGCCCAGAGCAGGTCATAAATCAACGGGTTGCGCCGCAACGCCGCTGAAGCTGCACAATAAGAGTGCGGGCGCGACGATCATAGCACCATTATGGTGCAGGACGCCGTCCGACCGGGGCACTCCGGTCGAATCCCCCGGATCGACAGCCCCGGTTTGGTGCGAGATCCGCCCGCCGGCGACGCTTGGTTATACTCCGCGGCTGTTTTGCACCACCGGCCACGTCATGAAAATTCTCTCCGCGCCCCGCACCTTCCAGGAGCTCATTTTCGCCCTGCAGCGCTACTGGTCCGAGCGCGGCTGCGTCGTACTGCAACCCTATGACATGGAGGTCGGGGCCGGCACGTTCCACACCGCGACCTTCCTCAGATCGATCGGGCCGGAGCCCTGGAGCGCCGCCTACGCGCAGCCCTCGCGGCGGCCGACCGACGGGCGCTATGGGGACAACCCGTTCCGCCTGCAGCACTACTATCAGTTTCAGGTGATCATCAAACCGTCCCCGGCGGATTTGATCGACCAGTATCTCGGCAGCCTCGCGGCGCTCGGCCTCGATCCGCTGGTGCACGACGTGCGCTTGGTGGAGGACAACTGGGAATCCCCGAGTCTCGGGGCCTGGGGACTCGGCTGGGAGGTGTGGCTAAACGGGATGGAAATCACTCAGTTCACCTACTTCCAGCAAGTCGGGGGCCTCGACTGCCGGCCGGTCACCGGGGAGATCACCTACGGGCTGGAGCGCTTGGCGATGTACCTGCAGGGGGTGGAGAGTCTCTACGACATCGTGTGGACCGACGGACCGCGCGGTCAGATGACGTACGGCGATGTGTTCCATCAGAACGAGGTGGAGCAGTCGCGCTATAACTTCGAGTGCGCCGATGTGGCCACGCTGCTGCGGCATTTCGAGGACCACGAGCGCGCCTGCCAGGGGCTGCTCGCCGACGGCCTGCCGCTGCCGGCGTACGAACAGGTGCTCAAGGCCTCGCATACCTTCAACCTGCTCGATGCACGCCGGGCGATCTCGGTGACCGAACGGCAGCGCTACATTCTGCGCATGCGCTCGCTGGCGAGCGCCGTGGCGCGCGCGTATTACGAGCGACGCGAGGCGCTGGGCTTCCCACTGTTGGGGCGTACGGCGGCCGGAGCCGCGGCATGAGCGTGCTGAAGCGGGATTTCCTGGTCGAGATCGGCACCGAGGAGCTGCCGCCGAAGGCACTGCGGCAGCTGGAGCAAGCGTTCGCCGCGGGTATCGAGTCCGGCCTCACCCAGGCGGCCCTCGCCCACGGCGTGCTGCGCTCCTTCGCCACACCGCGGCGGCTCGCGGTCCGGGTGACGCGCCTCGCGGCGCGCCAGGATGAGCAGCGCATCGAGCGACGCGGGCCTGCGGCGAGCGCCGCATTCGATGCGGCAGGCGCTCCGACGCGCGCCGCGGTGGCATTCGCCGCCAGTTGCGGCGTGCCCATCGAGGCGCTCGAACGGCGGACTGAGCCGAAGGGCGAATTCATGTACTACACCGGCGTACGGGCCGGTGCCGAGGCCGTCGAGCTGCTGCCGGGCATCGTGCAGAGCGCGCTGGAGAAGCTGCCCATCCCCCGGCGCATGCGCTGGGGGGCCGGCGAGGCGCAGTTCGTGCGCCCGGTGCACTGGGTGGTGATGCTGTTCGGTTCGCAGGTCGTGCCCGCAGTGCTGCTCGACACGCCGGCGGACCGTCTGACGCGGGGCCATCGGTTTCATGCACCGAAGCCGATTCGACTCACCAGTCCGGGTGCGTACGAGCGCACCCTCGCCGGACGCGGCCGCGTCATCGTCGATTTCGTCACACGCCGCGAACAGATTCGCACGCAGGTCAGTGCTGCCGCCGAGTCACTCGGCGGCCGAGCGCTGCTCGGGGACGCACTGCTCGAGGAGGTGACGGCGCTCGTGGAATGGCCGGTCGCGCTCACCGGGCGCTTCGAGCGGCGCTTCCTCGAGCTGCCGCGCGAAGTGCTGATCTCGACGCTGCAGGACCACCAACGCTACTTCCCGATCGAGGACCACCACGGGGCGCTGCTGCCGTGCTTCGTCACGGTCGCCAACATCGAGAGCCGGGACCCGGCGAAGGTCATCGAGGGCAACGAGCGCGTCGTGCGCCCTCGTCTGGCGGATGCGGCGTTCTTCTGGGCCCAGGACCGTAAGAGTCCGCTCGCGGCGCGAATCGAGGCGCTCGATGCCGTCACGTTCCAGGCGAAACTCGGCTCCCTCGGGGAGCGCGCCCGACGCATCGGCGCGCTCGCGGTACACCTCGGGGCGGCGCTCGCTCAGCCGGTCGCACCGCTTGAGCGCGCGGCGCTGCTGTGCAAGTGCGATCTGCTCAGCGCCATGGTGGGGGAATTCCCGGAACTGCAGGGGACGATGGGCGCCTATTACGCTGCCGCGGACGGCGAAGCGCGCGAAGTCGCCGCGGCGATCGGCGAGCACTACCTGCCGCGGGCCGCCGGAGATGCGCTGCCGCTCACGGCCACGGGCACCCTTCTGGCGGTGGCCGACAAGCTCGACACGCTGGCCGGTAGCTTCGCGATCGGTGAGAAGCCCACCGGTACTAAAGATCCGTTCGGAGTGCGCCGCGCGGCCATCGGTCTGGTGCGCATCCTGCTCGAGAAGCGCGTGCAGATCGATCTGGCCGCCGTACTGGAGTTCGCCGCTCGCGTGGCGCGCGCGGACGTCGAGCGGGTCGCCGAGCGCACCGGCAAGAGCGTGCCAGCGGCGCCGTCTGCGGCTGCGGAACTCTACGATTACGTGTTCGAGCGGCTGCGCGCGCATTACCTGGAAAGTAGCGAGTCGCGTACCGTTACCCCGGAGATGTTCGACGCGGTGCTCTCGACACGGCCGCGCTCGCCCCTGGAGTTCGACGCCCGCCTCGCCGCGCTCGGGGCATTCCTGGCATTGCCCGATGCGGCCAGCCTCACCGCCGCCAACAGGCGCGTCGCCAACATCCTGAGGAAGGCCGGCGACCTGCCGCGCGAGACGCCCGATCCGCAGCTGCTCGGCGCAGGGGCCGAGCGGGATCTGTACGAGGCGTTGCAGGTGCTCAGTCCGACGGTGCGCGCGGCGATCGAGCGACGCGACTACGCCGGTGCGCTCACCGAGCTCGCCGGACTGCGCGCGGCGGTCGATGCGTTCTTCGACGAGGTGATGGTGATGGACGAGGATGCGCGTCTGCGCGCCAATCGCTTGGCACTGCTGCGCGAGATGCGCACGCTGTTCACCGGCGTCGCCGACCTGTCGCGTCTGCCGGGCTGAGGGGCGCACATGCAAATGCTCGGTTCGCTGTTCTTCACGGTGTTCCTGTTCGCATGGACGTTCTGCTACGCGATCTTCTTCGTCATCGCCTGTTCGCTGCTGCCCTTCGAGCGCCGCTACGCGCTGGTGCGGGTGTGGTCGCGGGTGCTGCTGACGGTATTGAAGTGGACCTGCCGGCTCGATTACCGCATCGAGGGTGCCGAGCATCTACCGGCCGGCAACCACATCGCGCTCTGGAAGCACTCCTCGTCGTGGGAAACCATCGCGATGGCGCTGGTGTTCCCGCGTCAGGTCTGGGTGCTGAAGCGCGAGCTGACCTGGATCCCGGCGGTCGGCTGGGGTATCCGCCAGATGCACGCCATCGCGATCGACCGCAAGGTGGGGCATTCGGCGGTGAGCCAAGTGGTCGCACAGGGCCGCCAGCGCCTCGCCGAGGGCGATTGGATCATCATCTTCCCCGAGGGCACGCGCATGCCGCCCGGGCAGACTCGTCGCTACGGTGTGAGCGGCGCGCTGCTCGCTGCGGAATGCGGTAAATTCCTGGTGCCGGTGGCACACGATGCCGGTCGCTATTGGCCGCGCCGCGGTTGGCGCAAGCGGCCGGGCACCATCCGCGTGGTCATCGGCCCGCCGGTGAGCGCCGTGGGACGCGATCCGCGCGAGGTCAACCAGGAAGTGCAGACGTGGATCGAGAATACCCTCGCGCGGCTCGAGGGCCGCGCCCCCTTGGCCTGAGCGACTCGATGCGCAGCAGAATCTTCAAACTCGACGCGTTTTCACACCGGGCATTCGGCGGCAACCCCGCGGCCGTCATGCCGCTTGAGGCATTTGCGCCCGATGCGCTGCTGCAGGCGATCGCCGCGGAGAACAATCTCTCCGAGACGGCATTCCTGGTCGGTGGTGATGGACAGTATCAACTGCGCTGGTTCACCCCTCGGGTGGAAGTTCCGCTGTGCGGGCACGCCACGCTCGCCAGCGCCGCGGTGGTATTGGAGAAGCTCGAGCCTGGCCGCACCGAGGTGACCTTCCAGACGGCCAGCGGCGCGCTGCGCGTCACGCGTACCTCGCACCAATACGTCATGGACTTTCCCGCCCGGCCGACTCATCGGATCGATCCGCCCGCAGCGCTCGCGCAAGCCCTGGGAGTGCACCCGATCGAAGTGCGCGCCGATGCGATCAATTACCTCGCGGTACTCGGCGAAGAGCGGGCCGTGCGCTCACTCGCGCCCGACATTGCCGCGATCGCCGCGCTCGAGCTGCCCGGAGTGATCGTCACCGCACGCGGCAGCGGCGAGTTCGATTGCGTGAGCCGATACTTCACACCGGCACGAGGGGTTCCCGAGGATCCCGTGACGGGCAGCGCGCACTGCGCCCTGGCGCCGTACTGGGCGGAGTTGCTCGGCAGAACGGACCTGCGCGCCTATCAGGCTTCTCGGCGCGGCGGCGAACTGCTCTGCCGAGTCCGCGGCAACCGAGTGGAACTCGAAGGCGAGTGCGTCTTCTATCTCGAGGGCACCGTACAGTTCTGAGCGCCGCTCAGACCCCGGGCAGGGCGGCGATGCGCGCCCCAAGCGGGCTGCCGAGACCGGTGCAGGCGTCCCAGCCCGGGGAGGCGCTGTAGCCGCCGTTGTTGCCCCGCGTGATGTCGCGCAGCGCCGCAGGATGCGCATACAGCAGCGGATTGAGCCAACCGGCGGGGGTGCCGCCGGCCGCATTCAGGCGCGCGATCAGTCCAGCCCACAGCGGCGCCACCGCACTCGTGCCACCGAAGACGGCCGAGACCCCGTCGACCAAGACTTGATAGCCTGATCGCGGGTCTGCATCTGCGGCAACGTCGGGCACGCCGCGGCGGGGAAGGAGTTGAGTCAGTCCCTGAAGGTCGGTCGTCTGCAGTCCCTCCTGCCACGCGGGCAGCGGGAAGTAGCTGCTGACGCCACCGCCGGTCGCGCCCGCGGCCGGGGTCCCGTCATTCCACACGGTCTCGCTCACAATGGCGTTCGCCGTGGCCGTGACCCGCGTCCCGCCGCAGGCCAGCGCATGCGGACTGGACGCGGGGAAATCCACTTCGTTGACCCCGCCGGACACACCATCAGTGGCGCCGCCGTCGCCAGCGGCCACGCAGACCGTGATACCGAGTGCCGTGGCGGCCTGAAACGCCTGGTCCATCGCGCGCAGCGCCTGCGTCGACCAGGACGGTTCCGGACCGCCCCAGCTGATCGAGATCACCGACGGTCGATGCATCGTGTCATGCACAGCGGTAGTGATGGCGTTGAAAAACCCAGCATCGGTGTTGGGTGCGAAATACACCGCGATCGTCGCCGCAGGAGCGATTGAGCCGGCCACCTCGATGTCAAGCATGACTTCCCCGTCGGCACTGTTGGGATTACCGATAGGGGAGTTGAGGGCCTGGTCGACCGACACGGCAACGACGGTGGGCAGCGGCAGCGAAAGGGCGCCGAAGTACGTGCGCAGGTCCGCCGGGCGGAAGCCCCCGCCGAGTTCAATCAGCGCGATGCACTGACCGGCGCCGTTGCCGGCGGGGAACCCGTAGAGCGCGGCGAGCTCCACCGCCGTGAACGCCGCCGCCCGCGGGGCCGCCGCACGGGAGCGACGCGGCTTCGGGCCGCTGAGGATACGAAAGTGAGGTCGGGCCTGCGGACGGCTATCGAGTCCGAGCACCGCCACGATACCCTCGAGCAGTTCCGTCGGCAGAAACACCGGTCCGTGCAAACCGCGGTACGTGCCGCCCGGGTGCTCGAATTGCCACAGCTCCACGCCAAACGCGGCATTCATCTGCTGCACGGTCCCGCCGAGCGTGATCGTGTGCCGCGCGGCGTGCCGCGCGAGCACCGCGAGTTCGTGAGTCGCCGCGAAGGCCCCGATGGCCTCGAGGTCGGCAGCCCGGGCGCCATGGATTTCGGCGAATGTCTCAGGAGTCAACGGCCTCGGCCGCGCCCCGCGCGCGAGTTCATCGAGGCGACCCTGCCACGCAGTGGTGCCAGCGGGGCGAACCACCACCGTGACTTCCAACCGTTCGTCCATGGCGGCCGGTCGCAACGCCCGGGCTCCCGGGAGAGGTTCGCGTTCGCTGCCCTGCAGCGCAACTCGGGTCATGGGCACTCCTTCGGCCCGTGGTCTGCCGGGCCGTGTCAAACCCTAGCGCGCCCCTCAGCCCAGCGCCACTTGTGACGACAATTGGCGACACATCGGGCGGCGCATGCGGTCAGGTCACGACCGGCCACGCCGCGGCCGCATCATCCGATGATCGCCCCGGTGTACGATGCACGGATCGCGCCATCACAACGGGGAGATCACCATGCGCGCTGCGATCGGGGTTTGGTCACTTCGGGTTGCGGTGGTGCTCGGCTGCGCTTCGATGTGGCTGGCGCAGCCGGCTGCAGGGCGCGTGCTCCCGGCCTACCGGCTGGTGCGACGCGTGGCGCTCGGCGCGCCGACGAGCTGGGATTACGCCGTGTTCGATCCGGCCTCGCGCCGTGTGTTCGTCGCCCATGGCAACCGCCTTACGGTGCTCGACGCAAAGGACGGTCGGATCGTCGGTGAAGTCGGTCCGATCGCCGGTGGGCCGCACGGCGTGGCGTTCGATCAGCGCGCGGGCGTTGGCATCACGGATGACGGCCGCAGTGGACGGGCCGTGATCTTCAGTCTCAAGACGCTGCGCGTGTTGGCGCGCGTGAAAATCGAGCGGGGCGCCGATGCGGTCACGTTTGACCCGGTCAGCCGCCACGCATTCGTGATCGACGGCGACACCGGCACACTGGCGGTGATCGATCCGGTGCACCGTACGGTGGTGAAATTCGTCCGGATCGGGGGCGATTTGGAGTATGCGGTGCCGGGCGACAATGGTGAGCTCTACGTCAACGGCGTTACGCATCCGGAAATTTTCCGCATCGACACCGCGACCAATCGCGTCGATGCAGCCTGGCCGATGCCGACCTGCCGCCAACCGCATGGTCTGGCGCTCGACAGAGTGACGCATCGGCTGTTCGCGAGCTGTGAGAATGACCGCCTGGTGATCGTGAACGCCATCACCGGCGCGGTGGTCTCCACAGTGCGTATTGGGGCGGGGAGCGATGCGGTTCGCTTCGATCCACGCCGCCGGCTCATCTTCAGTTCCAACGGTCGCGCCGGAACGCTCTCGGTGATCCGCGAGGTCAATGCCGACACGTTCGTGGCGCTACCGGCGGTCAAGACCGAACTGTCGGGGCGCACCATGGCGCTCGATCCGGCCACCGGCCGCGTGTTCATCCTGGCGGCGCAGACCACGCCGACGGCGCTACGGAAATTCTTCGCGGCCTGGCGCGCCGGCCACCGCCCGCTGCGCTCGCCGTTCACGCCGGACTCGCTGCAGGTGCTGCTGTTCGATCCGGTTCGCTGAGCCGAACGGGTTCCGGGGCGCGGCCGGCAGGGCCGCGCCCCCAGACCCCTCACGCCGCGCAACGCGCCGTGATCCACCGGCGATGCACGTCCGTGTACACCTCCTGGTAGATCGCATTGAGACGCTCACGTGCGGGGAAGCCCGCGGCGAAGTCCGGATCGGCATCGCCCGCGGCTATCGCAGCGGCCTGGCGCAAGTGCTCGAGCAGGTAACGCGGGTCCTCATCGCCGACCGAAATGCGCAGCGTGGTCGGCGTGATGCCGGCTGCGGCAAGGGCCTGCTCGGACATCTCTGAATGACTGGTCAGGGCCGGGCAGAGCACCACGGTGTTGGTCTGGCCGAGCGTCACCTGCAGTCCGAACGCCGGCTCCAGGCTGTCGAGCAGGCGCTCGAGCCGGCTCGATTCGAGCCGCCCGGGATGGCGCGCGGTGCCCTCAAAATCGATGGTAAACAGCGGCGCGGGAAGACCGAGCGTCATCAGCTTCTCGCGCAACTCGCCGTTCGGGTGACCTTGCACCGCCGAGCAGTGCACGTTGATCATCGGATGCAGCGCTAGTGCGCGCGCCAGCACGATGGTGTTGATGCACTTCTGCACGATGCGCAATTCCATCGTGCGCATGCCGCTCAACACTTCGAACGCTTTGTCTGCATCGAGGAACGCGCCTTTGACGTAATACACGTTCCAGAACATGGTCTCATCCCAGCGGTATTCACGCTCTTGGCCGTCGTGACCGGCGACCCGTACGCTCTGGCCCTTGGGCAGAAACATCCGCTCGGTACGGCCAATCACCACGCCGGCGGTGGTGTTGCCCGAGCCGCAGATATCCTTGGTATAGGAGTGAATGAGGAAGTCCGGCCGTTCGATGCGCTCGGGGCTCTGCAGGAGCCGCTGCAACACTGGGGTGCCGACGGTCGCATCGCAGATCACGGTCAAGCCCTGGGCGTGCGCAGCGCGGCAGATGGCCGGGACGTCGAGGATGTTGCCGTGCGGATTGCACGGTGACTCGAGATAAATGTAGATCTGCCGGCCCTGGGCGAGTCGCTCGGCGTAGCGCTGTTGCAGTTCGGCGAGCCGCGTGCTGAATTGCGCGCCGGTTTCCCCATCGAACCACTCGACCGAGACGTTGAGATTGCTGCGCTTGCCGTACCAATCGTGCAACAGCTGGTAGGTGCCGCCGTATACGTTGCGGCTGGCGAGGACGATGTCCTCGTAGCCGACGAGATTCGCGAGCGTCGCGTCGATCGCGGCCATGCCGGAATTGAAATTCCAGGCGAAATAGTGGGCGGCATCGGGCCCGGCTTCCAGATCGACGATGTGGTTGGCCAGGCAGATCGAGGTGGGATTGAGCAGCCGGGAGTAAATCTCGTGCAACAGCTCCTTGCCCTGGAAGGCGTCCTCGACCCACTCGGTGCACGCGTAGACGTAAGTTGCCGTGCGTGTGATGACGGGCGTGGCGCTGAACAGTGCGGTCACGTTGTCGAACAGCGGGTTCGGTCCCTTGGCGATCGCGGTGGGCGCGTCGTCCATGATCGACTGGTAGGTCGCCCGCAGTGGATTCTGCAGCGTATCGAGCACCTTGGCGAGCTGGAAGCAGGCGAATCGCTTGGCGTTGAACCAGGCGATGCGGTCGCGGCGTTCGAGCTTGGCGAGCGTTTCGCTGGTCAGGCGCCAGGCATCCTGCGCCGCGCCGTTGGCTTCGATCAGCGCGCGCGTCAGGCGCGTCAGCGCGTGGCCGTGGGGGGAACCGGCGGGGATACCGAAGTGTTCGAGCTGCTCGGCCACCAGCTGCTCGACGGTGCGCGCGGTGCTGGTGTGGCGCCTGGGGCTGAGCTGCAGCGCCTCTGGGGCTAGGGTTTCGGTGGACATGCGTGCGGTCCCTTTCGGGGCGGTGAAAAGTGAAGGGCGGATTCTGCCACCATTGCACCGCGATGGTGCGGCTCGCGGGGGCCGTGGCGGTATACTGCGCGATCACCCTGATCTGAACCGCGCCTGTGCGCAAGGAGTTTCCCATGCAGACTCGAATGCTCGGCAAGAACGGCCCGTCCGTCTCAGCACTCGGACTCGGTTGCATGGGAATGAGCGAGTTCTACGGGGTGCGCGACGATGCCGAGTCGATCGCCACGATCCACCGGGCGCTCGAGCGGGGCGTCACCTTGCTGGATACGGCGGACATGTACGGGCCGTTCGTCAACGAGGAGCTGGTGGGGCGGGCCATTCGGGGCCGGCGCGAGGGGGTATTCCTGGCCACGAAATTCGGGATCGTGCGCGACGCGGCGGATCCTGCCGTCCGCGGCATCAGCGGGCGGCCGGAGTACGTGCGCAGTGCCTGCGAGGCCAGCCTGAAGCGGCTTCAGGTCGAGGTCATCGATCTGTACTACCAACATCGCGTCGACCCGCAGGTTCCCATCGAGGAGACCGTGGGGGCCATGGCCGAGCTGGTGCGCGCCGGCAAGGTGCGCCATCTCGGGCTGTCAGAGGCCGGCGCGGCGACGATCGAGCGGGCGATGAAGGTGCATCCGATCGCGGCGCTGCAGAGTGAGTTTTCGCTCTGGTCGCGCGATCTTCAGGACAACGGGGTCCTGGCGGCCTGCCGGCGGGCGGGGATCGCGCTCGTGGCGTATTCGCCGCTCGGGCGTGGATTTCTGACCGGCGCGATTCAGCGACCGGAGGACCTGGGTGCGGAGGATTTCCGCCGTCATCACCCGAGGTTCCAGGGAGAGAATTTCGCGCGCAATGTGCGCCTGGTGGACGCGGTGCATGCGCTCGCGGCGCAGAAAGGCTGTACATCCGCACAGCTTGCGCTCGCCTGGGTTCTCGCGCAGGGCGAGGACGTCATCGCGATTCCTGGCACCAAACGGCGCTCGCGCCTCGAGGAGAACCTCGGTGCGCTGGCCGTGCGCCTGGACGCGGCGGACTTCGCGGCACTCGATGCGGCGTTCCCGCCCGGGGCCGCGGCAGGTACGCGCTACCCGCCGGCCGGTATGGCGGCCGTCAACCTGTAGCGGCCGGCCGCCCACGCGGATCAGATATCGAGGTTGGTCACCGAGAGCGCGTTCTTTTCGATGAATTCGCGGCGCGGTTCGACCTGATCGCCCATCAGGGTGGTGAAGATGTCATCCGCGGCGACGGCGTCGTCGATTTTCACCTGCATCAGCCGGCGCGTCTCGGGGTTGATCGTCGTGTCCCAGAGCTGTTCGGGGTTCATCTCCCCCAGTCCTTTGTAGCGCTGGATGCTCTGGCCCTTGCGGGCCTGATCAAATAGCCACCTCATGGCCTCCTTGAAGGAGCCGACCGGCTGGCGGGCCTCCCCACGGGTGACCGTCGCGCCTTCGCCGATCAGCCCGGCGAGCGTGTGGGCAAGACCCGCGATGCACTGATACTCGGCGGATTCGAAGAATTCGCGCGTCAGGTGCTTGGTGCTGTCGGTGCCATGTTCAGTGCGCCGGATCACGACCCGCGGCCCGTGGCCTTGGGTGGGCGCGTCACGCAATTCGACCGTATACGTGCGGGTGGCATCAACGAGCGCGTTGAGACTTTGGTGCAACTGAGCGGCCCAAGCACGCAGCCAGTCGGTCTGGTCGAAGTCCTGCGGGCGTACCACGGGCAGGTAGATCAGCTGTTCCAGGAGGCGTTCGTCGTAGCGGCGCGACCAGCGCTTGATGATGGCTTGAACCTCGGTGTACTGGCGGGCGAGCACTTCCAGGCCCGGACCCTGCAGCGGCGGCGCCTCGGCGTTGACGTGCAGCGCCGCGTTTTCCAGTGCGGAGTTCAACAGCACCGCATCGAGTTCAGCCTCGTCCTTGACGTACATTTCCTGTTTGCCGCGCTTGACCTTGAACAGCGGTGGCTGAGCGATGTAGACATGCCCGTTCTCGATCAGAGCCAGCATCTGCCGGTAGAAGAACGTCAGCAGGAGCGTTCGGATGTGGCTGCCGTCAACGTCCGCGTCCGTCATGATGATGACGCGGTGATAGCGCAGCTTACCGAGGTCGAAATCGTCCTTGCCGATGCCGCAGCCGAGGGCGGTGATCAGCGTACCGACCTCCGCCGAGGAGAGCATCTTGTCGAATCGCGCTTTCTCGACGTTCAGGATTTTGCCCTTCAGCGGCAGAATGGCCTGCGTCCGACGATCACGGCCCTGCTTCGCGGAGCCACCGGCGGAATCGCCCTCGACGATGAAGATTTCCGAGAGTGCCGGATCCTTCTCCTGGCAGTCCGCGAGCTTCCCAGGCAGCCCTGCAACGTCGAGCGCGCCCTTGCGTCGGGTCATTTCGCGGGCTTTGCGCGCCGCCTCGCGCGCCCGAGCCGCGTCGAGCATCTTGGCGATGATCGCTTTGGCATCCTGCGGGTGCTCGAGGAGAAAATCCTGCAGCTTGGCACTCACCGCTGCTTCGACGATGCCCTTGATCTCGGAGGAAACCAGTTTGTCCTTGGTCTGGGAGGAGAACTTCGGGTCGGGCAGCTTCACCGAGAGAATCGCGGTGATCCCCTCGCGGGCGTCATCGCCCGTGGTGGGGATCTTGTCCTTTTTGGCCGACATTTCTTTTTCAATGTAGTCGTTGAGCGTGCGCGTCAGCGCGCTGCGGAAGCCAGCCAGGTGAGTGCCGCCGTCCTTCTGCGGAATGTTGTTCGTGTAGCAGAACATGCTCTCCTGGTAGGAGTCATTCCACTGCAGCGCGACCTCGATGGTGACCGGCCCATCCTGTGTCTTGAACCAGGGAATCGACTCGTGCACCGGGGTGCGGGAGCGATTGAGGTACTTCACGAAGGCCTGTAGGCCGCCTTCGTGCTGAAAGACGTCCGAGGTGTTCTCGCGTTCGTCGATCAGCTCAATACGCACACCGGAATTCAGAAACGACAGCTCGCGCAACCTTTTGGCGAGGATGTCGTGACTGAACTGGATGTGCGTGAAGATCTGCGCGCTCGGCTTGAAGCGGATGGTGGTGCCCCGCTGTTCGGACGGGCCGACCGCCGCGAGCGGTGCAACGGGGTCGCCGAGGCGGTATTCCTGGCGGTGAACTTTGCCGTCACGATGCACGGTGAGCAGCAGGTAGTCGGAGAGCGCGTTGACCACCGAAACGCCGACCCCGTGCAGACCGCCGGAGACCTTATAGGAACTCGCGTCGAATTTTCCGCCGGCATGCAGCACGGTCATGATGACCTCGGCCGCAGATCGCCCCTCTTCGGGGTGCATGTCGACCGGAATTCCACGGCCGTTGTCCGATACGGTGATGGACTCGTCGGCGTGAACCATGACGACGATACGGTCGCAATGTCCGGCCAGGGCTTCGTCGATGGAGTTATCGACGACCTCAAACACCATGTGGTGCAGGCCGGTGCCGTCATCGGTGTCACCGATGTACATGCCGGGCCGTTTCCGTACGGCGTCCAGTCCTTTTAAGACCTTGATTTTACTCGAGTCGTAGACGTCGTCGGATGCCATGACCGGTTCCATGATGCAATGTCACATTATACCGGTCGGACGGCACCGTGTTCCACGTGAAACACCCGGTCCGGCTGCGTAAAGCCCGGAATCTGCGGTTGAAGTGCCGTAATCACGAGCTGGCACTGCAACCGCAAGATTTCCGCCACAAATCCCG